>JAXHNP010000006.1:55000-379375 GCA_034520365.1 Desulfobacterales bacterium
TACGTGAGCTGGGTTTAAAACGTCGTGAGACAGTTTGGTCCCTATCTTTCGCGGGCGCAGGATATTTGAGGGGAGCTGTTCCTAGTACGAGAGGACCGGAATGGACGAACCAATGGTGATCCAGTTGTCGCGCCAGCGGCATAGCTGGGTAGCTACGTTCGGTCGGGATAACCGCTGAAAGCATCTAAGCGGGAAGCCCCCCCCGAGATGAGATATCCCTTCCGGTGGAGACACCGGAACTGAAGGCCCCTTGAAGAAGACGAGGTAGATAGGCCGGGTGTGTAAGTGTGGCAACACATTGAGCTAACCGGTACTAATCGGCCGTGCGGCTTAGCCACAATCTTTTTCGGTCTGAACGTTTTGATGAGGCTACATTGCAAGGATTTATTTCGGTGGCGATGGCAAAGGGGACACACCCGTCACCATCCCGAACACGGAAGTTAAGCCCTTTAGCGCCGATGGTACTGCACGGGTAGCTGTGTGGGAGAGTAGGTCGCCGCCGAAATATTCTTTATATAAAAAGCCCCTGGACAAGCCGGTATAACGCCGACTTCCAGGGGCTTTTTTTTTTGTCTTACTCTTAATCTTAATCAAAAGGCACTAAGGGCCTGAGGCACTCAGGCACTAAGGGGGAAGGATTGTATCTTTTTAAAAAGGAAGCTTTCCTTTTTCACTCAGTGCCTCAGTGCCTTGGGACCTCAGGACCTTAGGACCTCCGCACCTCAGGACCTCAGTGCCTTTCTCGCTCAGTGCCTTAATCACCAAGCGCCTCAATATCGTCCTTGATTTTTTGTCCAGCCTCTTCGGCCGTCTTCTTGGCATCCCTGGCCCGATCAATGGATTCTATTTTTTTGGTGCCATCTGCGGTTTCGGTCCTCATGTTCTGGATCACGAGGATACCCACAATCAAGGTGACGATTAAGAGTCCCACAGCTAAAAGGCTTCGCATGGCGGCTATTCCTTTTTTAAATGCGGCCTGGCTGATATATGATTGATGGCGGAAGCCACATACCCGGCGCCAAACCCATTGTCAATGTTTACGACCGATACATTTGAGCTGCAGCTGTTAAGCATTGAAAAAAGGGCGGTAAGCCCGTTAAAGCTCGCCCCGTAGCCGATGCTGGTCGGCACCGCAATCACGGGCCCCGATACAAGACCGGCCACAACACTTGGCAGCGCCCCCTCCATGCCGGCGACCACAATAAAAATATCCGCGGCCTCGATTTTTTCTTTGTAACTGAACAGCCGGTGAATGCCGGCGACCCCCACGTCAAATACGGTGTCTACAATATTTCCCATGGCCCGGGCAGTAAGAAAGGCTTCCTTGGCCACCGGGATGTCCGAGGTACCGGCCGACATCACCAGAATGGCACCGTTTCCTGTGATCGGCACTTCCTTGCGGGAAAGAACGAGCATTTGTGCATCCGGATGGTAATCGGCATCCGGAAATATTTTATTGACCGCTTCTGCCTTTTCCGCATCAAGCCTTGTGACCAGAATGATTTCATCCTGGCGCGCCATTTTTTCCATGATGCCGATGATCTGCGCCGCGGTTTTGCCGTGTCCGAAAATAACCTCCGGAAACCCTTTACGGAGCGTTCGGTGATGATCAATATGGGCATATTCGATATTTTCAATACTTAAGTGCTTAAGCGACTCGGCCGCCTCCTCAACAGAAGTCTGTCCGCCGGCCACCGCATTGAGCATTTTTTTTAACGATTCAGGGGTCATTTGAATTTACCGGCATCTGCTAGTCGATTTCCTGCTCGATAATTTGTCCGTTTTCCGGGACAGGCATTATTTCTGAATTCGATTCAGTTGACGGCGGTTTTATCGGTCCTTGCATTGCCGCCTGATTGTCAACCTGCTTTTGCAGCGTGTCTATTTGGGATTCCAATTCATCCATATGACTGCGCATGTCATCCATACGACTGCGCATGGTTTTCAGCTTATCCCCATAGGCTGCCAATTCGCTGAAAAGGGTTTCTGTTGTGTGCGCCATATTCTGTTTATTAAATTCCCGTTCTTTTGCCAACGCCTTGTCAAGGGTTTCCCGGTCCACCATGGCGTCAGAAACCATGTCGATTGTTTCTGAATGGGCGGCGATCTGGTTTTGTATGTCGGATTGAGCGGCTTTTAGCTTCTTAGTGGTGTCCGTTAATTCGCCTATGTCGCTGCTGATTTTTTGAATCCGGGCTTCAATCGGGCTGATGGTTTGCTTGAGGCCGCCGAGATCCTTTTCGAACGCGGCCACACCCGCCTGGAGCTTATCAATGCGGCTGCTGGTATCAGTTATCGAAGATTTTAGCGTCGCCACCTCTTTTTGCAGGGATTGCTCAAGAGCGGATACCTGATTGCTGATATCTGCGATTTGTTCATTCAATTGCCGGGACAGCTCGGCGATTTCTTCTGAGCCGGATGTGTTGATGGTTTGCAGCCGATCCTGGATATCATAATAGAACCAGGCCATCCCTGCGCCTAAAACCAGAAAGCCCAAGAATAAAAGGAAAATCGAATTGCCGGGTGATTTCCGTTCTACCTTGGACGGTTTTCTGGTTTTTTTTTCAGACGGTGGAACCTTGGCTTCGGGTTCGGATGGCCCGGCTTCGGGTTCCGGTTTGTCCAGCCCGATTTTAAATCCGTTGGGTTGATTCTCTTCCACCATATATTATTCCCATTCAATTGTGCTGGGGGGTTTGGAACTAATGTCATAGGCCACCCGGTTGACCCCGCCGACCTCATTGATAATGCGGTTTGAGATGCGGCCCAGCAGTTTATACGGCAGCCTCGCCCAGTCCGCGGTCATGGCGTCCTTGCTGGTCACCGCCCGGATGGAGATAATATTTTCATAGGTCCGCTTATCGCCCATGACGCCCACACTTTTAATCGGGAGCAGTACAGCAAACGACTGCCAGAGGCGCTTGTAATAGCCGCTGGCTTTGATTTCCTCCAGCAGAATGGCATCCGCCTTTCTCAATATGGACAAGCGCCGCTGGGTGATTTCCCCGATGATCCGAACGGCCAGACCGGGCCCGGGAAAGGGCTGACGCCAGACCAGCTCTTCCGGCAGTCCGATGGTTTTACCGAGTTTGCGCACCTCATCTTTAAACAGGTATTGCAGCGGCTCCACCAGTTTAAGCTTCATTTTTTTGGGAAGCCCCCCTACATTATGATGGGATTTAATGATCGAAGTGGGGCCGCCAAAGGCGGAGCGTGATTCAATGACATCCGGATAAAGGGTGCCCTGGGCCAGAAATTCCGCGCCCTCAATTTTTTTGGCCTCATTCTCAAATACGTCCATGAAAACTTTGCCGATAATTTTGCGCTTTTTCTCAGGATCCTTCACACCGGCCAGAGCGGATAAAAACGGCTTCCGGGCATTAACAAACCGGATGTTGATGTCCAGGTGCTGCTTAAGCAGTTTTTTTAACCGCTCGCCTTCGTTTAGGCGAAGCAGCCCGTTATCCACAAATATACAGGTGAGGTGCTTGCCGATGGCTTTGTGGATTAAAAGGGCGGCAACCGATGAATCCACACCGCCGCTTAAGCCCAGAATCACCTTTTTGTCGTCCACCGATTCGCGGATGGTGGAGATGGCATCCCGGGCAAAGGCTTTCATGGTCCAGTTCTGCTTGCAGCCGCAGATCCTCACAATAAAGTTTTTGAGCATCTGTTTGCCTTTGGGCGTATGATGGACTTCCGGATGAAATTGCAGGCCATAGAGATTTTGTTTGGGATTGGCCACCGCGGCAAAATCGGTGTTGGCCGTGGATGCGGTGACCGTAAAATCGGGGGGAAGCCCGACAATGGCATCCCCGTGGCTCATCCAGCAGGAGGTGTTATTTTCGATATTTTCAAAAAGCCCGGATGCCTCCTTTATGTTTAATTCGGCAAAACCGTATTCGCGCTTGCCCGCCTTTTCCACTGTGCCTCCCAGGGCATGGATCATAAACTGCATGCCATAGCAGATCCCTAAGACCGGAATGCCCAGATCAAATATGGCCGGATCGATTTTCGGGCTGTTAGTCTCATATATGCTCGCCGGGCCGCCGGAGAGGATAATGCCTTGTGGATTTAGCGCTTTAATGGTCTCAATATCCGCAAATGGCGGTTCAATCTGGCAGTATACGCGGCATTCGCGAACACGGCGGGCGATTAGCTGATTGTATTGAGACCCGAAATCGATAACAATGACCATGAATGCCTCATAAGCCTGGAAAAATAAATACTTATCTGCGTACGCAAACAATTTGATTAAATAAAATTAATATGTTAAAGCAAGCCGGAAATGTCAACTGAATTTTAAGCTGTTAGCGTTTTAAATGTCCGTGGAACGATTGATTACACAGATTTACGAGATTCAGACACCGGATGAGGCTAGGTTGTGCGCTGATTGCGGAGTGGATCATATCGGAAGTGTGATCCTTTCTGAAAAAGACTGGCGGCAGCCCGCCATTTACGAGACCATTCGGGCGGCGGGGGCTGCAAATGCGAAAAGCAGCTTGATCCTCCTGTTTAATGACAGAGAAACGGTGTTTTCCGCCCTTGGCTACTATCAGCCGGATATTGTGCATTTTTGCGAGGATTTAACCGCTTTTGCCGGGGAGCCGGATTTGGCCGCATCCCTTAAGCCCTTGCTTGATTTGCAGGCAGAAATCCGCTCGCGCTTTCCGGACATTGAAATCATGCGCTCCATCCCGATTGCGGAAGCCGGCAACAACCCAAAGGGGCGGGTATTGGAATTTGCCCGTTTGCTTGAGCCGGTGAGTGATTATTTTTTAACCGATACCTGGATAACCGGCGGTGCGGTGCAGCCGGTATGCGGGTTTGTGGGAATTACCGGAAAAACCTGTGACTGGCGTGCCGCCTCTGAGTTGGCGGCGAACAGCCGGATACCGGTTATCCTGGCCGGCGGACTGTCGCCGGATAATGTCTATGACAGCGCCGTATACGTGCGCCCGGCCGGGGTGGACAGCTGTACCCGGACCAATGCGGTGGATGATGCCGGAAATCCGATCCGGTTTAAAAAGGATTGGGAAAATGTTCGAAAGTTCGTCAAGGAGGCCCGTCGGGCGGAAGAGGCGCTTTTTAGCAAGACGATTTTTTGAAAATATTAAATTTTTAAGATAACAAGGCAGTTAATCGTACTCAGGCCTGCGCGAGCAGGCCGGTACGCGTACTCGTGCTCGTACTCGAAAATTTTTGTTTCCGATTACGATTACGAGTACGAGTACGATTACGATTACGAGTACGAGTACGATTTAATATAAAAGATTTTTTATAATACACTTTGATAGACAACAAATTAGAATAACAGGAGACAGTAACAATGTATGAATGCGGCGACCTTCGCAAAGGACTGAAAATCGAAATTGATGGGGAACCCCATGTGATTGCGGATTTCCAGTTTGTCAAGCCCGGCAAAGGCCAGGCGCTTTATAAGTGCCGGCTGAAAAATATGCTGACCGGCGCCCAGTTTGACCGGACGTATCGGTCGGGCGAGAAGTTCAAGCCCGCCAATCTGGAAGAGCAGGAAATGGAGTTTCTCTATTTTGACGGCGAACAGTACTGCTTTATGAACACCTCCTCCTTTGAACAGGAATTTTTGACCGCGGATCAGGTGGGTGAGACCGCGGCCAAGCTGTTAAAAGAAAATACCAAATGCGATGTGCTGCTGTTTGACGGCAGACCCATCGGGATTTCACTCCCCAATTTTATCGACCTCCGGATCACCAGGGCCGACCCCTGGGTGAAAGGGGATACAGCATCCGGCAGCTCCAAACCCGCCACCCTTGAGACCGGATACGTGGTCCAGGTCCCGCCGTTTATCGAGGAAGGTGAAAAAGTCCGCATTGATACCCGGACCGGGCAGTATGTGGAACGGGTGAAGGAATAGCCTGCCGGGAAAATGTCACCGCATCTAAGGCGTCAAGTGACGTCTCGCACAGGCCTCCATCGCTCGGCGTCATCTTTCCTCTCTCTGCGGTAGACTTGAAAATCGCTCAATTTGGGTAAAAAAGCCGAATATTTTTCTTGACAGCGAAAAATTTGGTTTGTTAATGAATGAATACTCATTCAGTGAATGAGTATTCATTTTTAACAGAGAGGTGTCATTATTTCGCGCCAAGAAAAGACAAACAAGAGCAACGGCAAGTACCAACTGATATTAAATGCCGCCATCAAGGTGTTTGCCGAGCAGGGGTTTTATAAGGCCACCATTTCCCAGGTTGCCCGCGAGGCCGGCGTCGCTGACGGGACCATCTATATCTATTTCAAAAATAAAGCGGACATCCTGAATAATTTTTTCAGCCATAAGACCCGTCTGGTGTTTCAGCGCTTCCGGGAAACGGTGGAGCAGGCGGAAAACGCCGAGGATAAGCTAAGAAATTTGATCCGCCGGCATTTGTCCGAATTCCAGCGGGATCGGAACATGGCCGTGGTCTTTCAGCGGGAAGCCCTTCAGGCCCGCTACATTGCGGATGAGTATATAAAGGACATCACCAAGATGTATCTGGACATTGTGGGCGAAATCATCGTCCAGGGCCAGAAGGAGGGGACGATCCGGAAAAATTTTCAGATCGGACTCGGCAAACGCTTCATTCTGGGCGCGGTCAACGAGGTGATCAATACCTGGGTCACCACCGGCGGAAAGTATGATCTGGTATCCATGGCAGATCCCCTGGTGGATCTCTATTTGCAGGGGATCGGTCAAAAAATACAGACAAGGCATTAACATTATTATTATTTCACTAAAAGGAGCAAAAGGATATGGCACAATCAATTAATGACCGAAGGGATGTCGATTTTGTCCTTCACGAGCAACTGAACGTGGATCAATTCAGCAAGCATGAACGCTACGCCGAGTTTAACAAGAAAACGGTGGATCTGGTTATTTCCGAGGCCCGCAACCTGGCCATCAAGGAAATACTGCCCAGCCGAAAAGAAGGCGATGAGCAGGGCTGCACCTTTGAGAATGGGAAAGTCACGATACCGGAAGTGCTGAGGCGGCCGTTTGAATTGCTTTGCGAGGGGGAGTGGACCGCAATGCCTGAAGATCCGGATTACGGCGGGCAGGGGATGCCCCGGTCGGTTGCCATGGCAGCGTCCGAGTATTTCAACGGCGCTAACTATGCTTTTATGATGTATGCCGGCCTGACCCATGGGGCGGGTAAACTGGTTGAAGCATTCGGCACGGATGAGCAGAAAAAACTCTATTTGAAGAATCTGTTCACCTGCAAATGGGGCGGCACCATGCTTCTTACCGAGCCCAATGCCGGCTCCGACGTCGGCGCACTGGAAACCAAGGCGGTGCCCAACGGCGACGGCACCTACGCCATAACCGGCCAGAAGATTTTTATCTCCAGTGGTGAGCATGACTTGACAGAAAATATTGTGCACCCGGTCCTTGCCCGGATCGAGGGCGCGCCTGCCGGCACCAAGGGGATTTCCCTGTTTCTGGTCCCCAAATACCGGGTCAATGACGACGGCAGCCTGGGCGAATTCAACGATGTGACCTGCGTGGGCATTGAAGAGAAAATGGGCATCCATGCCAATTCTACCTGTACGTTGAACCTGGGCGATAAGGGCAACTGCATCGGAACGCTGTTGGGCGAAGAGAACAAAGGCATGCGGGCCATGTTCCTGATGATGAACGAAGCCCGGCTGCTGGTTGGCATGCAGGGATTCGCCTGCGCGACCGCCTCCTATATCAATGCGGTGAATTATGCCAAAGAGCGCGTTCAGGGCCGGCATCTCCTGAAAATGATGGAAAAGGACGCCCCGGCGGTCACCATTATCAACCACCCCGATGTCCGGCGGATGCTGCTTTCCATGAAAGCCTACGTGGAAGGCATGAGAAGCCTGCTCTACTATGTGGCCTTTTGTGAGGACAAAGCCAATACCACCGATGACGAAGCGGAAGCCGAAAAATATCTCGGCCTGATTGATCTGCTGATTCCGATTGCCAAGGGCTATGTCACCGACCGGTCATTTGACGTGTGCAACTGGGGCATGCAGGTCTATGGCGGCTACGGCTACATCAGCGAATATCCGCAGGAGCAGCTCATGCGGGACTGCCGCATCACCCAGATTTACGAGGGAACCAACGGCATCCAGGCGATGGATCTGCTCGGCCGGAAGCTGGGAATGAAAAAAGGCAAGCTGGTCATGGATCTGATGGGCGAGGTCAATAATACCATCAACTGGGCTAAGGGCATTGAGGGCCTGGAAGATATGGCGGCCAAGGTTGAAGAAGCCTTGAACAAGCTGGGTGAAGCGGCCATGCATATGGGCAAAACCGCCATGTCTGAAAAAGTTCTGCAGGCCTTTGGCTTTGCCTATCCGTTCATGGAAGCCTGCGGCGACGTGGTGCTTTCCTGGATGTTGCTGTGGCGGGCCGTGGCTGCCAAGGAAGCCCTGGCCAAGGCCAAGAAAAAGGATGTGCCCTTTTACGAGGGCCAGATTAAAAGCCTTGAGTTCATGGCTTACACCGTGCTGCCAAGCGCGCTGGGCAAAATGAATGCGATTCTGGGAACCAACGGCGCGGTTGTTGAAATTGATGAAGCCTCCTTTATCGGATAAATAACTACCTAAAATCGCTCAATTTAGGAAACACCTAAGTTGGGTAAACAGAAAATTCATAAAGGGTATCGGTTCAGGGGGCTTCGAAAAGGCGAGGGGCCCCCTGACTTTTTTGGCGGTTAAACGGCCAATTGTCCGGGATACCGTTAACTCGCAAGCGACTGAATTTTTTCTTGACTGACCGGGCGTTTTCACCTATGAATGAACGTTCATTCATAGTATATTCGGATTTTTAGATATCGTCGACCTCGCAGCGGTTGATGCGCCGGGCGATTTGACGCGAAGAAAGGAGAAGGAACGCATATCATGGAACCATTACTGCAGTCACCGGCAAGTTTTGATATTTTCGGCATCCCCACCGTGATATTTTCTGTGCTGATACCGGTGGTGGCTGTCGCTCTGTTTGCTTATATTATCGCCAAGCGATTGGCGCCGATCGTGAAGGCCCGGCCGGACCATCGATTTGACCGTCCGGCGGAGCGGATCAAAAATATTCTTAAAATCTGGCTGGCGCAATGGCGGCAGCCCCGATACATGATGGCCGGGGTTATACATATCATCATTTTCTTTGGCTTTCTGATTCTCTCCATCCGGTCAACAGAACTGGTGATCAAAGGAATTTCCGCGGATTTCGTATTCCCCGGGTTAAACACATTTCTGGGCGATATCTACTACGCGCTAAAAGATTATGCGGCCACCGCGGTATTCTTTGCCGTGATTATCGCCGCCATCCGGCGGGGCATCTTCAAGCCCGAACGCTATCAGTACACCAAGGCCTATCCCCATGACCACACATGGGAGGCCATGCTGGTGCTCTTTTTTATCGCCGCCCTGATGGTCTCGGAGAGCCTGTTTGAGGCCGCGCATGTGGCCGCACAGATTCAGGTTGGCGTCACGCCTGATTTTCTGGCCCCAGCCACATTGGGCTGGTTCTTTAAAAGCCTGCTTGTGGATGAATCCCAGGCCATGCTGCAGAATGTGCATATCCTCTCTTATTACGTCCACGATATTGTATTCTTCACATTTTTGTGTTTTCTTCCCCTGGGCAAGCACTTCCATGTTATTACCTCGATTTTCAATGTCTTCTTCATGCGCCTGGAAAAAGGCAATATCCGGCCGGTCCGCTACGGGGTCAGCGAAGCGGAACTGGATGATCTGGAATCATTTGGGGTTAAAAAGTATGAGGATTTTACCTGGAAGGATATCCTGGATTTTTATACCTGCGCGGACTGCGGCCGGTGCTCGGACAACTGCCCGGCCAACACGGTGGGGCGGCCGCTCTCGCCGCGGTTTATTTCTCTTAAAGGAAGAGACTATGCATTCTCCCATTATCCGCTGATGGGGGAATTCGCCGCTGGTGGCGGAGCGCTGATCGGCGATATTTACAGTGAGGATGAAATCTGGTCCTGCACCACCTGCGGGGCGTGCGAGCAGGAATGTCCGCTGGGAATCGAATATATCAACAAGATTGTGGACCTGCGCCGCGGGATGGTGGATGAGGGCAATGTGCCCCAGTCCCTGCAAAAGCCGCTTCAATCCCTTGAAAAACGCGGCAATCCCTATGGGAAGCTTGAGAAAAAGCGGGCAGACTGGACCAAGGATATCGAGGACTGTGAAATAAAAATTCTCGAGAAAGGTGAAACTGCTGGAATCCTTTATTTTGTTGACTCCTGTACTTCCTATGACGACCGGATGCAGTCCGTGGCCCAGGCCAATGCCAGGATTCTCTGCGCCGCAGGGATTGACTTCGGGGTTTTGGGCAAAGCGGAAAAAGACTCCGGCAATGAAATCAAGCGGTTTGGCGAGGAAATGCTCTTTCAGGACATCAAAGCCCAGAACACCGAGGCGATTCAAAATGCCGGCGTCAAACGGATCGTTACCGGTGATCCACACGCTTATAACGCATTGAAAAATGAATATACCGATCTGCCGGCGGTGGAACATATCAGCCAGACGGTGCTGAAAGGGGTTAAATCAGGCAAACTCAAGCTCTCCGGCGTTACGGAAGAGGAAAAGGACAAGGTGTTTGTCTATCATGATCCCTGTTACCTGGGGCGCCATAACGAGATGTATGAAGACCCGCGGGCGGCGATTGACTGTATCCCCGGCATTAAGCGGGCGGAAATGCTGAGAAGCCGGGATCGTTCATTCTGCTGCGGCGGCGGGGGGCTGATGCTCTTTTACGAACCCACGGAAGATGAGCGCATGGGGGTCAGGCGCGTGAAAATGGCCCAGAAGGCGGGCGCCCATGTGATCGTTACCGCCTGTCCGTTCTGCCTGACCAACCTGGAGGACGGCATCAAGGTGGCCGGCCTGGAAGGCAAAATGGAGGCGATTGATCTGGGTGAACTGATCGCCAACCATATTATTAAATAAATTAGCGGTTAGGTATTGGACCAACACCCAATGCCCAAACCCAACACCAACTTTAAACAGATCAGGTGGAGGCGAATATGGAAATTTTGGTATGTGTAAAGCGCGTTCCCGACACTGCTGAAAATGAGATTGAAATCAACAGCGAGGGAAACGACATCGAAAGAGACGACTTGGTGTATTCGGTCAATGAGTGGGACAACTACGCGGTCGAAGAAGCCATCCAGATCGTGGACAAAGTGGGCGGCTCAGTGACTGTCGTCACCGTCGGAGACGAGGAATCTGAAGAGGTGCTGCGCCGCGAGATGGCCATGGGCGCCCAGAACGGACTCCTGTTGACCGATGACGCCTTTGAAGGCTCCGACGGCAGAGGCATTGCCTCAATCCTGGCCGCGGCCGTCAAGAAAGGCAATTATGATCTGATCCTGACCGGCGCCCAGGCCGATGACGGGGCGGCAGAGGTTGGCGGCATGCTGGCTGCCATGCTGGATGTCCCCTATGCCTCTCTGGTCAACACCATCGAGGTGCAGGACAGCAAGCTCAAAGTCGGCCGCGAGGTTGAAGGCGGCAATCAGGATATGTATGAGATTGAAATGCCTTGTGTTCTTTCCATCCAGACAGGTATCAACGAACCCCGTTATGTCGGTATCCGCGGTATCCGGAAAGTGGCATCGGTTGAAATTCCGGAACAGGGGGCTTCAGATCTCGGCATTGATGCATCAACCGTTGGCGAAAAGGGGGCCAGAGTCAAGCGCATGGATTACTTCATGCCGGAAATGGGCGAAGGCGCCGAAATGCTGGAGGGCAGCACGGAAGAGATTATTGAAAAACTCATTGAATACTTGAAAGCCAAAGGAGGGTTGAAATAATGGCTGATATTTTTGCATATATTGAGCATGACCAGGGAGTCGCGGATGATTCCGCGCTGGAGTTGCTGACAGCTGCCAAAAAGATCTTCCCGGATGCACCTGTAACTGCCGTTGTCATGGGATCCGGCGGGGATCTGGATAAGGCCGCAAATGATGTGGCCGCCTCTTACAATGCGGTCTGGAAAGTTGATAACGCTGCTTTCTCCTTTCCGGATGCCGAAGCCGCGCGCAAGGCGCTGGTCAATATTCTGCCGGCCGACTGTGTTCTGCTGGTGCCGCATGCCCATTTGGGAATGGATCTGAGCCCGGGCCTGGCAATTAAGATGGATTCCGCGTTTGTACCGGATATCGTTGATGTGGAAGGCCTTGAGGGAAATACCCTGAAGGTAATCCGGCAGGAGTTCGCCGGCCAGGTCAGCGCCCATGTCCATGCGGATATTTCCAGCGGCGCAGTGGTCAATATCCGCCCCGGCGTATTTCAGCCGGATGAAAGTAAGTCCGGCGGCGGGGATGTGGCGGACAAGTCCGGCGATACCGGAGATATCTCCGTTAAGCGCAAATATCTTGAGACGGTCCAGGCCGAAGCCGGTGAAGTCGATATCACCAAATCAGAAGTTCTCGTATCCGTTGGCCGCGGCGTTGAAGACGAAGACAACATTGAGACGATGTTTGATCTCGCCGAAGCCATGGGCGCGGATGTCTCCTGTTCACGGCCGATCGTTGATGCCAAGTGGCTTGAAAAAGCCCGCCAGGTGGGGACTTCCGGACAGACCGTAAAGCCCAAAGTCTACATGGCCTTAGGCATCAGCGGCTCATTCCAGCATATGGGCGGCGTTAAGGGCAATCCCTTTATCGTAGCCGTGAACAAAAATGCCAAGGCCCCGATCTTCCAGGTGGCAGACGTGGGCATCGAAGCCGATATCCTGGAGTTTGTGCCGGAACTGACCGAAAAAATTAAAGAACTTTAGTACTGACAGTTCTGCTTTTGGTAAATCATAAGCCCCGGGTTGCAATCCAACCCGGGGCTTTTGTATTATTAAGCCGACTCTACGACGCATGTCGCCGTAGGGCAGGCCACCGTGCCTGCCTAAAAAAAGACAGAACAAATTTGCCCTGGCCAAAAAAATCACGGCTAATTTGTTCTAACCGCAAAATCCATACCCCCGGTCCTGTTAACGCTAAGGTTGGGATTCGTTTTCCTCGCTATCGGGATCGAAATCGGGATCGAAATCGGGATCGAAATCGCTATCGGGATCGAAATCGATGCTGTAGACTTCCTGATCCTCTCGAACTTGGTATCCTCTTCCGCCGAGACGGCTGAGCATCGCGGCCATACGGTCGAGTTCATCCTTGCGGTTCCGGCTTTCCATCTTGTCCAGCGCCTTGCCGACAACCAGCACATCTTGAATCGCCGCGCACTCAAGCGCGGAGCCACGAGCGATTTCGAAATAACGCCTTCGGTCGGCTTCCGCGGTCTTGCCATTACCTTCGGCGATATTGAGCGGTATCGACTGGCTGGCCCGAAGCCATTGATCCCGGGCGGGCCGATGGACTCCGTTCAGGCTGTCGGCCTTCTCGTAAACCCATGCAACGTAGCCTATTGAAAGGCGATAGACGTCCAGTTTTTCGTGTCCAAGGGTCATATTTTTTTCGATCCCGATCCCGATAGCGATTTCGATTTGGATCTGGCCCGAAGCCATTGATCCCGGGCGGGCCGATGGACTCCGTTCAGGCTGTCGGCCTTCTCGTAAACCCATGCAACGTAGCCTATTGAAAGGCGATAGACGTCCAGCTTTTCGTGTCCAAGAGTCATATTTTTTCGATTTCGATCCCGATCCCGATAGCGATTTCGATTTGGATACAGAACAAATTTGCCCTGGCCAAAAAATAAACCAAGTTGTGTTTGACGGGTTGATATGCTATATTTAAATCTTAATATAACACCATGCCAGTTTATTGGTATTGTGTAAAAAAATACAGGTTGTTGCTAAAGGACCCGAACCATTAATGGATGATCGCGCCAACCGGGTGATTTTTGAATTGCCCGATATAGCAGAGTTAAATAAAACCCACAGCGTTTTTGACCTTCACTTCCACACCCGTTTTTCCGACGGCGTGAATACCCCCCGGCAAGTCGCCAGAAAGGCGAGAAGTCTGGGCATTGGCATCGCAATCACCGATCACAATGCCGTGGCCGGCGCCCTCGAAATGCAGGCGTTCAAGGATGTGTTAAGTATTCCGGGCATTGAAATCACCTCCCGGGAAGGGGCCCACCTCCTGGTCTATTTTTATGAATACAGGGCGCTTATGCATTTTTATGATGTGGAGGTCATGCCGTTTCTGGGAAAGGAGCTCATGTCCTCGGTGATGCTCACGATGGAGGAGATCATCTCCCGGGCGAGAAAGTATGAAGCGGTCATCATCTTCCCGCATCCCTATTGCGCCATGTACACCGGGGTCTGCAATTCCATGTTTACTGCGGACCGGCAAAAGGAACTGCTTGAAATGGTGGATGGCGTGGAGGCGATAAACGCCGGCAATCTTAAGAAATGGAATCTTCAATGTGCGCTGCTGGGATTTAACATGAACAAAGCCATCACCGGGGGCAGTGACGGCCACAGTCTCTATCAGATGGGTAAAGCCGTGACCTATGCCCAAACCCCCGGGGACCGGACAGCCTTTCTGGATGCCGTGCGCGCCGGCGAAGTCCGGATCATGGGCAAAGAGATTGCGTTTATGCGTAAAGTGGCGTCAAATGGTGCCAAACTCCGGACGAACCTGAAGAATTCCCCGGATATTATGGAAAAAAATGTGCGCTACTCCTACGCCCTCATCAACCGAAAGTCCCGCCAGGTAAAAGCCCGGATGCAGCGGCGTCTCTATAATCGGCGGCTGCGCAAGAACTCCTCCCTTTAGAAATAAGGGGAAAAAAGCCACATCAGCGCATCCCGGAATTTAATGATCAGCGGCCGCTGATCGATATCCGATAAATGGATTATCTGCGAGTGTTTGATCCGGTGTTCAATATGGCTGGCAATAGTCTTGGCCACATGGTGATCATAGATTTCAACGGAGAGTTCGAAATTTAACCGGAAGCTTCTTGGGTCAAAATTGGCTGAGCCGATCTGGGCATACTGCTGATCCACTACAAATAATTTGGTGTGCACAAACGGGGGCGGCTGGTAATAGACCCTTACCCCCCAGTAAAGCAGTTCCCGAAGCATATTGTTGGTCGCCCACTGAATAAAGGGCAGGTTGTTTTTCCCCGGCAGCACGATCCTGACGTCAATTCCCCTCAGCGCTGCGCTCTGGAGCGCGGAAGCCATTTCAAGGGAGGGCAGAAAATAAGGGGTCATAATCAGCACCTGCTCCCGGGAGGAGGAGATTGCCCCCAGGATGATGGTGGAGAGCTTATTGATATCCTCATTCGGCCCGTCTGTTATCGCCCGGCAAATGGCCGGCCCGCTTGGGGCCGGGGGTGACGGCCGCGGGGCGGATATCTCACCGGTGCAAAACGCCCAGTCTTCCAAAAACGCCTGTTCAATCTGCATGATCACCGGGCCCTTGAGCCGAAAATGCATGTCAATCACGCGGGAGCGGTTGCTTGTATGATGGGCCAGATGGCGATCGCCAATATTCATCCCCCCGGTAAAGGCGATTTTTCCGTCTGCGATTAATATTTTCCGGTGATTGCGCAGGTTAATATGAATGGTGGGCGGAAAAAGGCTTGGCGGAATGAACCGCGCCACTTTTACCCCCCGTTTTTTAAGAAGGGCGCCGGCTCGCGGGAAATAATAGTATTCCCCCACGCCATCGATCATCACCCGAACATCCAGACCGCGCCGGGCCGCCCGGGAGAGGGCCTCGATGAAGTCCCGACCGGTTTTGTTGGTTTCAAAAATATAAGTCGTTAGAAATACATAGTGTTTCGCCTGGTCAATGCTCTCAATCATTTCCGGATAGGCGGTTTCGCCGCCGGGCAGAAGGTCCACGCGGTTTCCGTCAACCAGCGGCAGCCGGGTGACCCTGTCTGAAATCCGGGCAATTTGCGCATAGGAGCGGGGCAGCTTCAACTGGGAGGCAGCGATGGAGACCTCGGAGACAGCCTGTTGGTATTCGTGGCCCCCAAGCGAATAGGCGGACCGCTTGTCCTCCAGCTTTCTGGCGCGGGTTTCCACCCGGTTGATACCGAACAGAAAATATAGAAAGGCGCCCACAAAGGGGAAAATCAGGCATACCGCAATCCAGCCCAAAGCCGAGGAGGGGGTTCGCTTGTGAAGCAGCGCATGCCCGGCCGTGGTCAGGGAGAGCAGTATGTTAAGGGTCAGGATAAAACCGTGTATAATATCCATGCCGGGCCATTATAAATCATGTGTCGAAATCACCGGGTCCCTTAAAATGAGTTCAATGGCGGTAATTGCGGTTTCCGCGGCTTCAGGAAATACATGGCCGATATTTCGGATATGGCGGAGGTTATCCGCTGTCCGCAGGATGAGCATGGCCTGGTCGCCTTCGGCCATGCCCGAGATGTCCAGCACCTTCTCCCAGGGCACGCCCCGCGCCCACATGTACAGGGTCAACGCGGGCAGAAAATATAGGTCCGGGGCGTCAAAGCCGCTACGCAAGAGTTCAATTAAAAACGGATTCAGGCCCTGTTCAATCTGTTTGAACCGACTTAAAAGGGGTTTGGGGATCTCCGATGGTGGAATCGATTCATCATCGGTTTCCCGCTCATTGACAAATGAGGCCATGATGCCGGCCAGAATCGCCGGATCGGTATTCGGAAACAGCCCCAGACGGAAGCCCTCAGCTACCATCAGGGGGTGATCGATCCTGAGCTGCGAGGCCCACCGGCCATCCGCCGTGAGGCGGTCATCTTCTGTAACGTATTCTTTTTCTTTTAAAAAGTCAAGGTGCCGGAGGAACTCACGCCAGAGGATATCCGGATCGTCGCCGAAGATCCGGCGGAACTTTTTTTTGCGGCCCTTGGTGGTCAGCAGATAGGTGGCAAAGGACTTCTCCAATAGCAGCTTGGCCTCCCCCGGTGTGTGGGACAGCATCAGGTTTAAGACCATGGAGAAGTTGATTTTGATCTGGCTGTACACATCGGATGCCGGCGCATGGATGAGTTTGGCCACAAGGCGTGTGTCCATGAATTTGCCGGGGATCAATACCGCAAACCCGATATTGTCCATCCCCCGGCGGCCGGCCCGGCCGGTCATCTGATGAAATTCCGTGGGAGTCAGGGGAACAAACTCCCGGCCGTTGAACCGGTCGGAGTTCAAAAATGCGATGGTTCGGGCGGGAAAGTTGACGCCTGCGGCCACGGTGGAGGTGGCAAATACGGCATCCAAAAGGCCCTCGGTCATCAGGGTCTCGATCAAAAGCTTCCAGGCCGGAAGCTGGCCGCTGTGATGGGCGGCCACCCCCACGTATTTTAAATATTTCATTTGCTTGTGATCAGCCATACGGGGGGTGGCGGCGATCAATTCCTCAATCCGGCGCAGGCGCTCTTTTTTTCGCTCAGGATCATCATTGACCGCGGTTTTGGGGCACAGCGCCAGGGCGTTGTCGCAGTCCGCCCGGGATTTTAAAAAGAAAATGGCCGGCAGCAGCCGGTATTTGTTTAAGATCCGAAGGATCTCGCCCATCCTGGGCAGCTGGTTAAACTGGCTGAACCGAGCGGCCTGTTTGTTGTCGATGTATTTTAGGACTTTTTTATAAAGCAGAATATTGGATTTGCGGGATTTCTGCCCGGAAAGCAGCGGAAAAAGCGTGCCGGACGGGTGCATGAACAGGGGGTAGAGCGGCACCGGCCGCTGAGTCTCCTCCACCACATAGCAGGTCCGGCCCCGGATGGACTCCAGCCAGCCGGCGATCCGATCGGCGTTTCCGATGGTGGCGGACAGGAGCAGCATAGGAATTCGCACCGGCAGGTAAATCATGGTTTCTTCCCATACCACGCCCCGGTCCTCATCGCCTAAGTAATGGGCTTCATCCAGGATGACAAAATCCGTGTCCAGATCTTCGCCCCGGTGCATGGCATCATAGAGCTGGTTGCGCAGGATCTCCGTTGTACCCACAATAATCGGGGCATCGGTGTTCTCCTTGCGGTCGCCGGTCAGAATACCGATATTTGCCTCACCGAAAATCTTAGAAAATTCGCTGTATTTGGAGTTGGTCAAAGCTTTTAACGGCGAGGCATACCAGGCTTTTCCCTGTTGATCCAGCGTTCGCCGGATAACCTGCTCCGCAATCCATGTTTTACCGGCCCCGGTCGGGGCGGTGACCAGGCAGTCTCCGTGTTGGATGGCCTCCAGCGCTTCTTCCTGGAACGGGTCGGGCTGGAAAGGTTTTTGCTCCGGCACCCCGATGCCGGCAAATACGCTTTTAAGCTTGCCGTCTGCGCCGGGTTTAAGCTTGCCGGCCGTCGGTTTTTTGTTTTTATTGGGTTTTCGCCGGGGGCTTCGCTTGGGTTCAGTCATTTAGATGCTGTATGATATCGGCTATTTTTTCTTTGGATTCAGATTCAACGTCATAGGGGGATACGCCGTTTAGATCCGCTTCAATGAGCGCATCATCATAGGGCAGAAACCCCAGGAATTCAAAATCGGAAAGGTGGGTTTTAAGGTATTCTTCATCCTTTGGGCTGCGGATTTTGTTGCCCACCAGGGAGATGGCGTTTAAACCGATTTCTCCGGCAAGCGAGCGGATGTGGGTGGCCGTGTCAATGCTTCTCCGGCCCGGCTCAACCACCACCACCAGTTTATCCACCGCTTTGGCGGTGGCCCGGCCCAGGTGTTCGATCCCCGCCTCCATATCCATGATCACCATTTCATCCCGGGCCAGCACAATATGGGTGACAAGCGCTCTCAAAAGGGTGCTTTCCGGACAGATACAGCCGGAACCTCCCTTTTTAACGCCGCCCAGGCGCATGAGTTTGATGTTGCCGAGCTTGGCGGAGAGTGCCTCCGGCAGGTCGTCCACCTTGGGGTTTAATTTGAAAAATCCGCCGATGGAGCCGGGCTGGGCCTCGGTGCGCTCATAGACCAGATCCTTCATTTCCGAGATCGGCGTAATGGATTCGGCATTCTCGATGCCTACGGCGGAGGCGAGGTTTGCATCCGGATCCGCATCAATGGCCAGGACTTTCTTGTTGTTATCGTTAAACGCCCGTATCATCATGGCGGCAAATGTGGTTTTGCCCACCCCGCCCTTGCCGCTGACCGCTATTTTCATAATATATCCTTTCCTATCCCGTCTTACGCTTAATCTTACTCTTTATGATTTGAAAATATTGCTGTTATTCTTACTGCCATTAACTTTAGCCTTCCGCCACTGTCATTTCGAGGAGCGACAGTGACGGGAAATCTTAAAAAGTTACCCTGCTTCATAATTAGGATTGATTTTGAAATTTCAAGTATATATCATCATATCCGCGCCGGAGCAAGAAGATAATCAATTATTTAAATCAATTAAGTGAGTTTTGAATTTTTTATGACTGAATCCCAAGTTTCCAATGTCCCCGGTCGGCGGCCCGGCACCCCCGAAATCCTGGCCCCTGCCGGCAGCAAGGCGGCGTTTCTGGCCGCCCTTTCCGCTGAAGCGGACGCCATCTACTGCGGGTTAAAACAGTTCTCCGCCCGGATGGCGGCGGAGAACTTTACCATACCGGAGCTGGCCCGGCTTACGGGCCTTGCCCATGAGCGGAACACAGCCGTGTATGTGGCCATCAATACTCTGATCAAACCGGATGAACTCGACGATGCCGGCCGGCTGATCCAGCAGTTAAGCCGCCAGGTCCGGCCGGACGGGCTGATCATCCAGGACCTGGCGCTTCTGTCCCTGGCCCGCCAGGCCGGGTTTCGGGGCGAGATTCATCTCTCCACCATCGCCAATGTGAGTTTTCCCGGAGCCCTGGATATTATCCGGGGGCTGCCGGATATCAGCCGCGTGGTGCTGCCCCGGGAGCTAAGCATCGATGAAATCAAGGCAATGGCGGAAAATTGCGGCAATGATCTCTCCCTTGAAGTGTTTGTGCACGGGGCCCTCTGCTATGCGGTTTCCGGCAGATGCTACTGGAGCAGCTATCTGGGCGGGAAAAGCGGGCTTCGGGGAAGGTGCGTGCAGCCCTGCCGAAGGTTTTATGAGCAGGCCGGCGCGCGCCAAAAGTTTTTTTCCTGCCGGGATCTGTGGCTGGATGTGCTGGCCAAGCTGCTTGTGGAGATCCCCCAAATCTCCGCCTTAAAGATCGAGGGCCGGAAAAAGGGGCCGCACTATGTCTATTACACCACAGCCGCCTACCGGATGATCCGGGATTATCCCAATGACCGGGAGGCGAAAAAGGCGGTGTCCGAATACCTCGACTATGCCCTGGGCCGGAAAGGGACGCATTTTTATTTTCTGCCCCAGCGGCCGTTCTCACCCATTGATGTCGAGGACCACACCGGCTCCGGGTTGCTGGTGGGAAAAATCCAGGGGCCCAACAAGAAACCCTATCTTGAGCCGCGGATGGCCTTGTTCAACAATGATGTGCTGCGGATCGGCTATGAAGATGAGCCCTGGCACCGGATTTACCGGGTCAATAAAAATGTGCCCAAAAAGGGCAACCTGTACCTGAATTTCAGTGAAAAAGATCGTCCCAAAAATGCGACGGCAGTGTTTTTAATTGACCGCCGGGAAGGCGAACTCGATCAATCCATGGCCGAATTAGAAAACCAGCTGGAGCAGATCAGGGCGCCGGAGCCCCCAAAAACCCGTTTCCGGGCGGATCGGCCGCAGCGGGCCATCAAGCAGTTTCAGCCCTTTGATTTAACCGTTTACCGGGAAATGCCGGAGAAAAATCCGGACAAACAAGAGCATGTGGGCGTTTGGCTGTCTACTGAAGCCCCGGAAATTCAGATGACAGAGGACTATCGCGTCTGGTACTGGCTGCCCCCGGTGATCTGGCCGGATGAGGAAGCCGCGTTTGCGGCTTTAATCGATCAGGCCTTGAAGAATCGCTGCCGTAATTTTGTGCTGAATGCGCCCTGGCAGATCGCCTTTTTTCCGGATGATGCCAATCTGCGTTTGTGGGCCGGTCCGTTCTGCAATACGGCCAATGATCTGGCCGCTGAAGTGCTCTCCTTTATGGGGTTCTCCGGTGTCATCGTAAGCCCTGAACTTGGAAAAACCGACTATACCAAGCTTCCCGCCAAAAGCCCGCTGCCCTTAGGCATTGTGGTGTCCGGCAACTGGCCGCTTTGCATCTCGCGCAGTGTCTCCGATGCCATCGGCATGGAAAAACCCTTTGTCAGCCCCAAGGGCGAGCATGCCTGGATACGCAAATATGACAACAATTACTGGGTATATCCCAACTGGCCCATGGATTTGACCCCTGTCCGGGATCAGCTCAAAAAAATCGGCTACCGGGTATTTGTCCACCTCAAGGAACCCGTTCCGGACGCGGTTCAGATGAAAAAACGCCAGGGCTTGTGGAACTGGGATATCGGGCTGAAATAGAAGGGTAGGTGGCCGATTCCTTTAAGCTCCTGTAGGCCGGTTTTGCATACCCGGCTTATAAAAAAGACCGATTCCTTTAAGTCCCACTTTGATAAAGGGGGATTTAGGGGGGGGGTCCATCATTACTCGCTCCCACGCAAAGCGTGGGAGCGAATGGGGAAAATTTTTACTCGTTTACTCGTTCCCACGCTTTGCGTGGGAATGAATCCCGGACGCTTTGCGTCCCCCCTCAGCATCAAACATCCTGGGAAAAAGAAAAATGGGCAGAAGCCGTTACAAAATTATTGAAATGAACAGGCCCCATTTTGTCACCTGTACAACGATCCAATGGCTGCCGTTGTTCAGCAGCCCCACGGTTGTCCGCTTCTTGTTGGATTCCCTTTCATTTTTACAGGACCAGAGCCGGATAATCATCTATGCCTATGTTATTATGGAAAATCATATCCACCTGATCCTGTCTTCCGGCAGATTGAACAAAGAAATTGCTATATTCAAATCCTACACCGCCAGACAGATCATTGATTTTCTGGAGGAAAGACACGCAAGCCACATTCTTAAAACGCTGCAATACCATAAGCTTGCGCATAAAAAGGACCGCCAGTACCAAGTATGGCAGGAAGGCAGTCATCCGCAGGCCATTATAAACGAAGAAATGATGCTTCAAAAAATTGAATACATACATTATAACCCGGTTAAACGCGGGTATGTGGACGCCCCGGAACATTGGAGATATTCGAGCGCGCGCAATTATGCGGGTGGGGAGGGGTTGCTGGAGATTGCGCGTTTTTAGCATGGATTGCGCCGGGTTTTGGACGCAAAGCGTCAAAAATGCGTTCCCACGCAAAGCGTGGGAACGAGTGGGGAAATGGCCCCCCAAGCGAAAAATGACATAAAAAAAGGGTTATGGCATGGCCATAACCCTTTGAATTTTTTGGTCGGGGCGAGAGGATTTGAACCTCCGACTCCTTGCACCCCATGCAAGTGCGCTACCAGGCTGCGCTACACCCCGACTTGATTTAACGCATAGCAATTAGCACGGCCCATTTTGGATGTCAAGACTGAAGTGACCGTGTGTCACATGGGCGGTGCGGCTGATGGGCGGAATCAATTGAGGATCATGTTCAGGTCTGGAGCTCTACGATGTCTCCGTCATGCAGGAGGTAGTCGCGCTGGTCTCTATAATAATCCGGGGGCAGGTTAGTCGGCATTTTTTGAGCCTGTTAGGACTGACGGCTTCGTAAAAAGTCCAATATCTGTGTTGCGCTGCATCCCTCGAAATTTCACATACTCCTATGTACGCTGCATTTCTCGGGATTTGCGCGCCTTGATCTTGAACTTTTTTCTTTGCCGTCTCAAAATTGACTTTTTACGACTCCATCAAGACTGGTTTAAATGAAAATTTTCCTCTAAAGCCGTTATCACATCACAATTATCCGGCACCGGCGCAACAATCCAGAGTTTTTTTAAACTGTTGAATTCATTCTGCGCCAGCACCCGGCTTAACAGCTGCGCAAAACGGCTGCAGGGCAGACGGCCGTGCCGGGTGGCTAGCGGTGGTATGGCCAGGGACTGGATGCCCCGGCGTTCAACTTCCCGGAATACCCCATGGAGGGCTTTTTCCACCCATTTGCCCCGGCATGTGGGCTCCTGGTTGACGTCATGGACTACGGCCAGAAGTTTAAGCGGCGTTCCCGCCTTGACAATGACGCTGCCGATTTTTTTGGGTTCAAATGATTCGAGTTCGGCCATCAGGCGGATGGGATGGATATCCGGCGGCACCTCTTCCGGATCCGCGCTCATGATCAGAAACGTATCCTCTTCATAGGTCATGGCATCCACGGAAAAAGGCGGAGCCTCTTCCGGTGCCGCAACAATGCGGATCGGTCCATATTCGGCGGCCCGGTGCAGCCCCCCGGGGATGACGCGAAATGCCGGTTTTTTTTGGCCATTATTATTCATCGGGATTGTATTCACTTCTCTCAAAATTTGTTTGTCCGCTGACGCCCTCATATCATTTTTTCAAGGGGTATTTACCAATATAACAGCCGAGCGGCCGGATTCAAATGTTGGATGACGGCGCCATGCCTTGACTTTTTGCCGGAATATTTTATTTTTAAAACTTAACAGTCTCGTAGGTGAAACTGATACATTTTTAATATAAGGAACTTGTTATGCCGATTTATGAGTTTGTTTGCAAAGATTGTCACCATGAATTTGAAACCCTGGTATCCATTTCTGATAAAGACCGACCTCAGTGCCCAAAATGCAATTCCGGGCAGGTTAAGAAAAAACTTTCCGCCTGCGGCATCCGGCCCCACGGCATCCCGGCGGGTGCGGGCGGTTTTACCCCGCCGGCCTGTTCCACCAGCGGGTGAGCGACGAACTAGCCTGCTTCTGGAAGAAGCAGAAATCGATGGAATAAAAGGGAAAATTTAGGGCATGAGCGCGTTTTTCAGGACCGCGGGAAAGGCTTTGCAGTTTCTGCACATTTTAATTTTTTCCGTCCAGTTGGCCTGAACGGTGCCGCTGCAGATGGTGCCGTTGATAAACCAGCAGAGCATGCCGGCTTTGAACTCCCAGGCCGGGCAGTTCAATTTGCAGGTGTCCGGGCAGCCGATGATTTTCCAGCAGGGCTTGCCGTTTACCCAATCGCCTTTTTTGAGAAACAGCAGAAACAGTGCCTGGCGCTCGGCATGGACGGGGATATGGCGCCAGCCCTGCTCATAGCTGCGTACGGCTTTAACGGAGCCGCCCAGCAGCGAAGCCATTTCCTGCTGGGTTTTTCCCAGTTCTTTGCGTATTCCGGTAAATTCTTCTGATACCAATTCTATCGACCCGTTCGGTTTTTCCTTTCTTTCTGCTTAGACTGTTCAGATAATTTTTTCAACCGGAATCCGGAGTTGATTGCCGGGGCGGTTGAACGCCTATATGCCGTTTTCGTCGAGTCGTCCGGATTCAGCCAGGATTTCAAGGCCCTCAAAGTCTAAAATTTTTATCTCCCGGCCGTTTACCTGGATAAGCCCCTGTTCGCTCATTTTTTTGAGAATCCGGGACAGGGTTTCGGGAATTGTCCCCAGAAAACTGGCCAGATGGCCCTTGGAGATATGCAGGGTGACGTTGGATTGACTCTGCTGCTCTTCGGAAAGCAGCAGCAGGTAGCCGGCCAGCCGGCCGGGGACTTCTTTTAAGGAGAGGTTCTCGATCTGCACGGTAAACTGCCTCAGCCGCTTGGAGAGCACGGCCAGCATGTTCAAGGCCAGCGTGGGATCTTCGTTGATCAGCGCAATAAACCGCTCCCTGGGGAAAAACAGCACGCGGCATCGCTTGACGGCCTCGGCAGAGGCCGGGAATACATCGCCCGAAAATACCGGCACCTCGCCGAACGGCTCGCCCGGGCCGAAAATGTGGAGGATGTGTTCTTTTCCCTCCATGGAGAGTTTGTAGATTTTGATCTGCCCCTCGACCACGATATAGAATCCGCTGCCCGGGTCCCCTTCTGAGAATATGTGCTCCCCTTTTTCCAGCGTTTTTTTGACGGCAATTTTAAGCACCGCATCCAGGTGATGCGCCGGCAGATCTTTAAACAGAATCGATTGGGCGGCAATGGTTTTGTTCATGGCATTATTCTATTGTGTATTTGAATCCGTCAATGAGCTTTACCTCTCCGAAAACTGCTTTTGATTTAATGGTATAGCCGCCTTTTTCGGATAAATCAAGATCTGCGCCGAATCCGCCGGCTATGGCCATGGCCATGGCCTTTTGCGTCTCGCCGTCCGGCGCTTAATCTGTTTTCCGCCGCATCTCCCAGCGCTTCCACAAATCATATACCGCCGGAATAATAATCAATGTGAGAATGGCCGAGGAGATCAATCCCCCCACCATGGGCGCGGCAATCCGTTTCATCACCCGCACGCCGGTTTCTGTTCCGATCATTATCGGCAGCAGGGCGATCAGGGTGGTGGCCACGGTCATCAGCTTGGGGCGCACCCGTTCCACGGCCCCTTCAATGACAGCCCTGTTTAGGTCCTTGAAGGTGTTCATTTGACCGGCGTCCCGGCGGCGGGCATACGCCTCGTCCAGGTACACCAGCATGACCACGCCGGTCTCCGCGGCCAGCCCCGCAAGCGCGATAAAGCCCACCACCACGGCCACGGACAGATTATAATCAAGGATGTAGAGCAGCCAGATGCCGCCCACCAGGGCAAACGGGATGCTGGCCATCACGATGGCCGCCTCGGCCACGTTGTGAAAATGAACATAGAGCAGAATAAATATCAGCAGAATGGTCAGCGGCACAATGACGTTTAAGGTGCTCCGGGCCTCCTGCATATACTCGAACTGCCCGGACCAGGCCAGGGAATAGCCGGTGGGCATGTCGATTTGCTCCCGGACCACGTTTTTGGCATTATTGACGTATGTGCCCACATCCACACCTTTTAAATCCACATAGATCCATGCGGTTTTTCGGGCGTTTTCGCTTTTGATCATGGGCGGCCCCTTTTTAATGGACAGATCGGCTAATTGGGCGAGCGGCACATGGGCGCCTGTGGGCGTTGCCACCAGTACGCGCTTTAAGCGCTGTATATTATCGCGCAGTTCCCGCTTGTAACGCAGGTTGACCGGGTAGCGCTCCAGCCCCTCCACCGTGTAGGTGACATTCATGCCGCCCACCGCGCTCATGATCACCTCCTGGACGTCGTCGACCGTCAGGCCGTATCGGGCGATTTCATGCCGGCGGATATCAAAGTCCAGGTAGTTGCCGCCGGTGACGCGCTCGGAGTAGACCGACAGCGTGCCCGGGAGCTCTCTGACAACAGATTCGATTTCGGTGCCGAGGTCGTTTAAAACCGAAAGATCCGGGCCCATCAGTTTGATGCCCACCGGTGTTTTGATGCCGGTGGAGAGCATATCAATCCGGGTTTTGATGGGCATGGTCCAGGAATTGGTCAGCCCCGGAAACTGAATGGCGGCATCCAGGTCGTCTGAGAGCTCTTCAATGGTCAGATAGCGCTCTTCCGGCAATATCCGGGCAAGCGGGGCTTTGAGCCACCCCGGCCAGCCCGAGAAAAACCGATCCACTTTGGTTTTCCGCCATTCATGGGAAATTTCGCCTTTAACGGTCTCCGGCCAGATCCAGTAAAACGGAAAATGGGCCCATTCCGGCCAGTCTGAATAAAATCGCTCGACCTGGCGTGTTTCATATTCTACCTTGGGCCGCAGCATAATGGTGGTCTCGATCATGGTGAGCGGCGCGGGGTCGGTGGCGGTCTCGGCCCGGCCGATTTTGCCGTGAACGGATTTGACTTCCGGGAATTTGGCAATAATCTTGTCGGTCTGCTGCAGCAGCTCCCGGGCTTTTGTAATGGATATCCCCGGCAGCGTTGTGGGCATGTAAAGCAGATCCCCCTCGTTTAACGGCGGCATGAACTCGCTGCCCAGGTCTCTGGCGGGGAAATAGGTGCCGGCCATGATCAGGACGGCGATCAGTATGGTGGTTTTCCGCCAGTTAAGGATGGTCCGGATCACGGGCCGGTAAAGGTTTACGAAAAACCGGCTGATCGGATTTTTCCCCTCCGGCCGGATGCGCTGGGGAAACAGGCAGAGCAGCGCAAAGACCGAAACGCCGATGCCTGCTGCCAGGCTCCATCTTGGCAGGTCAAGGCCTGCGATACCCCCGGCAATTACCAGCACGACCGGACCGGCCACGGCCGCCAGCCAGATGCCAACCCGCCGCTTGCGGGAAGGAACCGGCGCCAGGGGCTTTTCTGTGATAAAAAAGGTCATCAGTACGGGAATAATGGTTATGGCCAGAATTGAAGAGGCGGCCATGGCAAAGGTCTTGGTAAAGGCAAGCGGCATAAACATCCGCCCGGATTGGCCGGTCAGGGAAAACACCGGCAGAAATGATACCGTGATGATCAGCAGGCTGTAGAAAAGCGCCGGCCCCACCTCCTTTGCGGCATCGGAGATGATCTGGGCGAGCGGTTTTTTGCCGCGGTCCCGCTCCAGGTGTTTGTGGGCGTTTTCAACCATCACGACAGAGGCGTCAACCATAACGCCGATGGCGATGGCGATGCCGCCGAGGCTCATGATATTGGCGTTGATTCCCAGGGGATACATGATCAGAAACGAGGCCAGCACCCCCACCGGCAGGGTGAAGAGGGCCACAAAGGCGGATCGGAAATGCAGCAGAAAAATGACACAGATAATGGCCACCACCGCCATTTCCTCGATCAGCTTTTTCTGGAGCGTGTGGATGGAGCGCTCGATCAGTCCGGAGCGGTCATAGCCGGTTTCAATGGTAACGCCTTCCGGCAGCCCCTGCTTGAGAGCATTTAACTTTTCCTTGACCCGGCGGATGGTTTCCAGTGCGTTTTCCCCGTAGCGCATCACCACGATGCCGCCCGCGGTCTCGCCCTTGCCGTTCCAATCCAGCAAACCCCGCCTGAGTTCCGGACCTTCGTGGACGCTTGCGATATTTTTGAGCAGGATGGGCGTGCCTTTGGCGTCAACCCCCACGGCGATTTCTTCAATATCGGCGATTGACTTGATATAGCCCAGGCCCCGCACCATGAATTCGGTTTCGGCCATTTCGATAACCCGGCCGCCGACATCTTTGTTGGATTCCTGGATGGCCCGGCGGACGTGCTGGATGGGCATATCATAGGCCAGCAGTTTGTTGGGGGCCACCTCCACCTGGTACTGCTTGACAAAGCCCCCGATGCTGGCGACTTCAGCCACCCCCTGGACGGCCATGAGTTCGTATTTGAGATACCAGTCCTGGATGCTGCGCAGCTCGGACAGATCATGTTCACCGGTGGTGTCTTTTAGCACGTACTCGTAAACCCAGCCCACACCGGTGGCATCCGGCCCCAGGCGGGGGGTGACCCCTTCGGGCAGCCGGGCCGCGGCCCCGTTTAAATATTCAAGCACCCGGGATCTGGCCCAGTAAAGGTCGGTGCCGTCCTCGAAAATGATATAGACAAAGGATAATCCGAAAAAGGAATAGCCCCGCACGGTTTTGGCATAGGGGACGCTTAACATGGTGGTGGTCAGGGGATAGGTCACCTGGTCTTCCACCACCCGGGGCGCCTGGCCCGGGTAGTCCGTTTGGATGATCACCTGGACGTCTGATAAATCCGGTATCGCATCCAGGGGGATCGATTTTATGGCCAGGATCCCGCCGGCAATCACAGAAAGTGTCGCCAGGATGACCATGAACTTGTTTCTAATGGACCAGTCGATGATTTTTTCGATCATTTTTCAATGCCTTCCAGTTCTTCGAAAAAATCCGTTTCATCTTCGGATTCACCCTGTGTTTTTGAAGCTTTTTCGTCTTCCGGCGGGGTCATTTTCTGGACCGATTCATTGAGTTTGGATTCCGAGTCAAGCAGGAACTGCCCGGAGGTGACAACGGTCTCTCCCGTGGCCACGCCCTTTAAGACCTGGACCATGCCGCCGTCAAGCGGCATGCCGAGCGTTACCTCCCGGGGGGTGAACTCCCCCGGCGCACGCCGGATAAATACCAGGTTCCGCTCCCCCGTGCGGAGAACCGATCGAACGGGGATTTTGATGCCGGTCTCCCCCATGCTTGTCCGGATTTTAACATCCGCGTACATGTCCGGCTTAAGTTCCAGTTCCGGATTGTCAAATTCGAGGCGCACCACCACGTCCCGGGTTTTGCGCTGCAGATAGGGGTACACATAGGATACTGTCCCGAAATAGTGTTTTCCCGGCAGGTAGGGCAGGGTCATTTCCACGGACTGGCCTTTTTGGACGGCTGCCAGTTCATATTCGTATATATGGGCCTCCACCCAGACCCTTGAGAGGTCGGCAAGTTCATACACCGTGGTGCCGGATTGGACATATGCGCCCTCGAAAGCATTTTTTTCCGTCACCACGCCTGAAAACGGCGAGCGGATGGTCAGGGCCTGCCGGATGGCCCCGCTTTTTTCGATTTCGGAAATTTCTGTTTCGGCAATATCATAATAGCCCAGGCGGCGGCGCACCGAATCGAGCACCTTTTTGTTAGTTTCTGACGGACGGTCTTGATAATTGCGGTATGCTTCGATCAGGTCCTGCTGGGCGGTAATCAGCTCCGGGGAATAAATATCGAACAGGGGTTGGCCCTTTTCAACCATTTCTCCTGTAAAATTCACATGCAGCTTTTCCAGCCACCCGCTGAATTTTAAATTGACACGGGTCATTCGGGTCTCATCATAGGTGATATGCCCGTATGTCCGGATGGTATGGGTCAAGGGCCCCCGCTTAACCTTGGCCGTGCGGATGCCCATGTTGAGTTCCACCACCGGGTCGATGGAAATGTTGACGCCGCCCACCAGTTCGTCCTCGTAGACCGGGACCAGGTCCATGCCCATGGCGCTTTTGCCCGGTTCGTCATACGTTTCTTGAGGGTTCATGGGCGCTCGCCAATAGGCGACCTCCCGTTCTTCATCGCTTTTTTCGGCTTTTTTGTCTTTTCTCTTCGGCACCAGCTTCATGCCGCAGATGGGGCAGTTGCCCGGTTCCTCTTGAATAATTTGCGGGTGCATGCCGCAGGTGTAAAGGGTTTCGTCTTCTGCCGGCATCGTCATGTCGGTTGCAACTGTTTTCTCCGGCGGGCCGAGGTAGCCGGCATACCAAGCCGCAGAGCCCGCGACCAGCAGTGTAATTGCTGCGGTGGCAACGATAGTGAGCACCGATGTTCGCCCGGTTTGATTATGAAATTGGTTGATATTCATTAAAAATTCCTTCTTCTTCTAAGTAACTTAATCGTACTCAGTCCCGCGCAAACGGGACGGTTCTCGTACTCGTAATCGTACTCGAAAAAATCAAAAGCCGATTACGAGTACGAGCACGAGTACGAGGCATTAGGTTAATTAGATCAATAATTTAGGGTCGGCACGGTGGCCGCCCCTACGATGGATCGGGTTTTTCCCCATTCGTAGGGCGGGCCACCGTGCCCGCCTGAACAATAGATAGCCAAATGCCCTATGGTGTTCGTCCTTCCTTCAACGGCCGCCCGACTAATGCCTCCAATGCCGCTCGTTTCTGATAAATGGTAAACTTCAGCCGGCTGGCGTCGCGTTCATACCGCAGCAGCCGGATTCGTGCGTCGATCATGGTATCGAACGGCACCTTGCCCACCTCGTAGGCATCAAGTGCCGAGCGCGCCCATTGCTCCGCCTGGGGGATCAGTTCATCATGATAAAGCTGATGCCGCTGCCGGGTATCTTCAATTTCCGAGACCAGGGTATTGATCTGGTGCGGCAGTCGTCGTCTCAGATCCGTATACCGGTTTTCGGCCGATCGCAGCTGGTGACTGGCCGCAGCGACGTCCCTGGACTGCTTGGTCCGGTGCCACAGGGGAACGTCCATCATCACGGAGGCCGAGAAAAAATCGGGCAGATCTCTTCCGGTAAAGTCCTCGTCCCGCTGGCCATAAGCCAGGCGAAAATTGAAGTCCGGAAAATATTCTTTTTCCGCCAGTTTAATTTCCGCCCGGGCGCGGTCTGTACCGGATTTAAGTCCTTCCAGCTCCGGATTGGCGGAAAAGGCGGCCTGTTTCAGTTGACTGATGTTTAAATTGAAATCCGGCTGCGGCAGTTTAGCCGGCGGATCAACGGGGCGGTATGCTTCCCGGTTCAGCAGGGCATTTATGCGGTTGGCCAGTGTTTTGCGCCGGTTTTCAAGCATAATGGCTTCATCGCGAAGCCGGCTTAGCTCCACATCCGCCTGAAAAATATTCTGCTGAAGTCCCTTGCCCACCGCATAATTATTTTCAGCATCCCGCCGGATCCGCCGGACCATCTCCATGAGTTTGGCGTTTATTCCCTGGCTTTGCGCCACGTATCCGATTTCATAATAGGCCTCCGCAATGTCTCGGGCCAGCGAAAGCCTGGCGGATGCCAGGTTGGCTGCTTTTTTTCGAGCGTTTTGCGCCATTGTTTCGGATTTAAGATCCAGCTTGGAAAGCCAGGGCACGGTCTGCTCCACCGCGATTTGCTTCTGCGTCATGCCTTCCTCGTCAAACCGAAAAGAATCGGTCGGCATATTCAATGCCGCTATGCCGACTTTCGGATCCGGCAGGGCACCTGAGGATTCAATTCTTTCCCCAAAAGCTTTGACCTCGGCTTCAAGCGCCTGAATGGATTGATTGTTGGCTAAACCTTCTGCAATGATTCGGGCAAGTTCGGGCTTGGCGGATAAGGGCAATGGCGCTGCTGTTTCCCCTGCAGCCAGGGCGCCAAAGTTGTGCCATATCAAAACGATGACAGTAAGCCTTAAAATATGTCTTAGGGACCTGTTGAACATAAACTTATCCTTCCTATATTCAACCTGAATTGAGGTTCAACCAACGCCGGCCTTTTATAGGTGTCTGTTATGCCCGGGAAGGCTTGACTTTAGGGTTGATGACTTATTATTTGAAGACCTATAATTTAGTAATAAGCATAAATGAATAGATATCCACAGGCTGTTGTTGGGTTAACTTTTTTCAAGATTTAAAAGAAATCCTCGAGCCTCCGTATAAGACAATAACTTTATTGAAAAAACATTTTTAACCTGTTAAAAATATTTATATGCTTATGGTTGAAATAACACACTGATGAACCGTTAAAGGGCACGATATATATGACAAAGGTTAAAGCACAGCAATATGCAACATATTGGAATAAATATTATCTGGAGAGCAAAAAGAAAGAAGATGCCCGACGTATGCGTTTTCGGGAGTCTGCTCTCGATATTGCCCGAAGGCTCTGCGAGGACCATGGTGCAAGCAAGGTCCTGCTGTTTGGTTCGGTGATAGACTCTTACTGGCTGCCGGACGATATTGATTTGGCGGTTGAGGGCCTAAGCGATGAAGATTTTTATAAGGCTGTATTTGATGTTCAGGGAATTGCTGATTGCCGGGTTGATGTGGTAGCGATAGAAGATTTGCCGGCACGTTTCAGGCAACATATATATGAAACGGGTGAAATTCTGTATGAATCCTCCTGATCGTATTTGAGATTCCATCCCATCCCATCCCATCCATCTTTCATATTCTGACTATGCCCGCTTTTTTTGATTTAAGTCAACCAAACGCTTATCTATTTCATTTAGTATCCAACAGAATCAAAACAGAAACAAGGGACAAAATATGAGATGGTTGCCGGAAGCAGACGCGGCAATTAAAAAAGCCCCGTTTTTTGTCCGGAAAAAGGCCCGGCAGCGGGTGGAGGAACGGGTGGCGGCCGAGGGCCGGGATGGGGTAACTGCGGCAGATGTCCATGCCGCCAAAAAGCGGTTTTTAAACCGGATGGACGAAGAGGTGAAGGGTTATCAGGTGGATGCCTGCTTCGGCCCCGAGGGATGTCCCAACCGGGCTGTTGAGAATGACGGTTTGGCTGAATCCATTGAATCGGTCCTGGCCGCGGAAGATTTGCGGGGATTTTTAAAACAGACGGTGGGCGGCCCTTTGAAGTTTCACCATGAATTCCGGGTCACCCTGGCAGACTGCCCGAATGCCTGCTCCCAGCCGCAGATAAAAGATATCGGGATTATCGGCGCGGCAGAGCCCGGAAAAACAGATGAACCCTGCAGCGAGTGCGGGGCCTGCCAGGATATTTGCCGAGAGGCGGCCGTAACCCTGGATCCTGACCTGGGCGGCCCGGTATTTGACCGGGAGCGCTGCGTTTACTGCGGGCAGTGCATTAAAGCCTGTCCCACCGGCACCATCACCTGCGAGAGGCGGGGGTATCGCATTCTCATCGGCGGCAAACTCGGCCGGCACCCCCGGCTTGCCAGGGAACTTCCGGGTGTCTATGATGCAGACACCGTGATTCATCTGGTCAAGTGGTGTGTCAAATATTATAAACATCACAGCAGCGGCGGCACCCGGTTTGCCGCGCTTGTGGAAAATGCCGGGCCGGATTTCTTTGACGACCTGCAGGCCGCAGCTTATGCTTATAAGAAAAGGAGCAATTAATGCCTATTCCCGGAAATTTACTGACAACCGCCATGGCGGTGATGCCGCATACCGATGCCGACCGGGCGCTTGAGGTGGCGGCCACCATGGATATCCCGTTCTGGCCGCAGCTGCCGAGGCTTTCCTATTATGAGGACATGTACGTCCAGGCGGCCGAGCATTTTCCCGGTATTGTGCTGGATGTGGAAAACCAGAAGCTCTCCTTTTCCACGGATAAGTTCATGGATGAGCTGGAATCGGCCATGGCCGGATTTGAAGATCCGGACATGTTCGATGTGAGCCGGGATTATTCAGCGGTTTATCATAAGTTTCTGGATATGGACCTTGCGGGCCGGCCGGCCATCCGCGGACAGCTCGAGGGGCCGATCAGCTTCGGGTTTAACATCAATGATGAAAACGACCGGTCCATATTATTCAATGACACGGTGCGGCCCTTTATGTTCGAATTCATGGCCCGCCGCGTCAACGTCCAGCTTGAGCGCTTAAAGCAGAAAAACGAAAACGCGTTTATGTTTGTGGATGAACCGGGCTTGCAGTTTTTATTTTCAGCCCTGTCCGGCTATGGCGATGTGCAGGCAAAGCAGGACATGGAGATGTTTTTTTCAATGATCGAACGTCCCCGCGGGGTCCACCTCTGCGGCAACCCGGACTGGGATTTTCTCTTGAACCTGGACATAGACATTCTATCCATGGATATCTATACCAATCGGGATGTGTTTGCCGCTTACAGCCAGTCCATCAAACGGTTCCTGAAAAAAGGCAATACCCTGGTCTGGGGCATTGTGCCGACCAATATCGAGCCGTATGAAAAGGAATCCCTTCAAACCCTTCGCGACCAGCTCGAAGATGTCTGGTCACGGCTTGATGCCGCAGGGGTTGACCGGGATCTCCTCCTTTCGCAGAGTTTGATCTCACCGGCTACCTGCTGCCTGGTGAATCCGGATTTTGAAAAAACCGTGGAAAAGGGATTTCAGACCGTAAAACGCCTTTCCGAAACCCTTCGCGCGGATTATGGCTTAGACGGCAGAGGAAATGATGAAACCGGAGATTTGCCGTAAATCCGCCCGCCACCTCCCATTTTTTTTCGGATAAACCAATTTAATTATCGCTGGTCTATGGCAATGCCGCCGATTCTGATTAAATTTTATTAAGAAGGCCCATTTATAAGCCGCCCCCTATGATGTCAATGATTCGGGGAAATTTCCCATGAAGGCGCTATGGAGAATAAAAATATGAGCCAAAGCCCGGATGCCAGCAGCCGCCTTGTCTATTCATCGGAAAGCGGCGGGATGTGTCCGCAATGCAATAAGCCGCTTAAAAAATGTGCGTGCGGCCACGATAAGGCCGTATCCGCCGGGGACGGCATCGTCCGGGTCAGCCGGGAAACCAAGGGACGCAAGGGCAAAGGGGTGACCCTGATAACCGGACTCCCCCTTGATGCGGAGCCGCTCAAGCAGCTTGGCAAACAGCTTAAGGCCAAATGCGGCTGCGGCGGCACGGTTAAAAACGGAATTATTGAAATCCAGGGCGATCACCGCGATCTGGTAGTTAAAGAACTAAAGCAGCAGGGCTTTACCGTAAAACGCGCCGGCGGTTGAAACAGTCCACCGATCCCCATCCCTCTCATCGTTCGCGGAAAGCCGTAAATTTTTCCATCCATTTATAAAAGGGGGAGCCATGCCCTATTTTAAAAGAGGCAATGCAGATATTTATTTTCTGGAGCAGGGAAATGGGTTTCCGGTTATCGCCATCCACGGGCTGATTGAAAACACCGCCTATTGGCGCCTGCGGGGAGTGACCGACCGGCTGGCCCATGAATTTCAGGTGGTTTCCATGGATATGCGGGCCCACGGCAATACCAAGGTCAGCGGTGACCCGCCCGGCTATGATGCCGAAACAGTGGGGGAAGACATTCTGGCCCTTGCCGACAAGCTGGGGTTTGACCGGTTTCACCTCCTGACCCATTCAACCGGCGGATTCGCCGCCGTCCGCCAGGCCATGAAGGATTTCAAGCCGCTTCGCCTCCCTGATTCTGACGGATACCGGCTCCGCCACGTCGCCCATTCCCGGAAACCAGGATCGCATTCGCAAGTTGAACGAGGCCTATGCGCGAACGTTTGAAAACTATTCGTGGGAGGAGATCTTTGAGGGCCTCAAGTCCAAGCCGGGCCCGTTTTTCCGCGGTATTATGGAGGCGGATGCCTCGGATGAATTGCTTGCGGCCGCCTTTGAAATGGCCAAACAGAACAACCGCCATGAGATTGCTAATTTTGTCCGGAACTTTTACACGGACCCGGATCCCTGCAAGGAGGCCCTTGGGCAGATTGACTGCCCCACGCTCATTATTTATGGAGAAAAGGATGATATGTTCATCGAATCGAGCCACTTGATGGCCGAGCACATTCCCGGCGCCCAGCTGGTGAGATATGACGGGGTCGGCCACATGACCGCCATTGAAGCTCCGGATCGGCTGGCCTCGGATATCCTGGCCTTCTGCCGGGAATCAAGGGGCCGTGCTTATGGGGCCGCCCTATGACCGGGGCATTGCATCCTTCTAAGTAACTTATCGGATTTTAGGTTTTGGGTATTAGGTATTAGGTTAATGAAATAAAGAATTTATGGTCGGCACGGTGGCCGACCCTACGATGAATCGGGTTTTTCCCCATGCGTAGGGCGGGCCACCGTGCCCGCCGAAAAATAGATAGAACAAATTTACCGTGCCTCAGTGCCTTTAAAGTTATTTATAGGCTCGGTCCCGGGCGGTGGCCCGGGGAATTACTTCCAATTAATCATTTTAGTTAAGTCAAAAATTTTTCAAAAATTTTTCTTGACAGTCAAAAATATATCTATATAATTAAATCAATATATCAAGATAATTTGATTTATTGATCTTGATAAAATTAAATTCAAGCCTGGACGCAAGTATATTTAACCACATGCTTATTTAAATAATGGACAGCCTCAAATATTTTAAAGCCCTTTCGGATGAGACCCGCATCCGGCTGATGAACATCATGCTCCACCATGAACTCAAGGTGGGCGAACTGGTGTCGGTGCTCGAAATGGGGCAATCCCGGATCTCCAGGCATTTGAAAATTCTGGCTGAGGCCGGCCTGGTGGAAAATCTCCGGGAAGGGGTCTCGGGCTTTTATTACATCGCCCGCAAGGGGCCGGGGCGGCGGTTCATTGATGCAGTGCGCTACCTGTTTGAAGATGATCCGGTTTATGAAGCCGATATCCGGCGGGCGGCCCAAATGATTGAGGAACGCAAACGTCACACCCTGCAGTTTTTCGATGATATCGGCCCCCGCTGGGACCTTTTCAAGGGCGAGATATTAGGGGGATTCGATCTGAATCAGGCGATTCTCAGGGATGCAGGCAAGCACCGGGTCGGGGTCGATTTGGGCTGCGGCACCGGCGATCTGCTGGAACCCCTGAAGCGCCATGCGGAAAAGGTGATCGGCGTGGACAGCTCGCCGCGGATGCTAGAGGAGACCAGGAAACGGTTTCAGGATGCGGGCGAAAAGATAGAGATACGGCTCGGTGAAATCGAGCATCTGCCCCTTAGCGACGGAGAAGCCGATTTCGCGGTTATCTCATTGGTTCTTCAGTATCTGGCCAAGCCTGAGGCGGCCGTTGGGGAGGTAAGCCGGGTGCTGACACCGGGCGGGCTTTTTATCGTGGCGGATTTTGACAAGCACGAGAATTTAGGGCTTCGGGAAACATACGGTGCCCGCTGGCTCGGATTTACGCCCGAGGAAGTGGAAAACTGGCTGACAGCCAATGGATTCAGCCTGCAGAGGATCGATAATTACGAACTGGAAAAGGGGCTGCCGCTGAATATTTATCAAGCCGTTAAAAATTAATTCATCATTATTATAAATTGCCGATATATTGCAACCAATCGGCCAAAACCCAAAAGAAAGGAAGAATTAACCATGCTAATGTCAAATAAAGAAAATGATAAGGCCATTGTACCGGAACTGGATCTTTCGCTGCCCTATCAGGTGGCGGATATTTCGCTGGCCGGCGACGGATTCAAGGAAATGGAGCTCTCGGAAAATGAAATGCCGGGTCTGATGGCGGTCCGCGAAAAATACGGCAAGGACAAGCCGCTTAAGGGGATGCGGGTGACCGGCAGTCTGCATATGACCATCCAGACCGCCATGCTGATCGAGACCCTGTATCAGCTGGGCGCAGACATCCGATGGGCCTCCTGCAACATTTTTTCCACCCAGGATCATGCGGCCGCAGCCATTGCCAAGGCCGGCAGCGCGGCGGTGTTTGCCTGGAAGGGCGAATCTCTGGAGGACTACTGGTGGTGTACCGAGCAGGCCCTTACCTGGCCGGACGGCACCGGCCCCGACCTGATCGTTGACGACGGCGGGGATGCCACCCTGTTCGTGCATGAAGGGGTAAAGGCGGAGGATGATCCGTCCATGCTGGAGAAAGAGTACGATGTGTATGAATACCAGTGCGTAATCAACCGGCTGAAGGCAGCCTATCAGCGTGACCCTCAGCACTGGCACAAGGTGGCCAAAAATATCCGCGGTGTTTCCGAGGAAACCACCACCGGTGTCAGCCGTCTCTATCAGCTGGCCAAAAAGGGAGAACTCCTGTTTCCGGCCGTTAACGTCAACGACTCGGTCACCAAGAGCAAGTTTGACAATATTTACGGCTGCCGGGATTCCCTGGCAGACGGCATCAAGCGGGCCACGGATACCATGGTGGCCGGAAAAACCATCGTTATCTGCGGTTATGGCGACGTGGGCAAGGGATGCGCCCAGTCCATGCGCGGGTTCGGCGCCCGGGTCATTGTTACGGAAATCGATCCCATCTGCGCGCTCCAGGCGGCCATGGAGGGCTATGAAGTCTCGACCATGGAGGAGATGGCGCCCGAGGGCGATATCTTTGTCACCGCCTCCGGCTGCTGCGACGTGGTGACCGGCGAGCACATGGAGCAGATGAAAAACGAGGCCATTGTCTGCAATATCGGCCACTTTGATCACGAGATCGAGATGAGCTACCTGGAGAACAACTGCGAAAGAACCAATATCAAACCGCAGGTGGATCAGTGGCACCTGAAATCCGGCCGCTCAATTATCGTGCTGGCCGAAGGCCGGCTGGTCAACCTGGGCTGTGCCACCGGACATCCCAGCTTTGTCATGAGCAACTCCTTCACCAACCAGACCCTGGCCCAGATCAAGCTGGCCCAGGAGGACCTGGAAAAGCAGGTCTATACCCTGCCCAAGGATCTGGATGAAGAGGTGGCAAGGCTCCATCTGGCACGGCTCAGTGTGAAGATGACCCGGCTCAATGAGAAGCAGTCCGAATACCTCGGCGTGCCGGTGGATGGGCCCTATAAGCCGGATCATTATCGGTATTAATCCTAGCTAACCCCGCCGAGACCGGCGGGGTTAAAAAGTTAAATTCTAAGTAACACTGCACTATATTTAGTTATTACGGAATGTTCCGTCACTGTCATTCCGAGGAACGGCAGTGACGAGGAATCATGTCATTCCGAGAAACGAAAGTGACGAGGAATCTTAGATTTCTCGCTGCCGCTCGAAATGACAGTATGGACGGATTTTTGAGCGCCTTTTTAAGTTGCTTTCTGCAAAAGGGCCGGCCACCGCAACGACCGGGATAATCCGCGAATTGCGTAGGGTCGGCCACCGTGCCGACCTTTATTGATGGCGGGCGCAGTGGCCCGCCACTACACTGAGTTTTCCCCCGGGCTAAACCGTCGTCAAGTGGTAGGTCATAGTGCCGACCATTCACGCCCTAACAGCCCCAGAGCTATAGGCTTGACGACCGGCCGTTGCTTTTTCTATAAATCAATTTATGGAAAACACATGCCCTAATTCTAGTCCCCTTTCTCAGCCAACAATGGCCCATCTGGTCGACCACCTTATGCGCATCCGTGCGGAAGGCAGGAAAATCCCGGTGATCGTGGCTTTCTGCTTTTCAGATGATCTGGCCCTAAAGGCCTGCCTGGCCGGATGCCGGGAGGCAGGCGCCATCCCCGTAATCATGGCCACCATGAATCAGGTCAATTCGGACGGCGGATATGCCGGACTGACGGCAAACCAATTTGTGCAAAAGGTCAAACACCTTTCAAAGGAAGCGGGCTATGACGGCCCGATCATTTTTGGCCGGGATCACGGCGGCCCTTTTATCGTGGAGGCGCATAAAAAATGGTCCCGCCCGGAAGCAATGGCCTGGGTTAAAAAAAATATCATCCAGGATCTTGAGGCCGGCTTTACATGCTGGCATGCGGACGGCACGTCGGGCCGTGACGACGAACTCGAAGCGGCGCAGCTGCCGGTGCGGATGATCGCGGAAATCACCCTGGAGTTGATCGAATATTGCGAAGATGCGCGCAAGCGGCGCAAAATCGGTCCCGTCTCCTATGAAGTGGGCTCCGAAGAGCAGCAGGGCGGGCTGACCACTCCTGAAGGGATGGATCAATACCTCCGGGCTTTAACTTCAGGTCTTCTGGCGCGGGGACTTGGGCAGGCGCGGATTGATTTCGTGGTGGCCCAGACCGGCACGCACATGAAACTCCACTATGATAAAGCCGCACAGGATTTTGAGCTGGTTCAAAACGGATTTCAGCCGCGGCTGGTGGCGGCTTTAGATGAAATCGCGGAAAAATACCGGTCCGATTATCAGAAGTTTTTGTTTACTCAGCACTATTCGGATCATATGATCCCGGCGGATGCCCGTGCCCTGCGCCGGTTCGGTGCGGGAAAGGTTAATTTCGGCCCGGAGATGACCATGCCGGAGCTAAAGCGCCTGCTGGCATGGGAACGTGAAGAAACGGCCATGCTTAAAAAGAGGGGGAGACTACATCTGGCATCGCACTTCCGGGAGACCCTGCTGACGCATCTGGACCAGCGGCCGGATTTCTGGCAAAAATTCATCCCAATGGAAATGACGGTCCAGGAAACCGGGCACGTGCCATCCATTTTTGAATTCGCCCCGAATGTACAGGATGCGCTGATCGTCTTTCGGGGCCGGTATGTCAAAAGCCGGCCGGCCTGCCGGGCGGCCGCGGAAAAACTGCTGGATAATCTGGTTTCTCTGGAAATTGCTGAACATCCAAGGCAGGCCATCATATCTGAAATCAAGACCAATACGGTGCTGCCCCGGCTGGGGCAGTTTCAAATGACAGACCGGCTTGATAAAATTGGATATTAAAGGTTCAGTTCTTTTGCGGCGAGCCGCGTACCCTCCAGGCGGGCCCGGATCATGTCAAAGGCGGCCTGCCGCGATGTGGAAAGATCGTCTGAAAACGGAGAGAACCCGCAGTCATCCGTGGTGCCGAGCTGAACCACCGGGATATACTCCGCGGCTTTTAAAATCAGGTCCCGGACTTCTTCCGGGGACTCCACCCGCGGGTTGGTCACATCGATCACGCCCAGAAAAATCATCTGTTCATGGCCCATGTATTTATTGATGCACTGAAGCACCCGCTCCTTGTCAGGTTCACTCGCAAACTGCATGTAAAAACTCCCGGCATTTAATGAAAAAAGCAGCGGCAGCAGCTCTACATAATCCACATCCGCGCTGTGTGTGGAATCCTGATCCCCGCCGGGGCAGGTGTGGATGCCGATGCGCTTGCGCTCTTCTTCGGAAAAGCGGTTCAAAACCCGGTTGTTCAGGTCGATAAACGATTTTAACAGCTTACGGGTCGGATCGAGTTTAACGGCCAGGCGGCCTTCGGTAAAATCAATCTGAACATTGTATGCGCCTTTTTGCAAGCAGAGCCGGATTTCCTTTTCCGCTTCATCCACCAGGTCTTCAAGGAATTTCTCCTTTGGATAGCCGTCAATGCCCGCTTCAGGATAGATCAGGCTCAGTGCGGAAGCCGAAATCACGGGCTGCTTTACCGGTTTCGTGGCATGCTCCAGCGCCTCCTCCAGATAGCGGTCCGCATGGATCTTATATTGAAATGGCCCTTCCTTAAGGCGCGGGAGCTGACGGATATGACCGTCTCTGAATACGAGTTTGATGCCATCCGGGGCAAGGTTGTCCAGCCCATGGATCGGGTATGTGGCAAAGCTGGGTTTGCTCTGCTCGCCATCGGTGATCACCGGCGATCCGGTAGCTTCGAATTCTGCGATGGTTTGCCGGACCGCCTGGTCATACATTTCATCTAATTCACTTCGGTCGAGCCGCCCCTTTTCATAGGCCTGGATGGCCTCAACCAGTTCTTTCGGCCGGGGGATGCTGCCGATGGGTTCAGTGGGCAGTGTCATGAACACTCCTTCGCGATTTCCAATTTCACCGCATCTACTGCGTCAAACTTGAACATCGCCCAATTTAGGTTTTTGATTTTAATGCCTGAAAACGCCGGCCAACGCTTGCCCGCACTTGGGGCAGCGGCCGTCTTCCGAGAGGTTGACCTCTCCGCCGGAAAAACCGCGGCGGATCAGCAGGTCTTTGCAGCCGGAACAATACGTATCCAGCGATTCCCCGGGCACATTGCCCATGTAAATGTGTTTCAGTCCGGCCGCCTTGCCCAGTTCAAACGCAGTTTTCATCACAGAGATCGGGGTGGGGCCGACGTGGTCGTATTTGTAGTCCGGATGAAACCGGCTGATATGCCAGGGGATATTCGTATCTACGCCGGCGATAAACTCGGCAATGCCTTTCAGTTCCGCCTCGGAATCATTGGCGCCGGGCACAATCAAAGTGGTTACCTCAACCCAGATGTTAAGCGCTTTCAGGCTGCGGATGGTATCGAGCACCGGCTGCAGGCGGCCGTGGCAGACATTCTTGTAAAAGTCCTTATTAAAGGCTTTTAGATCCACATTGCAGGCGTCCAAATAGGGCTGCATGGTTTCAAGCGCCTCCCGGGTCATGAACCCGTTGGTGACGAAAACATTGGCGATGCCTTCCGGTTTTGCCAACTTGGCGGTATCATAAGCGTATTCGAAAAAAATCGTGGGCTCGGTATACGTATAGGCAATGCTCTCGCAGCCCCTTGATTTGGCCTCCTGGACGATCTTTTCCGGCGGGAGTTCATAGCCGCGGGACCGGCTGTCCGTGCGCCTGTTGGCCTGGGAAATCTGCCAGTTCTGGCAGAATTCGCACTGGAAATTGCAGCCCATGGTGGCAACGGAAAACGAGCGGGTGCCGGGCAGAAAATGGTAAAGCGGCTTTTTTTCAATGGGATCGGCATTGGCGGCGATCACCTCACCGTAGGCATGCGTATACAGGGTGCCGTCAAGATTCTGGCGCATGCCGCAAGTGCCGAATTCATCCGGCTTGATGCGGCAGTGATGGTTGCAGAGATAGCAGTGAACCTCGTTTTCTTTGATTTTTTCATATAGCATGGCCTCGCGCATGGCTGACCTCCTTTTCACCTAAATTGAGCGTTCCAAATTTTTAAAATGAAAATTTTTATATTCTTTTTAAGGAGTTGAATCAATTTTTAGTTTAAAAACTTGAAAATCGCTCAATTTAGGTTTTAGTCTATAACTCTATAAAATAATAATCATTTATCCTTAGTTTGTCGAAATGCGCCCCCGCTGCTGATATGATGCCCATGGCAGGCCGGAAATTAAATCCCGCCAAGCCCGCAGAGAGCGCAAAGGGTTTTAAGTAATTTCGGGTATTAGGTTTTGGGTGTTAGGTATTAGGTTAATGAAATCAAGAATTTATGGTCGGCACGGTGGCCGACCCTACGATGAATCGGGTTTTTCCCCATTCGTAGGGCGGGCCACCGTGCCCGCCTGAAAAATAGATAGAACAAATTTACCGTGCCTCAGAATCAGTAGGGTGGATAAGCGATAGCGCATCCGCCAAATGTTTCGAGTTCGCAGTTCACAGTTCACGGTTTAATGTTATACAACCTCAGAGCCTCAGTGCCTTTAAAGTTACTTTTACGCTCGGTCCCGGGCAAACGGCCCGGGGGGAATATTTCTATATAATTACAAATAAGCGATCCCGGGTTTGCATATGCCGATGGAGATGTTAGTTTCAATTTATATACGGATGATGAAAGCGATTCCATGCAGTTTGGCAAATGATGCTTTTAACTGCATGATAAAGGATCTTGATGAATCTTATGCACCCCTTAATGGATTCACATACCCATCTCTATGATGACAGTTTTGATGCGGATCGACCGGCGGTGCTGGAAAGGGCCCGGGCTGCCGGGGTGAGCCGGATTGTTACGGTAAGCGAAACCGTGGAGGATGCCCGGCGAAATCTTGAACTGGCAGGCGAATATCCGGAATTGATGCCCGCTGCCGGACTTTATCCGACCTATCTGGATTTTGATGCGGCAGACGGCATGCAGGCCTTTATCCGTCGGAAGCGCGACCAGCTGGCCGCCATCGGCGAGGTGGGCATGGATTTCTGGGCGGTTCAGGAAGAGGGCCAGCGGGAGATTCAGCGCCGGATTTTTGAATCCTTTATTGATCTCTCTTTTGAGCTGGATCTGCCCTTAAATGTCCATTCCCGTTCAGCCGGCCGGCATGCGGTTGATTTATTAATAAGAAAAGGCGTCGAACGGGTGCAGCTCCATGCCTTTGACGGCAAATTCGGCGCCGCTCAGCCGGCGGTGGAAGCCGGATATTTTTTTTCAGTACCATCCTCCATTGAGCGTTCCCGCCAGAAGCAGAAGCTGGTCCGCCAGCTGCCGCTTTCCTGTCTTCTCCTTGAAACCGATAGCCCGGTGCTGGGCCCGGACCCCAAAGCCCGCAATGAACCCAAAAACGCAGTGATTGCCCTTAACATGATCGCACAAATTAAAGACGTAAGCCCTGAGGCGGCGGCCGAGGCGGTGTATGACAATTCCCGCCGGCTCTACGGTGACGTATTTTAAATGGATACCTTATATAGGCAATAATTTATGGCAGATATTGTTTCCAATCCGGAAGCGTATTTTGAGGGCCTGATTCCGGATCGGGATGCGCTTTTACGAGACCTGGAGGCCGAAGCCGCGGCTGAAGAGATCCCGATTGTCGGTCCGGTGGTGGGCGAGCTTTTGTTTGTGCTGGCCCGGGCGACCGGAGCGAAGCATATCCTGGAATTGGGCGCAGCCACCGGTTATTCGGCTATTTATCTGGGACGGGCGTGCGAGCCGGCCGGCGGCCGGGTGGTGACTTTTGAATATGATCCCGCCATGGCCGCGCGGGCCCGGGAAAATATTGATCAGGCCGGTCTCTCCCGAACCGTGTCGGTCCGCGACGGCAATGCGCTGACGCAGTTGGGGGAGCTCGACGGTCAGTCTGATTTCGTCTTCATGGATATCGAAAAAGAGGATTACCACAAGGCGTTAAAGGAGCTTGAGCCGTTGGTACGCCCCTCCGGACTGTTGGTGGCGGACAACACCGGGTTCAGGGATGCGGATGCCTTCAACCGGATGATGCACGCCAATCCCGCCTGGCGCAGCGTTCAGCTGTTTTCCTTCCTTCCCATGCATTCCGGCATTTATGACGGTCTGTGCCTGGCCGTCCGCATCTGATGGCTTCGTAAAACCAGTTTCCACTCCATAGAAAATTTAAATTTGATTTGCAAAACCGATTTGCAGAATTAATAATGGGTATAAGATCAAAAAGTCAGAAAGCTTGGGAAGAATCTAAGGTATCCAAACAAGGAGGTATTTGAATGCCAACAGAAGAGGCGGTCGGATGTGCACGGCCGACAGGCGGCCCGGTGGGTGAACCCGCTCAGGAAAAAGCACCTGCAGGACAGGAACCATTTTCGACACAGGAGGTTAAAAAGATGGTGGAAGTCGGCAAGAAGGCGCCGGATTTTGCAGCGCCCGCTTATTATCAGGGAAAGTTTGTTTCAGTGAATCTGTCCGAATATCTGGGCAAATGGGTGGTTTTGTGCTTCTACCCGGGCGACTTCACCTTTGTTTGAGCGACCGAGATTTCGGCAGTTGCCGAAAAATACAAAGAGTTCCAGAACCTGGACGTCGAAGTCCTGTCCATGAGCATTGACAGCGTGTTCGTCCATAAGATGTGGAATGACAATGAACTTTCCAAAATGGTGGACGGCGGTGTGCCTTTCCCGATGCTCTCTGATGCCGGCGGCCGCGTCGGCAAGGTCTTTGGGGTGTTTGACGAGGATGCCGGGGTCGAGGCCCGGGGCCGTTTCATCATCGACCCGGATGGGGTCATCCAGGGCTACGAGGTACTTACCCCGCCGGTGGGCAGAAACGTGGCCGAAAGCCTCCGCCAGATTCAGGCGTTCCAGCATGTCCGGAAAACCGAGGGCGCAGAGGCCACGCCGTCCGGATGGCGGCCCGGCAAGACGACCCTCAAGCCCGGCCCCGATTTGGTGGGCAGAGTGTGGGAGGTATGGAAGACAAGCGAGGCATTCGAGTAGAAGCTGTTTCAAAACATCATCTAAGGCCTGCTGGCTGCGTTGCAGTCCGCTTCAAAATACTCACATACGCCTATGTATGCTGCGTTTTTTCATCGGCCTGCGCCTTGCCATCAGGCCTGACCTAAAGCTTTGAAACAGCTTCTTGATAAAAGGCATGGGTATTAGGCATCAGGGCGGCAAACCCTATGCCTAATACCTTATCAGACACGCAAAACCAGAAACCAGAAACCAGAAACCTGAAACCCTACACCCTACACCCTACACCCTATATACCCTATACCTGATTTACTTCAACGCCCTTAGCTGATACCAGGTGTTTCTCTCCACAAAAGAGCCCGGGAGATTGGTCTCCATTTCCTCGAACAGCTGATAGGGGACCGCAAAACTCATCAAATCCTTTTTTAACAGCCGTTTAATGGCGAGCCGTGCGGAGATATCATTTAAACCCAGCACCGCCCGCGGGGTTTGGGATTTGGCCTCGGCGAATGCATAGATGCCGATGGACTGGCATCCGGCGGCATAGGGAAAGATGACGTTGTCGTTGGTCTCCCGGTGATAATTGGCCAGGATGGTAAGCCCCGCAATCTGGTCCATATCCGCCAGAAACACGACCACTTCGGGTTTTTCCCGGTGCTTATCAATGTCCTTTAGGGGTTTGAAAACGACATAGGTATTGGGGATATCAATAATGGGCAGGCATTCGATAAATTTTTTGACCATCTCAGGGGACTGGATGTAGCGCTCCCCTTTCATGAAATCGTCAAAAGCCTCATCGCGCATATAGGGCTTAACCTGCTCGCCGGCTTTTCGGCCCTTCTCCCATTGGTCATTGCCGATGGACAGAAAATAGCAGAAACAGTCCTCACCGCCCGGAAAGTTTTTATACTGGTTGCCGAACCCCAGGCCGGTGCCGCCGCCCTGACAGCCGTAAGTCCCACGGTCAAATGCCGCGGTCTGGCCTTTAACCGCAGCCACCAGCATATACATCACACAGCCCCAGCGGCCCTGTTTAAACTGCTTGGCATCTTCCGGTTTTTCGTCTGTCAGAATGATGGCCACCGGTTCATGCGCTATCTCCAGGGCCTCTTTAATCGCGCTTTTCATTTCAACGCCTCCCCATTAATTTGCCTTTTTTATTGCGATGTTCCCCATTCTAATGCAATGTGAGCCAATCCAAAAGAAAAAAACAGGGGCGGCGGTCAGCAAACCGGTAAATTTGTTCTATTTATTTTTCAGGCGGGCACGGTGGCCCGCCCTACGCGACAATGCCGACCTTACATGCGAACACCCCTATGGTTATGGGGTTGTTCGCCAGAACAAATTCATCGTGCGGTCAGCAAACCGGGAATTGATTTTTCAGGCCGGCAGTGCGATGATTCATTGATCGGCAGTGTTTTATTGAAGGCAAGGGCATTAGCGTGCGCATGGTTGAAAAGCGGTTTTCAAATGTGGCCGGATTTGACGATGCCCCCTTTGCCCGGGACCATAGGGGGCCGGTCAAACTGGTGGGCACGGTATACGCGGGCTTGCGGTTTGACGGCGTGTTGATCGGCGAAGTCCAAAAGGACGGATTTGATGCCGCCGCGCGGCTTGCGGAGCTCGTCGCCGAATCCCGGTTTGCCGGACACATTCAGCTGATTATACTTCAGGGGATTGCCTTTGGGGGATTCAATGTGGTGGATGTGTTTGATCTGAACCGCCGACTGGAACTTCCCGTTCTGGTGGTGGCCCGCAGAAAGCCGGATTTGATAAGTATCCAGGATGCGCTCGCCGCCCACATCGGTCACGGAAAAGCCAAGTGGGCGGTGATCGAACGGCTCGGGGCGATGGAGCCGCTCGGCCCCGTATTTATCCAGCGGGTGGGCCTCTCCTATGAACAGGCGGCGGATGTGATGGGTCGGTTTGCGATTAACGGCAACATCCCGGAGCCGCTGCGCACGGCCCACATGATTGCCAGCGCACTGGTGTACGGGCACAGCCGGGGCAATGTGTAGCGCTCTGGGCACAGTTTATATCTTGACTTTGTGCCGCAGTCAATGTAGGGGCGGGCTTCAGCCCGCCCTTTGCAGATGCCGGATTAAAGCAAAACAGTGCGGCATCATTCAAATTTAAGGGGGTATATGATGGCAGATATGAAAAATGTGTCAAAAAAATCGGTGTATATGGGAAGACTTTCGCACGGCGGGGATCTGCTGGAAGAATTGACAAACATTTGCAGGGACCAAAATATCCAATCCGGCCGGGTGGAGGCCATCGGTGCGGTCCAAAAGGCATGCATCGGTTATTATGACCAGAAAAAATGGGAATATCAGTTCCATACCCTGGATCAGGCCATGGAGATTTTAAAACTCTCCGGCAACATCTCCCTGAAAGACGGCGCCCCCATGGTACACGCCCACATCACCCTGGCGGATGGGGAGGGCCGGGCGTTCGGCGGCCACCTGGCGCCGGACACCATCATTTTTGCCTGCGAGTGTATTATCGAAGCATTTGACAGTGCGGCTTTCAATCGGGTTTATGACGAGGAAACCGGTCTGCCCCTATGGGGATTGTCGTCTTAATCTTATTCTTATTCTTACTCTTACTCTTATTTATCAGGCGAACATGAACCCGGTCGTTGAAGTCAGAAACGTTCACAAATCCTTTAAAAACGTCCATGCGGTAAAGGGTGTCTCCCTTAGCATTGAAAAGGGCGGCTTCATCGGGCTTTTGGGTCCCAACGGCGCCGGCAAGACCACGCTGGTGGAGATGATCGAGGGCATCCAGACGCCGGATTGCGGCGAGATCCGTATTCTGGGCAAAACCTGGCAGTCCGATGCGGATGAACTCCACCAAGCCATCGGCATCTCGCTCCAGGAAACCCGGTTTATCGATAAATTAACGGTTCGGGAGATCCTGCGGCTTTTTGCAAGCTTTTATAATCTGCACAAATCGCGGGTGGAAGAAATATTGGAGCTTATCTCGCTTACTGAAAAGCGAAACGCCTATACCGTAAACCTATCCGGCGGCCAGCGCCAGCGGCTGGCGCTGGGTCTTTCCCTGATCAACAGACCGCAGATCCTGCTTCTGGATGAGCCCACCACGGGCCTTGACCCCAATGCCCGGCGGGAGATATGGTCGATTCTTCTGGATCTTAAAGAACGCACCCATACTTCGCTCATTTTAACCACCCACTATATGGAGGAGGCGGAGCAGCTCTGCGACTACATCATGATCATGGATCAGGGAGAGGTTCTAAAGGAGGGGACCCTGAAATCCTTGCTGGAAGCCCATCCGGAAGCGGAGGCGGCAGACCTGAAAAATCCGGAATGCCGGCACAAAACCCTGGATGATTTGTTTACGTCAATGACAGGCAGGCAGCTCAATGAATAGATGGTTTGCGCCCATACAGATGGCGCACCTGGTGGCGGCCCATTTCAAAGAGGTAAGCCGGCAGCCGGCCGTGTTTTTCTGGGGAATTATCTTTCCGATCCTTATCTCTTTGGGTCTGGGCCTGGCATTTACCCAGCAGACAGAGGTTGATCGCCAAATCGCGATCATAGACAAGGCTGAGCCGGGGGATGCGCATGTAAAATCCGGGCAGCTGGCATCCTTTCTTGAAACCCGCGCCACCCGGATATCTTCTGAGAGGGGGACGGATGCGCGGTATCAGCTGACCCTGTCGGAGGAGCATTTGGGCACCACCCGGTTTGTATTTATAAAAACCACCTGGCCGCAGGCCCTGAAGCTGCTCAAGCGCGGCCGTATCAGTCTGATTATGACCGAAGAGAACCGGAATATCAGGTATCATTTTGATCCCGCCAACCCGGAGGCCCAGATTACCTATCTCAAGCTCTCCAAAGTGCTCTCCGGGGAGGCGCCGGGGGATGCCGGGCTCAGTAAAAACGTCGAACCCTTGACGGTTCAGGGCTCCCGATATATCGATTTTCTAATCCCCGGCCTGATTTCCATGGGCATCATGATGTCCTGCATGTGGGGGATCAGCTACGGGATGATCGAGAAGCGGTCCAAGAAAATGCTGCGCCGCATGGTGGCGACCCCCATGCGGAAATCCCATTTTCTGCTGGCCCTGATGGTGGTCCGGATTGCCATGAATGTTATTGAAGCCGGGCTCCTTTTTCTGTTCGCCTGGATCGCCTTTGATATCGTCATCCAGGGAAGCCTTGCCGCCCTTTTTGTGATTTTTATGGCCGGCAATATCGCCTTTGGCGGCATTGCCATACTGACCTCATCGCATACCGCGAATACGGAAATCGGAAACGGGCTGATCAATGCGGTGGTGCTGCCCATGTCCGTGCTCTCCGGCATTTTCTTCAGCTACCACAATTTTCCGGACTGGAGCCTGCCGGTGATTGAAAAGCTGCCGCTCACACTTCTGGCAGACGGTATCCGGAGTATTTTTATCGAGGGCGCGGGATTTGCCGAAACCGCCGGACCTTCCGTGCTCTTGTTTGCCATCGGCATTTTTTTCTTTTCCCTGGGGCTTCGGGTGTTTAAGTGGCACTGAAACGGATGTCGTTTCCGGAAACGGCTACAACAAACTGCTACAATTGAATGTTGGTTTAAGGGCAAAAAGGTTTCAGGTTTCAGGTTTCAGTATTCATAATGGACGGTCGGTACGGTGGCCGACCCTACAAAATGTCGTATCACCTTTCGTAGGGCAGGCCACCGTGCCTGCCTGAAAAATAGACAGAACAAATTTACCGTGAAGGCGAGGCGCAGGGGCTTGGATTTTTGGCGAAGAACGGTTATACTATTTGTTATGCCCTGAACCCTGAACCCTGAATTTTTTTTATCAAAGGGGTGACCCATCGCAAAGGCAAAACCGGCCGTGAATCCGGCCATGAACGAGGAGTTTGAAAACATCGTCCGGCAGATCAGCCGGGTGGTGATTGGCAAAGAGGCGCATGTGCGTCTGGCCCTGACCTGTTTGTTTGCAAAAGGCCATCTTTTAATCGAGGATCTGCCGGGGATCGGCAAAACCACGCTGGCCAAGGTGCTGGCCAAATGCCTGGGCCTTGACTTCCAGCGCATGCAGTTTACCAGCGACATGCTGCCCGGCGACATCCTGGGGGTATCCATTTTTGATCAAAATGCGGGCACCTTTCATTTCCACCCCGGGCCGATATTTTCCCAGGTGCTTTTGGCGGATGAAATCAACCGCGCCACGCCAAAGACCCAGAGCGCCCTGCTCGAGGCCATGGAAGAGGAGCAGGTCACCATTGAGGGCGAAACCCGGCATCTGGGCCAGCCCTTTTTTGTGATCGCCACCCAGAATCCGCTGGAGCATGCGGGCACCTTTCCGCTGCCCGAATCCCAGATGGACCGGTTTCTGATGCGGATTGAACTGGGCTATCCGGACCGCCACGCGGAAAAAAAGATTCTTCAGGGCGATGGCGCGCAGGCGGCCCTGGAGAACATGTCCCACTGCATGGACAAAGCGGATGTGATCCGGATTCAGGATGAGATTACCCGGGTGCATACCTCGGATGCGTTTCTGGATTACCTGCAGGATATCCTGCATTTTACCCGCACCTCGCCGCATTTTCAGGTGGGGCTCTCCCCGCGGGCGGGGCTTTCCCTTTCCCGGGCGGCCCGGTCCTGGGCCTATCTCCACGGCCGGGATTACACCATTCCGGAAGACCTCCAGAAGGTACTCTTATGGGTGGTCGGCCATCGGCTGCGCACCCGGGCGGACCGGATGGAAATCCCCCGCAACAAATTGATCGATCTGTTAAAGGAAGTCCCGGTCCCGGTTTGAAAAAGCGTTTCCCAGTTACGCAGTCAGATACCTCCCTGCCGATTCGGCTCAACCGGCGCCGGATATACATCCTGCCCACCCGCCACGGCGTGCTGTTTCTTTTGGTTTTGTTCGGCATGCTGCTTGGCTCCATTAATTACAACAACAACCTGGGCTTTCTCCTGGTGTTTCTCCTGGGCGGCATGCTCCTGGTCTCTATCATCCATACCTGGCGAAATCTGCTGGGGTTAAAAATTTTATCCGTGTCCGCCGATCCGGTGTTTGCCGGGGAAACCGCGGTCTTTCAGGTGCTTGTCCGCTCGGAGACGCTGCTTCGCAAGGCCGTGACCGTTGGCTTTAAAAATGCGGCCCGCACCATTGCAAACATTTCCCCGGGGGCTGAGAATGTTATTTCGGTAGACGCGGAAACCGGGCATCGCGGCTGGTATGCCCCGGGACGCCTGATCATTGCCACCCGTTTTCCGTTGGGGCTTTTCAGGGCCTGGGCCAATCTGAATACCGGGGCGAAAGTGGTTGTTTATCCCCGGCCGATTGCCGGCGCTCTTGAGTTGACCGATAATGCGGCCGCCGGCGATGATGAAAAGGCCAGGCAGACCAGCGGGGTTGATGATTTCAAAGGCTTAACGCCCTATCAGCCCGGGGATGCCATCCAGCATATTGCCTGGAAGACCCTGTCCCGGGGGCAGGGCGTTTTTACCAAGGCGTTTGGCAGTGAAGAAAGGCAATCGGTGATCATAGATTATGCGAAGATTCCATCGGCGGATACGGAGTACAGGCTGTCGCGCCTTACGGATATGGTGCGCCAAGCCAGCCGGCAGAACCTGTTTTACGGTTTGAAGCTGCCCGGTGACTATCTGCCGCCGGATAAAGGGGAGCGGCATAAGCACGAATGCTTGAAAACCCTCGCCCTGTTTGCGGCGGACGAATAAACGCGTTTTAAAGGCCCATGAACGATACGGATAAATATTTGCCCCATATTATTTTGGCGCTGGTGGTCGCTATTTTGCCGCATCTGACGCGTCTTCCGGCCTGGATTATTATCTGGTGCGCGGGGATGTGGGGCTATATCCTGATATCCCTGCGGCTTCAGTGGCCCCGGCCAACCCGCTGGGTGCGGATCCTTCTGTCTGTGCTCGGTCTTTTCGGCCTTTTCGCCACATACAGTACCCGGATCGGGCCCAACGCCTATCTGGGCCTCCTCTCCATTATGGCCGCCCTTAAACCCTTTGAGATCAGCACTCACCGGGACCGGATGATCACCCTTTTTCTGGCGTATTTTATCGTCATCACGAGCCTGTTTCAGTCCGAGACCCTGGCCGTCACCCTTTACATGTTCGTATCCGTTTTTGTCACCACCAGCGCCCTGGTCCGTATAAACGATCCCGCGGGGCATTTTAAAAGCGATGCAAGGCTCTCCGCTATGATCATGGCCCAGGCGGTCCCCTTGATGCTGATTCTGTTTTTCCTGTTTCCCCGGATTCAGGGCAGCATGTTCGGCCTGTCCCAGGCCCCTGCCGGGAGAACCGGATTTTCGGACCGCCTGAGCCCGGGCAACATCGCCCGATTGGTTGAAAATAATGACATCGCGTTTCGGGTCGAGTTTGAGGGGGACACGCCTTCGGCAGAGGCGCTTTACTGGCGGGGGATGGTGTTTCATGAATTTGACGGCAGAAGCTGGCACCGGGCGGATCGGGTCCCTGCAGCGGATGAGCCGCCGCAGGGACAACAGCCTGTCGATTATACGATTTCGCTGGAACCCCACGGCCAGCGGTGGCTTTTTGCCCTGGACCGGCCGGGGAAAAAGCCCAAGTGGAGCCGGATGCATGCGGATTATGTGATCCGCAACATCCGGCCGGTCAACCGGAAAAAATACTATGATATGACCAGTTTCTTAGCGCCGCGGAAAGGTTCTGCATGGGGGGTTGAGGCAGCCAGGCGGCTGCCGGCTGAGGGCAACCCGCGGGCGCGGGAGCTGGCGGCCGGGTTTGAGCAAGCCGCGGATTCTGTCAATGGCATCGCCAATCAGGGCCTTAAATATTTAACGGATAACGGGTTTGTCTATACCCTGGAGCCGCCGGGTTTGGGTCGAAATCCGGTGGATGATTTTTTGTTTCAGTCCAGAAAAGGCTATTGCGAGCACTATGCGTCCGCATTCGCCTTTCTCATGCGCGCCGCCGGTGTGCCCGCCCGGATTGTGGGCGGATATCTGGGCGGGGAGGTCAACCCGTTCGGGGACTACCTGATCATCCGGCAGTCGGATGCCCATGTGTGGGTGGAGGTCTGGACTGAGAACGCGGGTTGGATGCGGGTGGATCCGACGGGAGCGGTGGCCCCGGGCCGGATCTCGGAAGGGGCGGCCGGTGCGCTGTCGGGCGGGGGATCCGGCGGGGGCGGCGGTTTCGGATGGCTGAAGCAGTTTAGCCTCAGGTGGGATGCCCTTAGTTCGAACTGGGAGGCTTGGTTTGACAAATACTCCTATCTTGAGCAAAAGGCCCTGCTCGAGCGGCTGGGGTTCCGGATGGGCTCATGGAAGGGCCCGTTCATGGTATTTCTGGTGGTTTGCGGAGCGGTTTTTCTGATCGTGGGGGTCTACGTGCTCTTGCAGGCACGGCCCGCGGCCATGGAAAAAGACCGGGTACGGCGCTGTTATGAAAAGTTCTGCCGGAAGCTGGAAAACGCGGGTCTGCCTAAGCCGCCGGATCAGGGGCCGGTGGATTTCGCCGGGCAGATCGCCCGGGAGCGGCCGGAGTTAAAGGCGCAGGTGGATGAAATAATCCGCCTCTATATCTGGCTGCGCTACAGGGGAAGTCATGATCCGGATATGGAAAAGCACTTTTGCGAGCGGGTAAAGCGGTTTCGGCCCAAAAAATCAGGTAAGATAAATGTAAAAAGTTGATCAGGTTGGTCTATTCTGGTATAGTAGACCATCAAGATGGAAGCCGGGTATGGAAACCCAAAATTATTTGTAGCTGGTGCGATTATCATGAAGATCGTCAATATATCCGAGGCAAAGGCAAGCCTTTCTAAGCTGGTGGCACTTGTTTACAGGGGGGAGAAGGTCGTTATCGCCAAAAACAATCTGCCGCTTGTGGATTTGGTGGTTCATAAGCCGGAGGGAAAAAGAAAACTCGGCCTGCTGGCGGGAAAATTCAGCGTGCCGGATAACATAATGGCCGAGGATGAGGAAATAAATTCCATGTTCTATGACGATGATTAATGAATATCATTATTGTATTACTTGATTTTACGTCGGAAGCAGCCCTGTTGCTTAAAGACATGCCGTTTCATCATAAAGATCCCTTTGATCGTATGCTGGTCGCCCAGAGTATCGCCGACAACTATCCGATCATGACGGAGGATTCTAAAATAGCCCGATACAATTGCCGGGTGATTTAACAGCGCTGGTAAAATTAATCCATCCATCATTTTTTTTGATTACTTCTTCGCTTTATACTTCCTGTGCCATCCCCAGTTTTCGTAATACTCCCAGCTGGCGATCTGGTTTAGCTCCTTGATTTCCTGATCTTTTTCCAGAAGGCTGGCCCGAAGCACATCCCCTATGGATAACAGCCCCAGGTATCGGTCTTCCTTTTTGATGAGGATATGCCGGATAAACAGGCCCAGAAACATTTCCTGAAGCTGGATGAGCGGTGTGTCCGCCGGGGCGGATTTTAATTCGGACTGCATGTAATCTTTAATCACTGCAGTCTTTGGGTCAAAGCCCGTCTCCAGGCTGTTGCGCACATAATCGCGCTCGGACCAGATGCCCATAATCACGTCATTTCTGGAGACAAGGATGGCGCCGATATGCTTTTCCGCCATTTTTTGAATGGCTTCATAAATGGTTTGCTCCTCGGGCATCGTCACCATCAGGGGTGTTCCCTTTTCTTTTAAAATATCTTCCGCGGTTTTCATGGGTGGTCTCCTTTTATTCATACCTCCCTGTTGAATACAGCTATTACCGAAATATTCCACAAGTTAATCATGATCTGTCGCAATGTCATTAACTTAACAAAAAAATGGGCAAACTCTTGGGTTTCGCAAGCTCAACCCAACCTGCGCGGGCTGAATTGTCCCGGGATTTGTTCTGACGTTTTTTGGGGTTGGCCTCAACTTTTGGAAGTATTCCCCCCGGGCTGCCGCCCGGGACCGAGTGTATAAGTAACTTTAAAGGTCCTGAGGCACGGTAAATTTGTTCTATCTATTTTTCAGGCGGGCACGGTGGCCCGCCCTACGAATGGGGAAAAACCTGATTCATCGTAGGGTCGGCCACCGTGCCGACCATAAATTCTTGATTTCATTAACCTAATACCTAATACCCAAAACCTAAAACCCGTCAAGTTACTTAGAAGAGCGCCTGAGGCGGCGGCTGCCTTTTACGAAAACTCATCGTAGGCGATCATTTCCGGCTCCACGCCAAGGCTGTCCAGCATGTTTTTCATGGCGGCGATCATGGGCGGGGGGCCGCAGAGGTAGTATTCGACTTCAGTCGGGTCGGGATGATCCTGGAGGTATCGGTCAAGCAGGCACTGGTGGATAAACCCGACCATGCCGTTCCATTCGTCATCCGGCAGCGGATCGGAGAGGGCCACATGGTAAGAGAAATTGTCAAATTGTTGATCCAGCGCCCGGAATTCCTCATCATAGAGCATCTCCATCCGGTTTCTGGCCCCGTACCAGAACGTGGCCTTGCGGCGGGTGCTAAGCGCCAGCAGCTGGTGCCGCAGATGGCTGCGCATGGGCGCCATGCCCGCGCCGCCGCCCACAAAGCACATTTCCCGCTCGGATTCCTTGACCTTGAACTCCCCGAACGGCCCGCTCATGGTCACCCGGTCGCCGGGTTTCAGGCTGAAGATATAGGAGGAGCCCACTCCCGGGGGCGCATCCGGCAGGTCCGGCGGCGGGGTAGCGATGCGCACGTTAAACATCATGCGCTGGTTGTCAGCGGGCGGGTTGGCCGCGGAATAGGCCCGGAAGATCGGCTCGTCATTTGCCGCCGCTAAATCCCAGAGATTGTAATAGTCCCAGGTTGCTTTAAACGGCTCGTCGATTTCGAATTCGGAAAACGAAACCGAGTATTCGGGGATGTCAATCTGCATGTAGATGCCGGCATCAAATTCGATGGGCTCATTCAGATCCACCACCAGCTCCTTGATAAATGTGCCGATGTTTTTATTCGAGGCCACGGTGCCGGTAAATTTTTTAATGCTGAAAATCTCCGGCGGGATTTCGATTTTTAAGTCTTCCCGGATTTTTAGCTGGCATGACAAGCGGATATTTTCCGCCTTTTCCTGCCGGGAGAGGTGAGGCAGCTCAGTGGGCACGATCTCGCCGCCGCCCGCCAGCACCTTGCACTTGCACAGCCCGCAGGAGCCGCTGCCGCCGCAGGCAGAGGGCAGGTAGATGCTGTTTTTATTCAGCGCAGACAGCAGATTGGTGCCCATGGGCACGGTCAGGGGGTTGTCTTTATCCTCATTGATAATGATTTGGCGGTCGCCCTTTTTAACGATTCTGGTTTCAACAAAAAGCAGCAGCAGAACCAGAATCAGAATGATCCCTGAAAATACGCCTATGCTAACGAGATAAATCAAAAGCGCCCTTCTTTCACACACGGCTAATTTGTTCTAACCGCAAAGCCCATAACCACGGTCCTGTTAACGGACAGACAGTCGGCGCGGTGGCCGACTCTACGACGCATGTCGCCGTAGGGCAGGCCACCGTGCCTGCCTAAAAAAAGACAGAACAAATTTACCGTGTTCTTTCACATCGCAATGCCGGAGAACATCATAAACGCCATGGCCATGAGTCCCGTTACGATCATGGTGATGGCAAACCCTTCAAGCCCTTGGGGAAGATCCGCATAGCGCAGCTTGAGCCGAACCGCGGCCATGGCCACGATGGCCAGCATCCAGCCCACGCCCGAGCCGAACCCGTATACGACGGATTCCATAAACGTGTAATTGCGCTCCACCATGAACAGGGAGCCGCCCAGAATGGCGCAGTTCACAGCGATCAGGGGCAGAAAAATGCCTAAGTTGGCATAAAGGGCCGCCGAGAACCGGTCTATGATCATCTCGATGGCCTGCACCATGGCCGCAATCACGGCGATAAAAACGATTAATTTTAAAAAGCTCAGGTTAAATCCGCCCAGCCCGGCCCATTCCAGGGCGTCCGGCGCCAAAAGATAGCGGAAAATCAGCCAGTTTAAAGGTACCGTGATGCTTAACACGAAGATCACCGCAAAGCCCAGACCGATGGAGGCCTCAAGATTTCGGGAGACCGCCACGAATGAGCACATCCCCAGAAAATAGGCCAGCAGGATGTTTCCCGCAAAAACCGAGTTTAAAAAAAGGCTGACAAGATCGACCATAATTAAAGGTTCAAGGTTTAGGGTTCAAGGTTTAGGGTTCAAGGTTTCAGGTTTCAGGTTCAGACTTCCGCCCTTGTCATGCCGAGGTTCGCAAGCCCTTGCCCCTGTCATTCCGAGGAGCGCAAGCCTTTTCCCCTGTCATTCCGAGGAGCGCAAGCGACGAGGAATCTTAAGATTTCTCGCTAACGCTCGATATGACAGAATAGCGAATTTCTGTCATTCTTCATTACTCAAATACTTCTGCAGCCATGCCATCAGGCCGATGATAATGAATGCGGCCGGTGCCAGCAGCATGATCCCCATGTCTTCATACCCGGCGTTGTAGAAAGCCTCGGGCACCACGGAAAAACCGAAGATTTTCCCGGAGCCGAAAAGCTCCCGGATAAAGGCTACAGAGATCAGCACCGAGCCGTAGCCCGCGCCATTGCCCAACCCGTCGATAAATGCCAGGTGCGGCGGATTGGAGAGCGCAAATCCCTCGGCCCGGCCCAGAATAATGCAGTTGGTGATAATCAGCCCCACAAATACGGAAAGCAGCTTGCTCACATCATACATGTAGGCGCGTAAGAATTCGTCCGTCAGAATCACCAGCGAAGCGATCACCACCAGCTCCACGATAATCCGGATGTTTGACGGAATGATATGGCGCATGGCGGAAATAATCAGGTTGGAAAACGAAACCACGAACGTCATGGCAATGGCCATGACAAATGCGGTTTTAAGCTGAACGGTTACCGCAAGCGCCGAGCAGATGCCCAGCATCTGCATGTTGATCGGGTTTTCCGTCCAGGCGGGCCCGGCAAATGTTTTAAAAGCTTTAGTTTTGGTCAGTTTCATCGGTCTCGCACCATGGTTGTTCTTCCTGCATCCGGCATTTCAGCCGGTTTTTCCGGAAGGACACGGATACCGGTTCATATTCGGAAAGCGTTTTTTGAAGCCCCTGGGTCAGATATTTGCCGGTGAGCGTCGCCCCGCTGATGCCGTCCACATAATGGGGCAGCTTCTCATCCGGCACCTTTTTTTCGGCCTCGCCCTTGGCAATGGCCACGGAGACGAAATTGCCGGTCTGGTCGATAATTTTTTTGCCCTCAAATTTTTCCTGGAACCACTGGGTGTCGATTTCCCCGCCCAGGCCCGGAGTTTCCGAGTGTTTGTAAACGGTAAAGCCGGCAATGGTTGAGCCATCCGCCGCTATCGCCATATAGGCGTAAATTTTTCCCCACAGCCCCTGGGATTCAATCGGAATAATGTAGGCCTGGATATTTTCATCTTTTGTAAAAAGATACACCGGCAAGAGGTTTTTATCCGTCTCGGCAACATCCGGGGACACGATGGTGCCATCCGGGCTGACCGCCATTTTGCTGATGTTTTCTTTATAAAGCCGGGCGATTTCATCCGGCGTATAGGTTTTCTCCCTGGAGACCAGGTCCACGGCCAGAAGAATGTTCTTGCGGCGGTCATTTAACATGTTTTTCTGCTGGATGTCCTGAAGCGCGGTGGCGGCCGTGGTCAAAAGCACCCCGCAGATCAAGCCCATCCCTATGGCAAAAACGATGGATTTCAGTTTATCAGACATTGGGGATCCTTCCGGCAATCTTTAGGCGGATTTCAATGGTTTCCATGAGCGGGGCGAAAAGGTTCATAAACAGAATCGCCAGCATGACCCCCTCCGGAAACGCGGGATTAAAGACCCGGATCAATATGGTCAGCACCCCGATTAAAAAGCCGTAAATCCAGCGGGCGCGGTTGGTGCCCGGCCCGGAAACCGGGTCTGTGGCCATATAGGCGATACCAAAGGCGAAACCGCCGGATGCCAGATGATAGATCGGGTTGACGCCGAACCAGGGCAGGGCACCCGGGCCGGCAAACAGGTTCAAAACCCCGGCCATGGCCAGAAGACCGATGATACCCCCCGCAATAACCCGGAAGTTGGCCACGCCCAGGATTATAAGGAAAGCGGCGCCGAGCAGGCATAAAAGCGCGGATGTGCCGCCGATGGTGCCCGGATAATAGCCCAGAAAAAGTTTGGACAGGTTAAAGCCGTTGGCCTGCAAGAGCTCCTTAATGGAGTTAAACGGTGCGGCAAGCTCCGTGAAGGAGAGCGGCGTGGCGCCGGTGACTGCATCCACCGTCTGCCCCGCTTTATCGCGAACCGCCACCCAGACGGCGTCACCGGACATCTGGGCGGGATAGGCGAAAAACACGAACGCCCGGGCGGTTAGCGCCGGATTAAAGATATTTCTGCCAGTGCCGCCGAAAATCTCCTTTCCGATCACAATGCCGAACGACATGCCGACCGCCACCTGCCACAAGGGCATATCCGGCGGCAGGGTCAGGGGATATAAAAGCCCCGTCACCAGAAGCCCCTCGCTGATGGGATGCTTGCGGATAGCTGCGAACAGGGTTTCCCAGAAAAACCCCACAGCATAGGAGACAAGGATGATCGGGAGCACAAAGTAGAGGCCGGTCATAAAAGCCGGCAGCAGATCCGTTGATAGCCCTGAGGCCAGCCGGCTCTGGTAGCCGGCATTCCAGATGCCGAAAACCGTGGGCGGCAGAAGCGCCACAATCACCAGGCTCATAAACCGCTTAAGGTCCAGGCTGTCCCGGACAACCGGCTTTTTCCGGGTGGGAATGACCGGGTAGAGGAAAAAGGTCTCCGTGGCCTCATAAAAAGGGCCCAGCTTCTCCAGCTTCCCGCCTTCCTCAAACAGGTCCCGCCGGGCGGCAAACAGGCGCTTGATTTGCTTTGTGACCCACTGCATCAGTCAGTTGTATTTTCCCTTCGCAATCAACGGTTTTTCCACCTTAAACCCTGAACCTTAAACCCTGAACCTAATCCCCAATACCTAACACCTAATCCCCAACACCTAAATCTTCCCCCAATAATACTTGTGCTTGGTATCCTTGAAAGTTTCAGTCAGCTCGATTTTGGAGGGGCACACATAGGAGCAGAGTCCGCATTCAACGCAGTCGAGCAGTCCGTGGGCCAGGGCTTCTTCGATTTCTTCGGCATAAATGCATTTATAGGTGTACTGGGGAAGGATCCCCACCGGGCAGATGGCCGCGCAGTAGGAGCAGTTCACGCATGCCCGAAGCTCGCCGTGCCGGTCGGCGTCCACTGTGAGCGTCGGCCGGGTGATTGCCGACAGAAATGTCCGGGAACTGGTGGGTTTCTTCAGCCCGGGCCGGGCAAATCCCAGCAGTTCCTTTTCGGTTACCTCAGGCACAAGCATCAGCGCGGTTTCATAGAGTCCCATAAAACCATCGGGCGCTGCATTATAGCCGGTAAACAGTCCGCCGGCCACCCATCGGTAGGCCTCCGGAGAATCGATTTGTTTAACCAAAGATTTCAGCGGCGCCCCGATCCGCGAACGTACATGGCGGTTGTTGTCCGGGCGGCCGCCGGATACGGTCATGACCCGGGCGGTTGGATATCTCCCGGTAAGAAGCGCCTCTGCCAGAAGCAGCACATCCTGGCCGGTTACATACCAGGCCCGGTTTTCTTTGGCCGACTGTTTGGTCTGATAATGCATCACGCCGGGCTCGCCCGCTGGAAACGGCCCGGCCGCGCGATGGGTAAGGACCTGCCGCAGTCTTTCATCAGGCACCGGGCGGTCCGTATGCTCACACACGCAAACCCGGCCGGCGAGTTTTTGAAGGACTTTTATGCCGAATAAAAATTGTTCTTTGGCCGGGCCTTCGGCCAGATAGACATCGGAATGCGGATGAAAGGGATCGAGAATATCCAGGGGCACCCATACGGCCGCCGGGGCTTCCTCCGGATCGGCAACCCCCTTAAACGGGATGCCGCGGATAAGGGGCCAGAGCCCGCGCGCCATCAAGGCGTCTATAATTTCTTCGCGGCCCATTCCGGAAATCTGCGTTTCATCAATCACCGGAAACTCAACATAGGGCTCATCCGGTGCGATTTTGATGATAATGGCTTCAATCACCCGGCGGGGACCGTACTGGATGTCCATAACATGGCCGCCGCCCGGAGACAGCAGTTTTAGATTCGGGTTCCCTTTGTCTTCGATCAGGGGCGTGCCCAATTTGACCGAGTCATTGGGCTTAACCAGAAGGCGCGGCCGGATGAGCGGAATTTGATGCGGGATGGCCGCCACATGGGCCGGTGCGGGAATTGATTCCAGGCGGGCCGCTGGTTTTCCCGCGACGCGGAATTTGCATCGATTTTTAACAGAAACAGTCTTCATCCGCTAATTCAGACAAGTATAGGGTCATCAAATCAGAAATGGTTTTCTAAGTAACTTCATCGTACTCAGTTCCGCGCAAGCGGGACGGTTCTCGTACTCGTAATCGTACTCGAAAAAATTAAAAGCCGATGACGCGCACGAGTACGCGTACGAGAATCAGTAGAAGGGCGGGCCACCGTGCCCGCCTGAAAAATAGACAGAACACAATGTCGTTAACTTTAGCATTCCGCACCTGTCATTTCGAGGAACGACAGTGACGAGAAATCTTAAAAAATCGTACAATTATAAGATTTCTCGCTGCCGCTCGAAATGACAACCGAGCCAATTTTCAGTCTTAAGTTAATGGCATTGAGATAGAACAAATTTATCGTACCTCAGTACCTCAGCACCTCAGTACCTTTAAAGTTATTGGCCCGTTCCCGGGCGGCGCCCCCAAATTTTTTTGACGGCTCGGCTGCTTAAGCCGGCACCGTGAGCACCGGAACATCCGTGCACCGAAGCACCCGTTCAGCCACGGAGCCGAAATCAAAGTGGCTCTCCCGTCCCCGGTTGGCCATTATCACCATGTCTGCCTTTTCTTTTTTGACCAGATCCAGAATTTTCTGAGACGGGTCCCCCACATCAATATGCCGGATATAGAGGGGGCAGCTCACGAGAAACTTTTCGCAGAGTTCATCCAGCCGTTTCTCAGCGGTTTCCCGCTCCCACTCGCGCATGCGCTTGAAGTCCTCTTCCGGATTGGTATCGCCGTAGGCGGCGCCAAAAGCCACGTATTCCTTTAATACATAGAGGATATGGATTTCCGCCTGGTACTGCTGGGCAAGCGAGGTTACATAGGGCAGCGCCTTGGATGCATTTTCGGATAAATCCGTTGGCCAGACAATTTTTTCAATTTTCATGGAATCCCTCTTTTTTGCTGAAAGATTAATAGGTATTAAATTTTAAATCCTTGGCTTAAACCAAGTGCTTAACTTTTTGCTGTATTCTATATTTTGAATTCTATATCATATCCGCGGGGGCTAAAAAAGTTATAAAATGCTTCAAATCAGAAAACGCCGCTGAAGTGCCAAACGGGCCTGCCGACCCCGGATTCGATTCGCCCTGGCGCTGAATTCGGGCGAGCCTCCTAGGTTGGGTTGAGCGAAGCGAAACCCAACATGGCTACTGTTAAATCATCAGCGACCTGAGAAAATCTTCGCCCCTGCGCACTTCAATGTCCTGCTTTTTGCGCTGCTGCTTCAAATGCAGCACCACCTGCATTGCCGGAATATCATAGCGCCGGGAAAAATTGACCAAACTACGGCCGGGCTTTTCATCGGTGCGCTTGACTTCGATCAGCCGCCGGGGCTGATTGTCTTCTGTGAGGCAGAAATCCACCTCAGCCCCATCCCGGGTGCGGACATAATGCAAAGCAGCGGCCCGGCCCTGCAGGTCCACGCAGCCGCAGACATGCTTTAACAAGCACAAAGCCACCATGTTTTCAAAACGGGCACCTTCATCCCCATTGACCAGGCCGGTATCATAAAAATAGATTTTGGGCGTCTTCACGATGGAACGGGCAATATTTTTGGCATATGGGGTTACCCGGAAAACAATGAACAGGGATTCCAGCACCTGGATATATTTTTTCACAGTATTGGGTGCGACCCCCGCGTCTTCGGCCAAAGACTGGTAGGACACCGGCGAACCTGTCCGGGACCGGAGCAGTTCCAGAATCAGTTGAATGGCTTTGAAATCATGAATTTTTTCAAAATCAAGGATATCTGTCCGAATCAGACCGTCTAAGTACTGCATCCGCCAGCGGTTTGCGTCCCTGTCCTCAGCAGCCAGAAACGGCTCAGGAAAACCGCCCCGCTCCAGAAACCGGGCCATATCCACGGATTCACCCACATGGCCGGCCTCCGCCGGCGAAAACGGCAGCAGCCGGTGCCGGAAAAACCGACCCGCCAGTGAATCCCCGCCCTGCCGAAACGCCTCCAGTCGGGCACTTCCGGTGACAAGAATCCGCATCCCTGCCGGCCGGGTGTCATAAACCCCTTTGACATAATTCTTCCAGCCATTCATCTTGTGGAGCTCATCGAGGATCAACAATTCCGTGTCTTCCAGCCAGGCCTCTTTTTTAATGATATCGCGATCCCCGACACTGTCGTAATTCAAATAAACACTGCGCTCAAAAGACCGGGCAATCTGCCCGGCCAGCCAGGTTTTGCCCACCTGCCGCGGCCCGGTGATAAAAACCATCTTTTTTTCAAGATCGTTTACAATGGCGCTTTTCTGCTGACGTTCCATGACAATTTATTCCGAGCGCGGAAAAAAGGTTTTTCGGCAATTATGCACGCCATTGCAGAATTGTCAAGGCAATTACGCAATGTATTGCAGAATTGCCGTTTTTTTATTTTAATATCGCCTTTCGGCAAAACGCTGAAACTATTTGCCGAACGAATTTAATGATATTGCCGCTGAAGAAAACTCACGCAGCAATTGCTTATCCACAGTCACCAAACGGAGTTTCATCACAAATTCCCGGCCCGTCGTCCACCCAGCTACAAATTCGATCCACGGTGAATTTGTTCTGGCGAGAAACCCCATAACCATGGGGTTTCTCGCATGTGAGGTCGGCACGGTGGCCGACCCTACAAAATGTCGGCATTGTCGCGTAGGGCGGGCCACCGTGTCCGCCTGAAAAATAGATAGAACAAATTTACCGTGAAATTCGATCTGGCCCCATTTGTGGCGTTTTGGGGCTTGTGAACGCCGGGCCGGGTATAGTATATGAAACCTAAATTGAGGTGAAATAAAGGTAAAAACAACCACAGGGACCGCCGCCCATGAAATTAAGCCCGCAATTTGTCGGAACGCGCCTGCGAGAATACACCACAACAGTGAGCTGGCGAGATTCCATGAATTATGCCGCAGCCACCTCGGATAATAACGAAGTTTATTTCAACGATGAGCGAAAAGGCGGCATCATCGCGCCGCCCATGTTTTCCGTGGCCCTGACCTGGCCGGTCTCGGAAAACCTCTCGGATTATATCGAAGCAGACGACTTTCCCGCAGAGATCATCCCCACCATGGTGCACTACACCGAACACATCAGGTTTTTCCGGCCGATTAAGCCGGGCGGAAAGCTTGCCATCCGCGGGAAAATCGCCGCCGTGCTGCGGCACTGGACCGGCACCCACGCCATTCTCCGGTTTGACGCCGCGGATGAATCCGGCAGAAGCGTTTTCGTCGAACATATCGGGGCTCTTTTCCGGGGCGTGGAATGCGAAGGCGAGGGCGCCGGCAGAAGCGAAGTACCGGAAGTCCCCCGCCACAAAAAAAGTCCGCAGCCCGCTGACTGGCAGCGCCGGATCGAGATCGATCCGCTTTTTACATATATTTACGACGGCTGCAGCAATATTTATTTTCCGATTCACACGTCCGTGAACTTTGCCCGCAGCATGGGCCTGCCCGGCATCATCGTGCAGGGCACGGCCACCCTGGCCCTGGCGGTCCGGGAAATCACCAACGGCTTTGCCCGGGGCGATCCCGCGCGCATCCGCACCATTGCCTGCCGGTTTACCGACATGGTGCGGCCGGGCAGCGCCATTGACATCGAGGCCCGCAGCCCGGAAGAAACCACCGGTCCGGGACGGATCCGCTTTGACGTGAAAAACGAAAACGGCAAAAAGGCCGTAAGCGACGGTTTTGTCGAACTGTTTGAAAAGGGACCTTTTGAAGGTCTTCCCTGGTAAGGTTGTGCAGAGGGGCGCCGAAACGGCGCAATGCCCTCAGAACGGCATCAGCGTTCCTGGGCGAAGGCATGACCCAAATGTCGATATCCATGGTGGCCCGGGGATAACCGTGAGCAGCCAGAGCATAGGCGCCGACGAGAAGGAATCTAACCTTCTCGTCGGACAATGCTTGTAACATGTCTCTGTAGTCTTCGTTCAGCATCGTGGTTTTTGCTCAAGGAGGTGACTTCTCTAGTCAACGGCCAGACGAGACCAATTCGGTCTGATGGAGTGCCAGGAACGAAATCCTCATTCCGCTGGTCCGACATTCGATATATGGCTGTGTACTTTCTATTCATTTTTTTAAAATACCACTTTTACTCTGCTATATCAATATTATAGTGTCTTGAGTGTCTTGATTAAAGATGGTTCATGTTCAAATTCCCCTTGGTTTTCAAAAAGCCGCCGGCCCTGGCTGTCACCTGGGAAGCCTGGTTGGGCTTTTACTTTTTATAGGCAGGGTTGAGGTTTTTAAACATCGGATAGTGTTTGGTATTGAGGGTCTTTAATTCGGCATTTTCGGATTCAGCGGTTGCAGCCAATATCGCATCTGCAATTCCAACGCCATGGGACTTGCCATAATCTCGTCGATAAAGACCCCCGGCTTTTCCGATAGCGGCATCTATCGGGACAACACGGAACAGGGATATAAAGTTCTGCAAAGCATTTTGTTCCGCATCTTCTTTGACACCGGCATACAACTCTGCAACCACAATTGATGACAAAATAATCCGATCATTATATTGATGAACGAAAGCAACGGCTTTGTCCAATCCCCTGAAAAAATCAACAAGAACATCGGTGTCTAATAGAATCGGCTGCGCCATGATTATTCCCGGTCCCATTCGGAACGAATGGATTCAAAATCAGGAAGATCCGTTCGATTCTTCCAAATTCCGGCAGACTCACGAAGCACAAGTTCCCTATGGCTTTTACCGGCTTGTTTGATCAGGATGTCGATGGCCTCTCTAATGAGTTCGCTCTGTTTTTTTCCATGTGATTTAGCCATGGCAGCCAATTCATTACGCTGCTGCTCTGTTAAATAAATTTGAGTCCTTATCATTTTTCACGCCCCACTTGATGTATACACCATGATTATACATCATATTGCCAGTATGTCAAAGAAGAAAGAAAGAAAAAGAAAGGGGACGCCCTTTATATATTTATATTTACCGTCCAAATCCGGCATGCTTAAGAAAATGCATATTGAGACAAACCAGAATAGATGCGCCGGGGGCGGTGACCCAGGGTAAATTTGTTCTATTTATTTTTCAGGCGGGCACGGTGGCCCGCCCTACGCGACAATGCCGACATTTTGTAGGGTCGGCCACCGTGCCGACCTCACATGCGAGAAACCCAATGGTTATGGGGTTGTTCGCCAGAACAAATTCACCGTGGGGGCGGTGACCACATCATTGCACGAGGGATCGAGCGCGCCGAGATATTCCGTGACGATCAGGATCGCGACGCTTTTCTATGGTTTGGACATGCCGCGTTTATTAAATGTAAAAATATAAAGGGCGTCCCCCTTTGTGTGCATTTGGGGAGATCCAGGAATATTACCAATTTTGGCAAGCATGTTGCGGGCGTGACCCATGTCAGGTCATATTCCTATTCCTGCTCAAGAACTTCCCGCACTTTCAGGCCCAGATCTTTCAGCGAAAATGGTTTGTGAATAAATTGGACACCTTCATCAATCACCCCGTGATGGGCGATCACATTGGCTGTATAGCCTGACATGTAAAGGGTTTTGAGACCAGGGTGGTTTTTTAGCAATTGCGATGATAATTCCCGCCCGCTCATCTCCGGCATAACTACATCGGTTATCAAAAGGTCTATTATTCCATCATATTCATGGAAAATCTGCAAAGCCTCAGACGCAGTTCCGGCGGTCTCAACGGTATAACCCAGCCTTTCGAGCATCTGCTTTGACAGTTGCAGTATCGTCTTTTCATCTTCAACAACCAGAACGGTCTCCGTTCCTGTAGGGATTTGCTCGCTGAACTCTTTTGTGGACTGCAAAGAGGATCTATCCTCTTCATGGGAAGGAAGATATATTTTAAAGGTCGTTCCTTCTCCAGGCTCGCTGTATACGTTTATAAAGCCATTGTTCTGTTTGACAATGCCGTAAACCGTGGGCAAACCTAAGCCGGTTCCTTTTCCGATTTCCTTGGTTGTAAAAAACGGCTCAAACAGTTGGCCCATGACCTCTGTTTCTATTCCGCATCCATCATCGCTGACTGCCAGCATGACGTATCGCCCCGGAATGGCCTCCGGGTTGCTTTTGCAGTAATCTTCATCAACTGTTGTATTTTTCGTCTCTATGACCAACTTCCCCACATCAGATATAGCATCCCGGGCATTTACAACGAGATTCGCCATAACCTGGTCCACCTGGGAGGGGTCAATCTTCACCGGCCACAGGTTGTTTCCGGGGTGCCATACGAGGTCAATGTTTTCGCCAATCAGTCGCTGCAACATTTTCATCATGCTGGAAATGGTATCGTTTAAATCGAGCTGTACCGGACTGATGGTCTGTTGACGGGCAAAAGCCAGCAACTGCCTAACTATATCCGCGGATTGATTTCCTGCGGTGTGGATTTCCCGGATTGCTTCGTGGAGGGGATCTGATGGGTCCATCATTTCGATGGCCAGTTCTGCATAACCGTTGATAATGGTAAGCTTGTTGTTGAAATCATGGGCCACGCCGCCGGCCAGCCGGCCTATGGATTCCATTTTCTGGGCCTGGGTAAACTGGGCCTGGAGGTTCTGGCGCTCCTCCTCCATCCGCTTGCGCTCGGCAATCTCCTGCTGCAGGGCCTCCAAGGAATGCCTCAATTCTTCTGTTCTGCTGGTTACCATGGCTTCCAGCTTTATCTGATAATCACGCATCAAGTCATTATAGGCTTTGACCTGCAGCAGGGACCGGACACGGGCAAAGAGTTCCATCTTATCAAGTGGCTTTGAAAGAAAATCATCACAACCGGCTTCAATCCCCTTCACCCGGTCTTCCGTTTCCTGCAACGCGGTAATCAGGATGATCGGGATCAGTCGATATGCAGTATCTCGTCTGATCCTGCGGGTCACTTCAAAGCCATCCATGCCCGGCATCAATACGTCCATCAGAATCAGCGCGATTTGATTACTGGATAGCTTCTCCAGCGCTTCTTCCCCGCTTGCCGCTTTGACAATTTCATAGCCCTGCGGAACAAGATGTGCTTCGAGAAGTTCAACATCTTGGGGCTGATCATCAACAATCAAGATTACCGGCTTGTCTTTCAATCCCTATCTCCTTTGACGTCACAACATATATAAAAACACACCACTCACCTGATAAACTGACTGACGTCTTTTGCAAAAGTGCGTGTATTGATCGGCTTGCCGATGAAGCCACTGTTCGTTATGTCTTTTAACTCTTCTCTGCCTTCTTCCATTACAGAAGCAGTCACAAAAACAATGGGAATATATAATACCTCAGAGAAGCCGATAATGGAGTTGAGCGGGGTCCTGAGTTCATGCGACATGTTGGCAAGAAAATCAGACTTCACCCGAGCGGTACGTTCTAACTCGGCGGCTAACACCTCTAAGTCTTCATGCGCTTTTGCCAGACCCTTTTCTATCTCCTTGCGCTCAGTGATGTCTTCAATGGCCAGCAGGATGATCCGTTCTTTGCCAAACACCCTGTGAATCTGCCGGGCATTCAAAAGCATTGTGCGCCTGCCGATGGTGGCAAAATCGTGCTCAACCTCGTAGTTGTCAAAGGTGGTCTTTTGGGGAAGGATGTTTTCCAGCAGTTCGCGCAGCTTGGGGATGTCCCATTGTTTATTGCCCAGGTCATAAATAAGCTGCCCAACGGTCTCTGTGGGGTTTACCTTAAAGACGCCATAGAAGGAGCGGCTGACGGAAATCACCCTTAAATCATGATCCAGAACGATTAAAGGCTCACGCACGGTATTGATGATACTCTCGGCGTATTGAAGGAGTTCATCATTGGATGTTTTAGACTCTGCCATTTTTTATTCCTGTAAATTTGGGACGGCGGGGGACGCCCTTTATATATTTATATTTACGGTTCAAATCCGTCCTCCCGTCCCCTACTGCCCGTTAATCGAGGCCACAATCCGCCGGAAGCTCTCCACGCCGGCCTCCAGGTTTTCAAGGATGTCTTCTGCCAGCACGTCCGGATCAGGCAGGTTGTCCAGGTCTGCCAGGCTGTCATCGCGGATCCAGAACATATCCAGGCTGGTCTTGTCCCGGCCTGTGATCTCTTCGCGGGAAAATTTCCGCCATCTGCCGCCCGGGTTGTCCGGTGACCAGGTCTGTTTGCGCTCGTGGCGGTTTTGCGGGTTGTAGCAGGCAATAAAGTCCTTTAAATCCGCATAGGTCATCTGGTTTTTCTTCTTGGTGAAATGCACGTTGGTCCGCAAATCGTAAAACCAGACCTCCTTTGTCCACGGCTGCCTGGCTGCCGGCTTGTTTTCAAAGAAAATCACGTTGGCCTTGACGCCCTGGGCGTAAAAGATCCCGGTGGGCAGGCGCAAAATGGTATGCAGATCCGTGTTTTCCAGCAATTTTTTGCGCACCGTCTCCCCGGCCCCGCCTTCAAAGAGCACGTTGTCGGGCACCACCACGGCCGCCTCGCCCGTGGTCTTTAACATCGTGCGCACGTGCTGCACGAAATTGAGCTGCTTGTTTGACGTGGTGGCCCAGAAGTCCTGCCGGTTGTAGCGCAGGTCTTCCTTTTCCTGCTTGCCCGCCCCGTTGGTGATGGTAATACTGCTTTTTTTGCCAAACGGGGGATTGGTCAGCACATAATCAAAGCGCCGGCCGGCATCTGCCACCAGGGCATCATCTGCGGATATGGGACAATCGCCGGTAATCTCGCCGATATTGTGCAAAAACATGTTCATCAGGGCCAGGCGCCGGGCATTGGCCACGATCTCGTTTCCAAAAAAGGTCTCATTTTTCAAAAACCTTTTCTGATCGCGGTCCAGGGAATAATTGCTTTCGATAAAATCATAGGCGGCCAGGAAAAACCCGCCCGTGCCGCAGGCGGGATCTGCAACGGTTTTTTCCGGCTCCGGCCGGATGCATTCCACCATGGCCCGGATCAGCGCCCTGGGGGTAAAATACTGGCCGGCCCCGCTTTTCACGTCCTCTGCGTTTCTCTCCAGCAGGCCCTCGTAGATATCGCCCTTGACATCGGCGCCCATGCTCACCCAATCCTCGGCGTCGATCATGTGGATGATCTTGTATAGCTTGGCCGGGTCCTGGATCTGGTTCTGGGATTTGACAAAAATCTGGCCGATCATTGCCTTCTGCCGCCCCAGCTCCCGCAGCAGCCGGATGTAATGGGATTCGAGATCCGCGCCTTTCTTGGATTTCAGGCTTTCCCAGTTAAACTCCCCGGGGATGCCCACTTCTTTGCCGTAATACCGGCTGTATTCGTCTGCCATCTTGAGAAACAAAAGATAGGTGAGCTGCTCCAGGTAATCGCCGTAGCTCACCCCGTCATCGCGCAGCGTATGACAGAAACTCCAGACCTTTGAAACAATGCTTTCCGTGTTCATGCTGATTTTTTCTTTCCGCGCCGTATGCCGCCCGCGCCCTGTACCTTTTTCTTTTCTTCCCGGATGCGCTCCAGCAGACGCTCCGCCGAATTTTCCCCGGAAACCAGCTCCGGGTTTTCCTTTCGCCACTGCCGGGTCAATTCCCCGGAAAACGCCTTTTTCAAAATGCTCTGCCGCAGCGTCTCGGCCTTTTGCAGACTGTCTTCGATGCTTTGCTCAAGCTGGTCGCAGACCGAGAGGCGGGATTCGATTTCTGAAAGAACTATATTTTGCTCTGTTGTTGAACAAATGGGAAATGGCATTTTTCCAATTTGTTCTTGGTTGATTGAAGCCATTCCGACTGTTTGTTGTGCATTATGATTAAAGTATTTATTTGCAAAGATCAAAAACCAAAAATTAACATACCCGCTCTCAATAACCCTAATAAGCCTGAGCCTGATGTTTTTACTTTCATATACAGATTTTTCTAAATTTTGTTTAATTAAGGCTGTCTTTCCAACCAACTCTCGACTATTAACCCTATTAACCAGTAAATCTCCTGGTTTTAATTCATACTCTTTAATTTCATCTTCGGACAAAACCATCCTTTTCACATCAATCCATACGATTTTCCCATTTTCAATGTTGTACATTCTTAAGCAGGGACTACCTGTTTCAGCATAAAATTTTTTTGGTTTATATATGCCGTTTTTCATTGATTCAGAAATTTCAGCAATTTTAATCCACTCCCACCCCTCAGGCAATTCCGGCAGCTCTGCAAGCTCCTCTTCCGTCAACGGCGGCAGGTCCTTCGGCTTTTTCGGCTTAGCCGGCTTCTTTCTTCCTTCCGCCTTTGCCTGCTCACATTCCTTTTCCCAGGCTTCTAACTGCTTTTTATAATGCGCCTCCCGCTCTTTCCGGATGCGCTCGATCAGCTTTTCCGCCGGTTCCGGCGGGTTTCCCGCCTCCTGTTGCCGCTCGCGCCAATTTTCGGTCAACCTGCCCTCAAAAGCATGTTTCAACACAGCCTGGCGGTAGGTTTTCAACTGCTCCCTGGCTTTTTTCAGGCTTTCAATACCGCTGTCGAGTTCGGAAACGAGTTCTTCGATTTTACTGACAATTTCATTTTGTTCAGGAATTGAAGGGAGGGGGAAATATATAGACTTTAATTTGCTGGCATTAACGTTCTGAACCGCAATCCCAAGCTTTTCTTCTGATATGCTATTCCAGTAAAAAGGGCTCTCTAAAAAAAACTTAAAATATCTGGGTGCTATTAAAGGATTGAAGCGAATCAAGTACGATGCAAAAACTGCTTTCATAGGCTTTTCAATTAAACAACTAAAACCAATAGAACCAGCACGAGAAATAACAACATCCCCATCTTTGAGAAGATATTTTTCTGGTTCTTCTGGATTTTTTAAGCAGTAAGGCACATTGTCCCAACTAATCCTGCCGGATTTAATATCCGTTGTTCTTAAAAGTTTTAAATCCCCGCTTTCTGTCGCTTTTGTTGTATACCCGTATTGCACTTTAATACAGATGTTTCCAATTGTCGTTTCCAGCCAACACTCAGGCAGATTGTGCGTATTTTTTTCCATCTAAGCCGCCAACACCTCATTCATCTCCTCAATAATTTCCTCCACCCCGCCGCCAAACAATTTCCGCATCTTCCCGATCCCGCCCTTGCCGTCAAACGGCGCATAATCGAGATCCTCCATTTCAATATGCACCGAACTGGCGATATGATCCTTGATCATCCGCAGCCAGGCCATCTGCTCCGGGTTAAACTTCTGGGCCGCCCCCTCCTGCTTTTCAAACACCCACTTCTTGAAATTGCGGTTGACCGTGTCTTCAAAAGACGTAAGGATTTCATCAATGCCCACCACCCGGCGGATCAAAGACACCAGGGCCGTAAGCTCGCTTCCGGGCGATTTTCCGCTTACCTTTTCCACCTGCTCATAGGCCTGCCATACCCGGGCCGGGGCCAGCCGGGGCCGGCTTTGTTTCAGGGCCTCGAGCACGGCCTTGATCATGTCATAGGTTACGTGCCTGCGGTTGTATGGCTGGTTGTAAAATATGGACAGGGCGGCAATCTCATCCTTGTTGGCCTCGATAAAAGACGTAAAGTCGGCAATAATGTCTTCTGCCAGATCAATTGCCTGCTTGTCCCAGCCGGCAAAGGACACCTCGTCGATATTGACGGTATCGATAATCTGCTCGTGGGATTTGCGGGCGTTTTCGACAAACTCATTGAGCTTTCCGGAAAACGTATCCCGCACGCGGTTGACCAGGTCTTTTTGGGCTTCGGCCCGCTGGTCTTCATCCGGCTCGGCATCCGGCGGCAGCCCGGATTTTTCCGCGGCAAGTTCGTTGATTTTGTCGGGATTATGGGCTTCGAGCAGCTCCCGGGTCACGGTTTTAATGGACTTGCCCCGGGCAAGCGCTGCAAATTCGCTTTGCTCCTTGTCGGTTACCTGCCTGTCCAGCCGGGCCAGCCGGCCGGCCAGAGATGTATAGGTATCCTCGTCTGCCTGCCCCATGAGCACGGCCCGGAGCAGATCCTTTAAGGGCACGGATTTTTTCCGCTCCAGGGGGCGGCTGTCGGTTTTCACCGACCGGCTCACCCCCACGGCATCCACGATCACAAAACCGGTCTTGGCCGTATGGGCCGAAGGCGTCACCTTTTTTAAATCATCATAGGCCAGGGTGCGGGTGCCCCGGCCCTTCATCTGCTCAAAATAGTTCACCGATCGCACATCCCGCATGAAAACCAGACATTCCAGGGGCTTTACATCCGTGCCCGTGGCGATCATGTCCACGGTCACCGCGATCCGTGGAAAGTAATCGTTTCTAAATGCGGCCAGCAGGGATTTGGGATCTTCCTCGGCCCGGTAGGTCACTTTCCGGCAAAACGCGTTTCCCTCGCCGAATTCCTCGCGCACGATGCCGATGATATCGTCTGCGTGGCTGTCGGTTTTGGCAAAAATAAGGGTTTTGGGCACCTCCCGGCGCCCGGGAAACATCTCAGGCAGCTTTTCGCAAAACGCCCGGATCACGTTTCTTATCTGGCTGGGATTGACCACGTCCCGATCCAAATCCTTTCCGGAATACTCCACTTCCTCGTCAAGCTGCTCCCAGCGTTTTTTCCGGGTCAGCCGATCGCGCTTGTCCACCCATTGCTCCGCCACCAGCCGGTCGCCCGCCTCTGTGATCCGGGTTTTGATCAGATAGGTCTCATATCCCACATTGACCCCGTCAGCCACGGCTTGCTCGTGGCGGTATTCAGAGGCCAGGTTTTCGTTGAAAAACCCGAAGGTCCGCTTGTCCGGCGTTGCGGTCAGCCCGATGAAAAAGGCGTCAAAATAGTCCAGCACCTGCTGCCACAGGTTGTAAATGGAGCGGTGGCATTCATCGATCACAATAAAATCAAAAAACTCGGGCGGCACTTCCGGGTTGTAGACCACCTCCCGGGGTTTGGGCATCTCTGTAAATTCATGGGGGTTTGCCAGCTCTGCGGCCTCATCCAGGTCCTCGCCCTTTAAAATGGAATACATCCGCTGGATAGTGCTGATGCACACCTGACTGTCTGCAGGCACGTACCTGGAATTGAGCCGGCAGACGTTGTATAGCTCCGTGAATTTCCGGTTGTCATCATTGGGGGTGTAGCCCATGAACTCCTGCTCGGCCTGCTCCCCAAGATTCCGGGTGTCGACCAGAAACAAGATCCGCCCCGCATTGGCGTGTTTCAGCAGCCGGTACACAGCGGTAATGGCAGTATAGGTTTTGCCGCTGCCAGTGGCCATCTGGATCAAAGTGCGGGGCCTGTTTTCGCAAAAAGACTTTTCCAGGCTGGAAACAGCCCGGATCTGGCACTGCCGCAGCCCTTGGCCGCAAAGCGCCGGCATCTGCTGCAAGCGCTGCCGAAGGCTGGTCCGCTGCTTTACCCGCTGTTTTAAAGTATAGGGATGATGAAACCAGAACACCGGCCTGGCCCGGGGTTTGGGATCGCGCAGATCCGTATACCGGGTGACAACCCCGGTGCTTTCATACACAAACGGCACCCGACCCTCGTCTTCAAACCATTTCAGCCGGCTCTGGGCATAGAATTCGGCCTGCTGCTCATGAACGCTCATCCGGTGGCCTTCTTCCTCTTTCTTGGCCTCGATCACCCCCACAGGCTCCCGGTCCACAAACAACACATAATCGGCAACCCCCGCATCCGTCCCGTATTCCCGCACTGCAAGCCCCGGCCCCAACTGCCAGTCAATGCCGTTTTGATCCACCACCACCCATCCGGCCTGCTCAAGCATCCGGTCAATGTTTTCTCTTGCGGCTTGTTCCGGGGTCTTGTTCATAAAATCGGTTTTTTTGGCATATCGTCTCTTATGAATCCCATTTTGCATTTATTGGCGCAAAAAAATGAAATATAGGATCAGAAATGAACGTCATTTTTTGTTTATTTAATATGATTTTAAAAGGTTGCTCAGGCCCGACCACAGTTTATAGACTTTGCGGGTTTTTTATAGAAATACGTGCCTGTTTTGAGAACTTGGGAATCGGTCTGCCGGGAAAAATTCTTTGAAACATGCACTGGCCTTTCCGCTGTTTTTGGGTGTGGGGTGTAATGCAAGCGGGCGGATTTTTTATCGAATAACCATCTGGATATAATCCAATACACATAAATATGGCCGGAATGTCAATAGTAAATGGGATTACGGCCAGAAACAGGGGTCTGGGGGCAGGAAGATCAGTACAGATAGGTCTTTTTGTCAGCAAAGACTGGCCATCAGGGCATAAATCACTCAAGACTATCCCAACGCTACGCCCTCAGACGGGGGATACCGGTAAAGCACGTACAAAATCGCCAGGGCGATAACCGTGAGTATGGTAAAGACTACAAAACCTTTGCTGTAGCCGGCTGTGGGGGAGACGTTTACAAACAGGCCCATGGCCGGGGGGACTACAAATCCGCCGAAGGCGCCCAGGCCGCCCACGATGCCAGAGGCCCCTCCCACGGTCGCCGTCCACCCTAAGAAGAGATGAGGAAAGGGGATGTAAATCGGGATAGAGTAGAGGGCAGGCTGGTGTCCCCTCTATCCCGTTTTCCGTCCCATAAAGCTTCATAAAGCTTCATAGTCCTTGACAATATTGTTAAATCGGCTTAAAAAATAAAGAGAATTTTCCTTCTTAACAGTGGCCATCAATCTGGCTAAGATCACAACAACTTATGGGCTTGAACTGTTGATCTGTGTCAAACAAAATCACGACTCCTTACTTTGTCAACGTCTTCAAGCGTTAACAAAAACTGACAAGGACTACTGGTCCTTCAGGGGAAACTGCCGTCGCGAGTATAGTCATGGCATGTTCCAATATCCTGCCATGATGGTTCCGCAAGTAGCTCAAGCCATCCTTCAACAAATATATGTTGTGCACCCTGAACTCGAATGGGTGGGTGATCCATTTTCAGGCTCTGGGACAATCATGACTGAAAGCATGATGAATGGTTTGGCTTTTTCAGGAACAGATATCAACCCACTTGCAGTTCTGATATGTCGTGTAAAAAGTGGCCCCTATTTTACTAAGGCCTTGAAAGAAAAAATCGAAAACCTCAAGGCTTGTATTGTCTCAGATCGTAAATGGACAGTCGAAACATCTTTCCCGAACATTGAAAAATGGTTCAACAAAGATATCCAGATTGCTTTGTCAAAGATCCAGAGAGGGATTCGCAAGGAAAAGGCTGCTTGGGCTCGCAGTTTTTTTTGGATAGCTTTAGCTGAAACTGTTAGGGCGTCTAGCAACAGCAGAACTTCAACGTATAAGCTTCATATTCGACCTCAGAAAGAGATCGAGGGCCGAATATCTGATCCGATTAAGGTCTTTAAAAATACTCTTGACCGCAACTTCAAGCATTACCAAGAGCAAGCCAAACGACTGTCAAATGCTGGATACTTGCAGCGCGGCCGTTACCAGCGAGAAGTTTCGGTTTCTTTGGCGGACATTCGAGATTTCAACCAAAGGAAGAAAGTAGATACTATTATCACCTCACCCCCATACGGAGATAATGCAACTACAGTACCCTATGGACAATACTCTTACCTGCCGCTTCAATGGGTGGATCTAGAGGATATTGATCCCAACATCGATAAAGATTGTTTAATCTCAACACATGAGCTTGATTCACGTAGTCTTGGCGGAAGAAAGCGGTTAATAAAATCAGAGGCAGATCAAATAACCCAACGATCTTCTGCGTTAGCAAAGTATATGAAAAGCTTAAATGGACAGCCACGGGATAGAGCTATTCGCGTTATCGCTTTTTTCCGTGATATAGATGCAAGTCTTGGCCCGATCTTAAAAGGTCTTAATCGCGGGGGATTGATGGTTTGGGTTTTGGGCAACCGAAAAGTAGGGGGCAAGCGCGTCCCATTTGATCTAATTTTATCCGACCTACTTCAAGAGCATAATGCAAAACTCTTGTGTAAATTGACGAGAAGCATCTCTTCAAAAAGAATGGCTTTAAAAAATAATATCGCAGATACAATGTCAAAGGAAACAATACTGGTCATGAGGAAGGCAATCTGACATGCCGAAAATGAACACACCACATTTTGAAGTCCATCCATCTGTGGTTTATCACCTCGGGGAAAGTTTGATAACCGACTCTGTCCAGGCCTTAATCGAATTAGTCAAAAATAGCTACGACGCTGATGCCACGTATACAAAAGTCACCATCGATACCAAAGGTTCGACTGAGTTTGACGACACTTTTTACTCACCGGAAGGCGGTCGTATAATTATAGAAGACGATGGCTTTGGAATGAATCTTGAGGATATCGAAGCCGGGTGGCTCATGATTTCGAACCGAAAAAAACATGAGTTTAAGAAAGCCCGTAAATTAACTGATAAAGGCAGAACACCGCTTGGGGACAAAGGACTTGGCCGGCTCGGCGTTCAAAGGCTTGGCGAAAAGTTGGAGATTTTCACCAAGACCAAAAAAGATGGAGGTGTGCATTTCGGTTTTTCCTGGTCAGACTTTGCTAAAAAAGAACGGCTACAGGATGTAAGTATCCAATTAGACGAATGGAAAAATGCAAAGCAGATTGGAACCCGACTTGTTATTTCGAATTTGCAAGAGCTGGAGCTATGGAGAGGGGAAGACGCAACGAAAAAGTTGCAGAATGAATTGTCTCAAATGATATCCCCCTTCAAGCAGATTAGAGATTATGTTGCTTTCATCGAAATCGACGGAAAGCCCATTGAACTGCAGGAAATTACAGAGAAAGTACGCGATATAGCCCCATTGCGCTATAGCATTCATTTTGACGGCAAAACCATCGAAATAAAAGGGCGTGCAAAATTAAACTATTTCTGCCCATCTGAGCGAAAAGAGGCCGAGGAATTTGCCCTGATAGCAGAAGGGGATGACGGCAAGGGGTTTTACGATTTTTTATCGCAGCAAAAATATGCTAGAAGCCTCAACCTTAAACGATCCAAATCAGCTAACTGGTATGTTGAATTCGAACAGCAAAAAGAATTGGAAGATGTTGATGGAGTCTATCGGGTTTCTGGGAAATCTTCCTCGATTGCGAATCCAGGCCCTTTTAAAGGCGAAATGGATTCCTTTGATTTATCGGTCACTTCTTTTGATCGGCAAAATGTTTTCGACCGCATGAATGAGTTTCGTAATTATATCAAAAAGTGCAGTGGTATTCGGGTCTTCCGGGACGGATTTGGCATACGCGTCGATAAGGATTGGCTGAAACTAGGAGATCAATACACATCGGGGCCATCTTTCTACGGTTTAAAACCAAATAATACAGTTGGATTTATTGCCCTATCAGCTAGGGAGAACATGGACCTTGAGGAAACAACTGATAGGGAAGGGTTCAAGGATACAGTCTACTATCGTAATTTCTATTCGCTGTTGATGGAAGTTATGAAATTCACTCAAACCGCTGGACAGTTTTTTGGCAGATCATGGATAGCTTATAAAAAAGAACGTAAAGAAGAATTAGCAAAGATTGATTCTCGAAAAACTATTGAAGATATATCGCACACCATGAGCGAGCGCCTGAGCGCATCAGAGGAGTACCAAAAAAAGCTTGATGAATTCCAAACTCGTTTGCAAACAAGCAAAAAACAAGCACAGGCTGCATCAACTCGTTTATCCAAAAAGAGGAGAATAGATAATAAATTAAGATCAGAGGTGTCCAATTCCGTCTCGAACTTAAATCAACTTATAGACGAATCCCAGGAAATGATTTCACAAGTATCTGTATATCTTGGCGAGATATCAACCCTACGCCATATGGGGCAAGTGCTTAATGATCGTATCGATGGATTCCGGGATCAAATGGATAACATGTATGAAGCTGTGGCTCTTGGGTTGACAGCAGAGGCGCTTTCTCATGAGATATTTAATATTGCGGATCAGCTATCACTTAGGACGAAAAAGGCTCAAAGTAGAGCTAGGGCAATAAAATTAGAAGATCGAATCCTCCAAAATTTTATTGAACATGTTAAATCCAGCAGCATGGCCTTACGCAAGCAGATGTCATTTCTTTCGCCCGCATTACGCTATGTTCGTGAGCAAAGAGATTCAATAGATACATTCTCATTTATGAAAGAAATCAGAGAGTTTTACAAAGATCGGCTTCAAAAAAACAATATTTCCATTCTGATTCACACACGTAATGGTGGAGTTGCTCGGTTGAAAATGAATCGGGGCAAACTGACTCAAATCATAGACAATTTTATTCTCAATAGTGAGTATTGGTTGCGAGAGGACATTTCACAAGGACGTATGGAACATGGCAGTATTACGATCGAACTCGATCGCTACTTTGTTCGTATTTTTGATTCTGGGAAAGGAATCGATCCAAACATTGAATATGTCCTTTTCGAACCATTTGTAACGGCTAAGGGCAAGGGGAAGGGCCGTGGACTTGGCCTTTTTATTATAAAACAATTAATAGACTCTGAAGGCTGCAACGTAGGCATTTTGCCGGAGAGAAACTCCCATGATCGACTTTTTAAATTCCAAATTGATTTTCGGGGGGCTATAGATGAGTAATGATGGACCTACTAAAGAGGCTAAAAAAGCACTTTGCGCATTGTTGCAACGACTTAACATAAATAAGGTTGTATGCGTAGACGATGAGCATGCATCGCCTCTTACATTAGACGATATTTTATCATGGCTTGAAACGTCATCTCCCGAAGAATTGATAAGTGCTTTTCCCGAATTTAAAGGCCCAGTTTCTCAGGACCCTGATATTTTAAAAGAAAGCTTTAGAAAATGGTGGAAAGGATTGGAATTGAAACAAAAGGACGAGTTTTCGAATCAAGCAAGACCTTTTGTTCAAGAAGAAGCTAAAGCCGAATCGCCCGACGTTGATTACATGTCTATTCTAAGCGAAGTGTTTCAAGGTATTGATGATATAACATTTAGCCCCCTAAATTTACAAGAATGGCACAGGCAAAGTGAGGGCCTTTTGGCTGCCCCAGATTGCTCTCAAATCCTTTTCCTATTTGATCAGGACATGTCTAAGGGAGGGGGGAGATCCAATGAAGGCAGTGCAATTGTTGGTTCAGTCTTGAAAAAAAATTCCGACTCCATTCCTCTTTGCGGAATTCTCACCCATACTGCTAACTCAGACACGCAAAATCAAAAATGGGAGGAATTGGCTGACGAAGCCGGTATTGCTCAAGATGACTTTTTGGTCATTCCTAAAAGCCTCTTAACCGATGATTTAAACGAATTTAACCGGCAAATAAAATCAGCCATACTTGCTCCTTCATTTCGTGAACTCAAAGAAATGTCAGCCGGAATTCTTTCAGAGTCATTGGAAAAAGCTAAAGAGGGCCTTAACACTGTTACTGTTTTAGATTTTGATCACATGATCATGAGAGTAGCGCATGGTGAAGGAGTCTGGGAAGGGCAAATGCTATTTAGGCTTTATACACATTTTCATAGAATGGAGGCGGACAAAAGGGCAAGAGAAAACATTGAATTGGCTGAATTGATCAAACGAATACGGAAAGTTAGTAATATACCTGAAATGGGAAAAGCAGAGGCCTCAAAAGTTATTAAAGAAATTCGGCACGGTGAACTTTATGAGGATGAAAAAAATATAAACAGTGCACATATGGATATTACAACGGGTGACGTGTTTGAGGGGCCAAAAGCTTCAGATGGGAAAAGGAGGCTCATGATGATCGCAACCCAAGCATGCGATCTGGCAATGAGATTCGATGGTACTCGCAAGGCTGATTATGTACTTCTGTTGCATCTTTCCCATGTCAGCAATAGCGAAGCGAATAAGCCAAGATTTATGGTGCTTCCTTATTTCAGCAAAGACGGTGCAAAAGAAAAGATAGCGGTCGATTTTATATCAACAAGCATGGCACCATGTTGGGTTCTCGAAACCTGCGTACTCGATCAAGAAGGGAAATGCGGTTTTAGATTGAATGCGGAGCCTCCCGATGGATTGCTGCCCGGCTGGACAAAAAGATTTATTGATATAAGAAAAAAAGCAAAAAGCCTTTTTGAGCAATGGGATGTTTCATGCATAGCTGATGATGAAGTGCGAAAGGATATTCTTACAAGAATGGCCCCACGGGTTACATCTTGTGGATCTGTGCAAGCCTCTTTCGCAGACAATGAGATCCACCTGCCGCTTCGCCGCGTTATGCGCCTCCGGAGCGCAATGGCTGTGGAAGTTGTTCGACAATACGCCGCCTTTATTTCAAGAACACCCCAGGAAGCAGACCTCGCGCGAAAAGCATAGAGCCGATCTACCCGTGCAAAAAACCTGGAATTTCATCAAAAAATCTCTCGGACTATTCCAGGGCATTGCCCTCAGTCGGGGGAGATAGCGGTACACCATGTACAAAAGCCCCAGGGCGGCTATGGTGAGTATGGTAAAGACCACAAAGCCTTTGCTGCAGCCGGCTGTGGGGGAGATGGTTACAAACAGGCCAATGGCCGGGGAGATCACAAGCCCGCCAAAGGCACCCATAAAGAGCGTCCCAGTTATTGGGACAGTGGTCGTCGGGATAGGGGGTAGAGGCAGATGGCGGGCCTGCCCGTAATGGGTTCCGGCGACAAGGGCCTTAAAATTGATAGCGTGTACAGTGTTCGCTTCCGACCGATTCTTTCCGCCACTTATTCTTTTTCATCCTTAAAATTCATTGTGAAATCTTGAAAAATCCTGATGAGGATGATAAAAATTACACATATTTATCATATATGCATCTAATTGACCTTTTCGAAACAACTTTATGATGAGTTCAGGAAAGTACCTGTTATGAAAAGTGTAAAAGTGATTCATGCCCCAGATGGAAAAGCAATTTACAAAAAAATTCAAGAATACTTTGCTAACTCTAAAGATATCATTGTTGATGATGATTTAAAAACTTTGCCGGCAGCGCATAGTAAATCGGTTGCGGTTTTTATCATTACTGAAAATTCCATCAATGACGAGAATTTTGTCTCCTACCTACAAAAACTAATCAAAATTGATCTTCCGATCATTCCCCTTGTTAGAAGCATCGCTCAGTATGATTTTTCTGCCATGCCTGAAGCGTACCATATAATTAAAAGATTAAACGCAGTGGGATGGGATCAAGGTTTATTTCCAGGTGAAATTTTTTTTTCAGCGATTAAAAAATACTTAGGTATGATGCCTTTTAAGCGTGACTGCAAAGTGTTTATATCTTATCGCCGAACAGACGGAAAGGGCATTGCATCAGCAGTCCATGAGCATCTTAAGTCCACCGGCTTTAGGGTTTTTTTGGATACTATAGATATGGAACTAGGTGTTAAGGTTGAAAAAGTGATAGGGGAAGAAATTTGCGAACAAGATTTCTTGCTACTCATTGATACGCCAGATGCAAGCAAATCATCTTGGGTATTTGACGAAATCATGAACGCCTTGGAACACTGTATTAGTGTTTGTGCACTTCGTCATCCTCAAAGTGAAGGCTTCCCATTATTACGCAATATGCCTGGTATAGACTGGAATGAGAAGGATCCAGATCGATACAAAAAAATTGAAGAGTTCATATCTCGTGCAATAGCTTCAAAGTCAACTTTCGACGTACAGGTTGACAGGACTCTGAAAGAATTAGCATATTTATATAAATTAGACCTTCACCCTATTCGGAGAAGGCAGTTAATTCTCTCAAAACAGGTAAAAGGAGGGGATTCTGGAATATTCATTGAATTCGAGGACGCGCTATTAAATATTGAAAGACTTTATAGGCTGCATAATAATTATACTATGTTTAAAGATAAAACATCGAAAGCCCTTTTCCTATATAATGGATTGCCTTTGTCTGATTTTGAAAAGGAAGCAATTGAATGGGCAAGAGGTAAAAGCCCCATATTTGCTTATTCAATTAGGGAAATTAAACACGCGATTGCTTCAATCGCATAGGAGTGGTTGTTATGGCACCCCCAAATATAGAAAATAAAAAAGATTTAAATTATAAATCAATTTTTTTGTCGGCCAGCATCCCTGATGAATTAGATCAAACTTTCAAGGCACAAAAGCTCTATACATCGATTATAATATTTGTGCAGCGGATCTTAGCTGCTAAGGGGCGAATAATATTTGGCGGTCATCCAACAATTACACCTTTAGTGAAAAAAGCAGCTCAACGCACACAGAAAACGTCTGCAAATATTGATTTGTTTCAATTGAGATGTTTTGAGAAGCAGGCGCCTGATGATATTTGGGACTCCAGTGTTTTTGAAACGATTCGATGGTTTGGCTCCGGCGAAAAAATGCATATGCTTGAAGGCTTGGAGGATATGAGAAACGAGATGGCCAAACAATCAAGTTCCGCTATTTTTATCGGCGGGAAAACTGATAATAGAGGGATTTACGATGAATATAAAAAATTTCTTAAATATCATCCTGAAGGACCCGTATATCTTTTAGGATTCATGGATGGTGACACAGTCAAAATTATAAAGGAACTTAGGGAGAAAGGAAATAAAGAGCCAAACGGGCTAACGGAGGAAGAGCGACAAGTTATTCATAATTCTGACAATATAGATATCATAGTTGATTTGGTTATAGATGACCTGGCCCATCAACTATCCGAATAGCCAGATCCGCTTCTATCAGTTTGAAATAATTAATTAATCGAAATGCAAATGCTGGATTTACCATGAAAGCTGTTTTCATTATTCCCAATAGAAATTTCGTAATCGATAACAATGGCCGGAAGGCAAAACAACCCGCTCGTGTTCCTGCAAGCGCATTGTCAGTTATTGGTGCCTTAGAGGCAAATGGTTTTGAAACTGAACTTATAGATACGGTGGATGAGGGGTTTGATAACGAAATAGAGGTCAGCCGAGACTTTTATCAGTTTGGAATGAGAGATGAGGATGTGATTGAAAAAATAGCCCGTTCTAATGCTGATGTTATTATGTGTACATCCATGTTTACGTCCGAGCAGGCATGCGTTGATACCCTATGTAAAAACATCAAAAACGAATTTCCTGAGAAACCCCTAATCCTTGGGGGATTGCACGCCACATTAAGGCCGGAATGGCATTTTGAAAAAGTCCATTATGATGCCATTGTCTTAGGAGATGGGGAGGAAATTGTTGTTGACTTAATGAAGCGGATAGAAATGAAAACCATTCAGTCAACAAAGAATGTGGCCGTAAAGACAGATACAGGAATTTATTTTGAAAAACGCAGGCCGCATATAGATATTTCAAAATGGGACTGGGGAATTGACACTGTCCTGATAAAGCCTGATGGGAGCTTTCGATATATAGAAAAGAGGCATGATTCTCCAATAGATTCCCTGTATAGGCCCGAGAAACCATCAAAAAGCTTTATTTTGTTAAACTCGAGGGGGTGCCCTTTTTCATGTGACTACTGCGGAAGTACTGATAAGGATGGGAAGAGAATCCGGTATCGGAATTTTCAAAAAATCATCAGTGAAGTTTCTTATTTGTATGAAAAATATGGAATCCGAAATTTCCATAATCAAGCTGACGCATTTTTACTGCACCAAAAGGACTGGGAATTTCTAAAATTCATAACTGAATACCGAAAAACCAATCCCGATCTAAGTATTGATAATCCAAATGCTTTTTTTCTGTATTTATTTTTTGATAAAATGAATGGATATTCTTTGCGAACCGACTTGGTCGATTTGCTCTATGATGCCGGTTTTTCGGCAATAACAATTGCTATTGAAACTTTTTCACAGCGGTTCAATCAAAAAATAAATTTTCGAAAAATTCCACCGGAAAAGGTCATCGACCTTTTAGCTTATATCCGATCCAAAGGGATGATGACAGATGTTTATATGATGTATGGCTTCCCCGGGCAAACTGAAGATGAATTAAAAGAAGACCTGAATATGATTGATAAGATGAGGGATTATTTAGATTCTTTATTTTACAGATCTTTATTATTGTTCCCTGGAACTACCTATTATGAGCTTTATGTAGGAGAAAAGAAGAAAATCAAGGAGATTGATTATAAAGCGGCATTAAACAATGGCTATTGCTTCGGACACATGCCGAAAAATTTCAACCTAACTCAAATTCCATATGACAGGCTGACAAGTCTCACAAAAAACATTTCATTTGTGGATCCATAAAAATAAACTTACTAAATTGTAATATAATTCAATGCGGCCGTATCACTTGAAAATCAGCAGCCCAAACATCACAATAACGATGACCATTAGTATTGTACCATGAAATATCTTCAAGGTTGGAGACTTAGCAACCTCAAGCCACGACTCAACCTGATCATCGAAGTCTCCGGTCTCCATTGAAAATGGTTCTATTTCATTGCTTTTCCTTACTCCGGCATATAATTTTCTGAATAATCGCTCTTGGCGCAAAAAATATGCATCTAAAGCCCAGAAGGATATAACCGGAAAAAGCGCAACAATTATGAATCCCACGTCGACATTATTGGCCGCCAAAGCGAATAAAGCAGAAGTAATCGTAATACTCCATCCTTTTATCAAAAAGGAATTGCCCGCCATCCTGGTTATTACATTTTGTATAAATTCTAAATGCTTTTCATTTACAGAATTATCCATGCTCATATGGCTCCTCTCCATTCAGCCAATTATCTATGATAACGTATTTCTTGCTGCTTTCTGACACCCAAAGTGCCATGCTTCCAGTCTTTCGAGAATATTCCTTAACAATGTAAGGGTAGAGCCCCAAATATTCATTACCGGAAAACTCATCAGAGTTGTCATGTGATTCTTTAATCGGTAGAATTGCAACACGATTAATTTTACCATCGCAATACCCCAGTTCCCATTGCGCCCATTTCGACTCCAATGAATTCTCCGTTACAGCAAAAACAAGGGATCGGCATGCGTTCATCCTTTCGCGTATCCTCCTGGCGTTATCCCTTGTCACGTTTAACCTGTCGAGTTCAGGGTCATCAACCCAGTCGACATAAACTGATAATCCGATTCCCTCAATTATTGTTTTGAGTTTGTAGATTTCACTGCTGTCTAATTTGCTGTGTGACAAAAAAATATCGTAAGTCTGATCGGCAGTAAATGCAAAGGCAGATTCCGATAAGAGTTTATTCGCGGTTATTTTGGCAACTTCTTTATTAAGCCAAGATTTAAAGGTTGACTCGGTCGGGTCAGTTTGAACAAGCTGCAATTCCGATCTTTCAAAAAAAGCCATAAAAAAATAAAACCACCTTCAAAATTCCGTTTGGATTAAAAGAATTTTCTTCTCTTTATAAACTCGAATCGGGTTGCCCCGCAGCATGCCAAACAATATCAAAAATTGGTTTTAGGGCTTCTACAATGTCACATTGCATATCGCTAATTTTCAGCTGCGGCAAAAATAAATTTTGCTCTTCGATTCTATGTGAATCCAAAGGCCCATTAAAATCGGATGGGAATTCATATACGTTCAAAAAGCTGATCATTAAATAAACAGGTGGTTCGACACCAACCTGCGCCATGGTTGCCAGAAACCTTGGCAATGCCTCTATTAATCCCCTTTTGAACAATTGACCTCTTAGATATCCCTCATGCAGCAATCTCAAATCAACGGCTTCGATTATCCCATTGTGGAAAAATTGAACATAAGACCCCACGGACCCCTGGAATCTGTAAATTGAATGGCCGTAAGTTACAAAACCATTTGAGTTGTATTTCCCATTCCAGGCCGTTGAATATATTGGCTCCATAGCTTTTAAATCTTTGTATAGAGAAGATAGCTCGATCAGAGTCGGGTATTCAAACACCTTTTCAGGGATAAGATGCAGGATGAAAACAGGTGCCTCCCCTTCCCCAGGTTTATCTAATTTAATTAGTGCCTCATTATTTTTGACCTTTTTAATTCGCTTTCGTCTGAATCTCCTGATTTCGTGTATTAATGATCTCTCGATCATAGTCCAACCCCCCAAAAAATGCTAAAAACTATCTCTAAAAAGAATTTCCCAGAAGTATTCAGCCATTTCCGCCGGGCTCATTAATTTCTTTTGCCCAGTTGGATATGAATACATTTGCATACCAAGAGGTTTGAGCTTAAGATCACCATCGTGTTCCTCGATCGATACTGACTCATTAAATGCATTGTCCCGCCCAATATCCAAGTGAGTGCCATATGAAAAAACTATTGAATTGCTGCTAAAACCTCCTCCAATCGCGATTTTACATTGATTGATCAGTTTTCCGTCTTTGTAGAAAGTCAATATTGTTTTACGCGAGGATACGTTTTCCCTGTCAAACTCAAAGCCAGAGTTTTCCTTTTGAGTAGTTTCTGAATATGCTTCGATTAAATCGGTAATTTGCTTAAAAGACGTCTTTAAGAATTTATTTTTTTCCTTATCAGAGAATTTGTTTCCAAACCGAGGAATTTTTGGTTCACTGAATTTTACTGCAGACGTTTGATCATTTGGAAAAGGTCTTTGGATGTGAATCTTTTTTAAAAATGCTTCCACTATTTTGGATGGTTCATTGCGTGAAACCGAAAGATGACCGATCAGTGTCGATAACCCTGGCACTTCTCCTTCAAACCCATCGAGCCTGACGGGCAAGATGTAGGATTTCCCCTTTTCTTTTATCATTCGTTCAATTGCCTGCTGACGCTCGTGATTTGGCCACATTTTGTTGATATAATTTTCAGAGATTATCATTATACAGTATTGGCTTGAATGACGATAAATCTCCCTCAATTTAACTCCGAGATCTTCGCCCCATAAATCTTCCGCACAAAAGTTGTCATAGAATACGTTTATACTGTTTTGTCTTAACCCCTCTGCGATGGTTTCAGCAAAAGTTCTGTCTTCTCCTGCAAAAGAGAGTGCTACTTCATATTTGTAACCCATTTTTGCTCAACAACCTTAAAGATGACATGAAATTGATCAAGTTTTTCCTTGTTTTCCTGCCCATTTAATAAATTTTGTATAGAGTGCTGTGGTTATTTTATCAAGGCATACGCCAATAATCGATGCAATTAGTATTGTTAGTATGATTGCCGGTACATTAAACGTGACCCTTGCGGCATCAAGCACTTTTCCAATACCTGTCTGCGCACCGATGTATTCACTGGCGATGGATATTGTGAAGGCAACCGCCAGTGCAACCCGTAAAGGGCCAAGTAGTGACCCAAAAGTGCCCGGCGCAACTATATGCAAATAATAGCTAAATGTGTTTAATGATAGCTGGTCTCTAAGAATTGTCCAATCCCGACCAAGAAGCTTGTAAGACTCATGAAGAGGCGCAATGAAAAAGACAACCGCGCTGAGAATAACGATCAACAGTCTGCCGGTTTCGCTGAATCCAAACCAGATAACAAACAAGGGCATTACCGCTATGACTGGTACTGCTCTCATACCGGCAAACTGTGCATCCATGGCTTGCTCAACTTTAAAGGCCACACATAAAAAATGGAATAGATATGATAAAAGAATACCAATCAAAAAGCCCGCGATTGCCCTTGATGTTGTTGTTAAAGCACCGGTCAATAACTGAAACCGCGCAGATTGAATAACATCTATCGGATTAGGGAGAACAATAGGCGGGAGAAGCTTAAAGTGGGAAATCAAAAACCATAAAAGTAAAAAAAAAATAAGGAACAGGATTTTTTTCATGCTTCAACAATTCCTGTTACTGTATAGCCGTTATCAGCAAAAGTAAAATGAAAGCTTTTGCCACTAATCCAATCGCGAAGGTTGTTTTCGTGAACTGTCACCCAAGTTAGTTTAGTACCTCTATGCTTGTTAAGAAAACATTGCACCAAATCTTTTCTGTCATCGTCTATAGAGGTATAGTATTCATCCAGCAAAAGCAGGTTTGGGTTGCTCATCACGGCGAGGATTAGCTCAATGCGCTTATACATCCCTACAGAAAGCTCGTAGGGATATAATTTAGATACATTATGATTCAAATCAAGCTCTTCCAAATATTGATAAAATAGCGCTTTTTTTTTTCGGGGGAAATGAAGTCTGAAGTTACCATAAACGGTCTTCCAGGGTAAAAGGGAGCGATGCCCTCCTATGAACCTGATGCCTTTAAAGATGTCTATGTCATTTGAGTACTGGCATTGTGTGTGATGATTCTCAGAATACCACCCAGATAAAACTCTGAAAAAAGTTGTTTTGCCACTACCGGATGGTGACATAAGGGTAGCTTGGCCTTTCCAAGGCAGATATATATTGGAACAATTTATTATTGGATATTTTGACTCCTGAAATTGATGGTGAGCAATTATTATAATCATTGTGCCTGGCTATTTCTCCCGCTACTTGATTCTTCTTCGTTGTTTGGGAATTTCTTTTTTAACTCAGACCACCAATGTGGTGAATATACTTCGTCATCGTATTCTTCAAAGAACATACCCTTTGATAGACCGCTATTTAATAATAAATTAGGAGAAAGGCGAAGAATGATCCCATTGTATTCACTACAAATTGAAAGCATGGGGGAAATAAGAATCTCTGCTAATTGGTGGGCTAATATCGGATTCTTATCGAGTAATGATAGCATCTTGATTTCGATCTCTTCTAAGAATTTTAGGATCGCAGAGTTTAAATCTTTCGCAGCTCGAGTGTTAGCGCGTCTTTCTTCGGCATTATTGCCTCTTTGATTTAATACACAGAAGCCGAAAGGCTTCTTGGTTAATTCTTCATCACCGTGGTTTTCAATATCAGCCTTTTGAAAAGCTCCAAAACGGTAACTTGCTTTGCATTTATTAAATGCTACCTCTGTTAGTCCGTTCTCTTGAGCCCATAAAAAGCCTTGAATACTGGGAATAACTGATATTTTTTCATTTATGGCCCCGAAAGCCAATGCCAAGAGCAAATTAAATTCATAGTTTGTACTACTTAATTTTGTTCTGGCGAGTGATTGAATTATTTCACCATCAGAGAAGGAATAGCTTATGTGGCTATCAGGTAGCTTTCTATCCAAAGAATAATTCCCCTGAAAATTAAGAGCTACAGGAAAGCCTTCTTTCATCAATAAGTTGTCTGAATATCGAAGAACTTTTAATTTGGAGATATTATGTTTTAACTTTTGAAAAATGTATGTTTTAGGTTTAGTTTGGGGGGAGTTATCTATCATTTCCTCAGTACAATAACATATATTCAAGGTTTCTGATTCGAGCTTTTCGGGAATTTCTGTCCATTCAGTAAATTCAAAATCTACATTGATTTTATTCTCTTTTAGCAAGTCATTTACACAATAAAAAATGAGAGGAACTACTAAACAGTCATGATTTGCAGGGATCGCACAGACTAACTTTCTCCCTATCGTTCTGGGTGCTTCGCCTTCCTCCTCATCTTTGCTGACACCAACATACCCTTGTATTTTATTTATCAAGTTCTCTACATTATTATCATCTTCTTTTACGCCTATGAATTGCCTTATTTCTTTAGGGTTGTTCCATAAAATATAGCCTTTATTTATAGGCGATGGAAGGTATGCAGTGGTATTCTTATCTATGTGAAATGGGTTTAATTCTTCGAAATTTATATGTTTTTTTGAAATATAATATCCATTAATATCAATAGGGAGATAATGATCAGTATAAGTTTCAATTATTTTTTGCATAATTGAGAAGAATCTTTCACGGCTATTCTTTTCAACTCGCAACAATAACGCTATAAATGCTTTTGCCCAGAATTTAGGATCTAAATTTTCTGTGACAAATTTAATCTGAGAAATAACTTCATTCTCGCAAAGGTAACTCATAGTTAGTTAGATTCTTTTCGATTTTATTGGTCAGCGTATGCGGAAATCATTTTAGACCATTTTATAATGATTTTATTAGCATAAGATCTAACATGCGGATGGGTTCTTTTCCCTATGCTTTCAATCGCTTTTTTCATGGAATGTTCGTAGAATGTTTTTTTACTCTTATCAATTTTAGATTGTTCCTTATCCTCTGAACTCAGACCTAAATCAGCCTTTAACCCGGCGTCAATAGTCTGCAGTGCTGATGTAAATGCAATTACTGAAAAAGTTGCATTTCGTCTGTACTTGATAAATTTATAAACAGCATCTATTCCACTTGGTTCTTCAATTATACTGGAAAATAATTCATTATATTTATTGTTTAGAATAGCCTCTAAGCTTCTTATTTCACTGATAATTGACGAAAGAGAATAACATGGGTAAGTGTGTTGGTCCGAATTAAGAACCTTAAAAATATAATTTATCTGTTCTTTTTCGTTATCGTCGCAAACAAGATCGAGGAAATCGTATAAAGTACCCAATAATGGTAAACGCCCCCTATTGTCTAAAGAGGCTATAGAATCCGACCAACCAACTGGCAGGTAGTCAGGGTTCCGACTTAGAACTGTGAATTCCTCAAATTTACTTTGGAGCTCTTCTCTGATAGTCAGAATGTTATAATTTTCCTCTGAATGTTCCTTCATTTTAGAAATTATTTTGCAATATTCAGAAAGCTCAAAGCTTATTCCATGGAATTTCTTCCAGATGGGTATTTCGTATTTAAAGCCTATTTCCATTATAGAAAATTTAAAAAGCATGAAGGGAGATGGAAATTTGATTTTTCCTTCATGCCACATCTTAATGTAGTCTAATAACTCGGAAAAACGCCCGGTCCATAGTAGAGCGCATAGCAAATTAAAAGATATTTTTTGCATCTCTAAAGAGAATTTTTCAAAAAACCGTATTAAATCTGATATGTCGACGTGCGGGAGAATTTTTTCGAGTTTTAATAGTGGCGAGGAAGGAGGAAGCGTATGATTCCCGGGCTTCATTGCTGTCTTGATATTAACCATTCCCATTAAAGGTTTTAACTTTAAAATATGCTCATTATCTATTCCAGCTGGCCTTAACTTATCAAGATATTTCCATTTGTTGTAGAGAAAGGACTCAATTCTTTTAAGTTCGTTATCTATATCTTCATTTATTTTTTGAATTGTTTTTTCATAATCATTTACAATTTCACCGTTATAAACTCTAATTGCGTCTATTTTATATAGAAGGGTTTGGAAATTTGTTATAATATCTTTATGGATTCCTGGAAGGATATATTTATGTTTTTCGATTTCTTTTTTAATTTCACCTAAAAGATTATATTTCTTTTTTATCTCTTCAAATTGTCTCTCTTTGGCTTTTATAGTATCAAGTAAATCCTCTAAACTTTTTTCGGTTTTATCTTTTTCAAAGTGGACAAAAGTAGTGAGTTTTAAGAAAGTTTCATTGGATTTTTGTATTTCATCAATATCTATTCCTGGTAGGGCCACTGGTATTAAGGTTCGGACACCGCGCGCTTTAATAATGTTTACTGCTAGATCAAATTCATCGCATCGCCAACAAGTGCATTCTTTGCCTTTGAGACAGTTTATGCCTGGTCCCAGAATTATTATAAACGATAAAGATTGATTCAAAGCATTTTCCATTTCTCGACGGGCAAGGACCGCTCTACCAAGATTCCTTTCGTCATACCAAGGATTTAATTCATGGGCCTCTAAGTATTCCCATATCCTCTCGGCGTATTCCATCTCGACAGTATCTCTCTTGTATATTATATACGCATGATATTTGTAGGAATACATATTGACAAATCCGCGTTAATGATTTTGAATAATCTGGTTTAAAACGATTTCGCCGATAAAATCTTTTTTCGATGAAGGAACTCGATCACGCTTACCAGTTGAAATTAAATTATGAACCGCCGCATCCCAAGCCATTTCCCAATACATCGGGGAATCCTTATCTAAAAACATTTTCTTTGCTTCTTCGGGAGATTTAGCAATTTTCTGGAAACTCAGAGCGGTTTTGAAATCTTCGAAAGATGGTGGTTTGCCACCTCTTTCATCTATATAGGTTTTGACGATTTTGTAGTTTTCTTTGGGGTGCTTAAGCGCTTCGGTAACCGATTTATACCATCCTTTGGCGTATTTCTCGACAGCATCAGTATGCTGATTATAAAACTCCGCATTGCAGATAAAACCGGTTATAACGACTATATTTAAATCGATCGAATCCAATGCAATCTTATAGCCGCGTCGCAGGGCTTCGGGCCTTTCAACAATGCCGGCGGCAGCTATCCCGACGTCTTCATCTCTGAGTCCATTGATGCCAACTTCCAATTGAGAATTTACGAATTGAAAATCATCAACATTCAAGCCGGCAGATTCAATAAATTTATGAATTGCCTGCTCGTAAACCCCACCCTCGGGAACGGCGATAATCTTGTCTTTTAATTGTGCCAGGAATTTTGCTTTTGCTCCCTCTTCTCCATATTTTTGCTGGACTTCTTTATAGGTAAGCATATCGTCGCGGCAAGCGAAAATCGTACCTTCAAAAAGCCACGCCGGTAAAAAATATAGCACTCTTTTGCCCACTTTGTTTAGACTTCTTGATTTGGCGACGATTTCATCAATAGTAGCCATCGCAATATCGCAGCCTTTTCCTGCTGTAAACTCGATCTGTTCATTCCAAGTGGAATCTCGGACCTGCAGATCAATACCAACTTCTTTAAAATAACCTTTCTCCTTTCCATACAGCATGAGCGTTGTGTCCTGATAGGGAGTTACTGCCACCCGAACAGTCGTAAGATTTGGCGTTTTTGGCGTTGTTGAATTATTGAAAAAAGAAGGGACAAGAAGTGCCGCTATGATAATGAGCAGCAATATGCAACTTCCTAAGGCAAATTTAGCGCTTGTTTTCACGGCTTGACTCCTCAGATGATCGGGTTAATCCGATGATACGACGCTGAACTGTAAATAACAAAACTATCTATTATTTTCAATGGCTTCCTCGATCCAGTCAGCGAGATTTTTCTTTATATCGTTATATGCGTCATTTGGCGATGGATTCTTACAAGGAATGGTTTTTACCTTCCCGTTCTTATCCTTGAAAGTGAACTGGTTAAAGGGATTGTCCCCTTTATTGCACTTACCAGTTTTCGGATCTTTTAAATTGTGGATATAAACCCCCAAAAGACCGCGGCCATCTTTCCAGGCTTTTTTTATTTCATGCTTCACCCATTTCCTTTTTGAAGTTTGTTCGCCGATTAATACAACGACACAAGATCGTCCGGCCATATTTTCGTCAATCCATTTCTCTATAGCGGGATTACCCTTTTGTTTTATTTCTTCCCACTTGTTTTCCGATACAGGTTTGTTCTCCTCAAGTGAACCAATATTCCGGATTTGTTGGACACGAAATACATCATTAGCAAAATGAAAACTGTAAAAAATTTTTCTTTTGGCCATTTGCACTTATCCTCAAAATTTTTAAAACAGTTAATAATACGAGGAATATTTCTTTATGCGGAGCCTGGATTTAGGCGTTTTCAAGGAAACCATGGCAACTCATTGCCTTATAAACGAATAGGAGTAAACACTAACATCAAAGCGTATAACAAGATTCGACATATATGTAAAGATTCTTTTTCCAACACATGGTGTTAGTTTTCTTTTTAAACAGACTTTTATTTTTTGATTATATTGGACAAGTGGATAAATTTCCGGATTATTTTAAACCGGGGATATTTCAGCTTGGCATAAAATATCCCCGGCTACAAGTTTTGGGTTAAAATTTCATCTCATCTTTGGTTCTCTCAGGCGTCTGATTCATCCATTCATTTCTTTGTTTAATTTTCGTTAAAGCCTCAATAATCGCATCCAGTACAAGCTCTTCGAGCATGGCCTGGACCTGAGCCCTTTTTTCGCCGTATTCCCATTCATCTTCTATATCGTACATTTACTTTCCTCCGTATTCAAAAGGATTCGTTTCACTCAATCGATTTTATGGGTTTTTAAGGCATGGGTGGATCCGGTTCACAGAGATGTGGCGGGGGACCGAAGGGGTCCCCCTGACGATGTGAACCGTCTTCCACATTCGGCTATCCCTTGCCGGGTTCCTCCCCAGGATGGCCCGGCTCCGTTTCACCGAACCTGTTAAAATATCTCTGTTGCCGCCAAACGCACATGCTCGGCTGTAACTGTCAGGGATTGCTCAGAAGCCGCGGCAATCAGCGCCCCTCGGGCCAGATGATTGGCTTTTCGGTAAAGCCCCCCGGCGCCCTGATGGATGGCGGTAACAGCGGCTGCGTCATAAAAGTTCGTTTCCGCGCCGGCAATATGCAGATGATGGCGGATATAGGCCTCCATGCCTTCCCGGTCAATTCCTTCCAGATGACTTCTGCCCACCACCCGGGAGGCCAGCGGGCCAGAGGAGCGATACATGAGCTTATCGATCAGGCTGGCCTGGCCGGCCAAAATAACCGGCAGCCAGGGCTTGGCGTCTTGCTCAAATTGCAGCAGGGCATGGAGCTCGGTAAAAACCTCCAGGCGCAATAGCGAGGCCTCATCTATGATTAACACCACCTTCATTTTCTTGTCCGTCACCAAGCGGCGGATTTCCTTTTTGATGCGCCCCAGCATGATTGCCCGGGAGTTGCTCGCTGTCTCGGTTCCCAGCAGGCCCATCAATTGGCGATACAACTCCAGTATGGAACCGGATGTAGCGGTGACATAAAACCATCGGTACTCGGAAGGGTGCAGCTTTGAGACGGCATATCGCAGCGCTGTTGATTTACCCGAACCAATCTCGCCGGTAACTACCGCCATAGCGCCTAAGCGCACGGCGTATTCAAACCGGTCGCAAGCACCGACAAGCGCCTCAGTCTGCATAATTTCCGCAACCGGAATATCAGCGCCGAACGGCTCTTTTGTTAGTCCAAAGAAGGTGCGATAATTAGCCTTCATCACTGCCTCCTGTAAACTTAAGCCGCCCGCCCGTGTAGGGTGGCTCATCGCTTGTCAGCTGGGCATTGTTATTTTTATCCCGTTTGACCCGGCAGTTGACATGTAAATCCACCGGCCGGACAAAGCCATGGGACTGCTGATTAACAAAGATCTCCACGGTATCCGGCATCTCCGGGTGATACCGCAGCTCCACCTGTTTGCCGATAAGCCCTACCGGCACTTCAAACAGCCGGCCGTCTATGGTGATGCTACGATCCTTGTTCACCCGGCGCCGGACGGTTTTACGAAAATGATCATGTAAATCGGCCGGGGCGCATCTTAAGCATTCGCTATGGGCGGCAAACCGGGCAAAGGGCGTCTGGCTGGTGGCGCTGTGGATTCTCTGATGATAGTGCTGATCTATCCAAAAATTGAGATCGCAGTTGAGCTGATCCAGGCTCGCGGCGTGATAGTCGGCCAAAAACGAGGAGCGCACGGTCTTAAACCACCTCTCGATTTTTCCTCTGCCCTGGGGCTTGTAGGGTCTGGAGTGAATAAGGACAATGCCCAGGGAGGCCATGGTCGCCTCAAAATGCTTACTTCTAAAAGCCGCCCCGTTATCCACGTATATCTTTCTGGGCAGCCCCCGTTTGGATAGAGCCTTCTCCAACGCATCCAGCCAACAGGAAAGCTTTTCTGACCAATAAAACCGGGCATACGGGATCAAGCGGCTGTGGTCATCAATAAGGGCGATAAGATATGTTTTTTTCCATCTGCCCTCAAACTCGACTTTGGGCCCATGCATCACATCAGCCTGCCATAGATCATTGGGCAGCTCCGCCTCATACTTGCGCCGGTCTTCGGGCTTTTTGCCGGGCTTTGCCATAAGGTCATGCTGATGCAAAAACCGGTAAACCGAGGCGAGTTTCAAGCTGATGCCCGGCGTGACCAGGTTCCGGTTTTTCATTTCCGTGATAAGCTTGACAGCGGGGGTGCGGGGCAGTTCATGGCGCAGGTTGATCAGTGCCAGGCTGGTATCCTCGTCCAGGCTCCGGCTTTTGCCCCTGTCATTTCTATCTTTTGGATAAAGGGCTTCAAGTTTTTGATTGCCGTCTTTGTAATTGGCAATCCACCGAAGAATGGTGCTTCGGCAGATCCGGGTCTTTTCCGAATACGGGATGTTCCACTTGCGGGCGCTCTTCTCCTGCAGCAGCCGCTCTTTCTCCCCGTAATCCGGCTCTGGGCCGTTTACAAACTCGGCGATGACCCCAAGCCGGAAGGCAGCCACCTCTTTTTTTTTGTCTTCTGTCATTTAAAATCCTCCTATGTCTGTGGTTTTTAGAAGCCGTCGACGGTTATTTTGCTCATACAACGGCCTGGAGGACTTTAAAACGACACTCTTGGGTAGGTTGGCAACCCACTGAATCGCTTAGCAAATTAAATGGACCGGCTGACCGGGATGATCCCCTGGCAGATAAAATAATCAAATGCCGCCAGCAAACCGACCTGCCAGGTATGGCCCAGCCGGGCAGCAACTTGCTTTTTTAAAGCTCTCAGCCAATGGCCGGCCCGCGAGCGGACAAATCCGGAGGGCCACCGGCCGCATCGCAAGCGATGGGCTATACCGGAGCGGATCTTTTGAATCGGGGTTTGAAAACGGCTGAAATAGTCTTTGGGCCGGCAGCAGATGAGGCAGCCGCATTGGGGACAGCGCCAGCGCTTTAATGGGATCGGGTCGTTATAGCCCTCAAAGAAGGCGTCCCGGTAACCATGCCCCCAGACTTTATAACAATGGCATCGGGGGCATTTACCCGGACATTGCCAGGAATAATTGCCTCCGAGACGAAAAATTTCCTTGAGTGTGACAGCCACATAGATTATCATGAGATATGTGTTGTGAGCCTTATCAGGCTCTTGTTTTCGGGCGGTTTGAGTGCAGCCACACTCGCCGCCCTTTTTTGTTCATAAAAAAAGCCTCCAAAGAGACTCAATTATTCTGATAATCCGATATAGATTGTCAATTTAATTCGAAAATTTTATGCTGTTTTTAGGTCATATATTCTGACTCCTTACACATGGCAGCCATTGCATCTCTGCTCCTGAATAGTGAATAACGTTCTTTTATCAATCAAGTCGTTCCGATATCCATTTTGGATTCCGACGGCAGTCGAGAACAGCTCGGACGCGCGCAACACCATCCTCAATGCGGTAATACACTGCATAAGGGAACCGTTAAGAAGTTAGTCGATATATCCATTGTGGAATTCATGGATCCCCCGGAAAGTAGCAATGATTGAATATCAGACCACAGTGAATCGAGGAAATAGTCGCCAAGGCCGTCGGCCTGTTGTTCATAGAAACGAAATCCGTCTACTAAATCAGCCGTTGCCTCATCAAGGACTTGAACCCTCATTTGAGGTGTTCCCTCACAGCTTTCTTAGCTTCGGTTATGAATTCGGGGGACACGCGGGGGACGAAATCTGGGTAGAGTAGGAAGCTGATATCAGATCAGTGGCCTGGACTTTTATTGACGCCTCGCCGCACGCGGCTACTAAGTGTCTACCGGGCTGATCGTCCATCAGCCTCCCCTCATCAAACCGTGCTTGCGGTTTTCCCACACACGGCTTTCCGATGTTCTTCACCGCAAGGCATGCACCTTCGTCCATCCAGCTGATGTCGGCACTTTATACAGGCCATACTTTTAGTACAGCGACCTGTTTGGAAACCTGACGTAGCCTGTGTTTCGGTTTCTGACTTTGTGCCTCTTGCGCAGATGGGTAATCATCCGCTGCTCCAGGTGGTTATCGCTGCCGAATTGGCTGTATATAGACTTTGCGGGTTTTTTATGGGAATCCGCTTTTGTTTTGGGAACTTGGGAATCGGTCTGCCGGGAAAAATTTTTTGAAACATGCACTGGCCTTTCCGCTGTTTTTGGGTGTGGGGTGTAATGCAAGCGGGCGGATTTTTATCGAATAACCATGTGAATATAATCATATACACATGAATAAGGCCGGAATGTCAATAGTAAATGGGATTATGATCAGAAACAGGGGGTTTGGAAAAAGAATGGGGGACGCCCTTTATATCTTTATATTTGCAGTTCAAATCCGGCATGCGAAAGAGAAGGCATACTGAGACAAGCCGAAATAGATGCGCCTGGGGTGGTGCCCCGCATCATTGCACGAGGGATCGAGCGCGCCGAGATATTCCGTGACGATCAGGATCGCGACGCTTTTCTATGGTTTGGATCTGTGATCTCCTCTATGGCAAGATGCAGATACCGCTCGACAAAGGCCCGGGCTCTTGTATCAGCGCTGAATTTCTCCCAGGTTATATCTGTGGCAGCTCTTAGCTCATCCACATAACTCTGGATGCGGGAAAGCTTTCTGGAAATCAGTTCATCGTCAACCATGCACGGGTTTCCTCTGCAGCTTTTTATACAAAAAAGCGCTGTCAAAATAAGCCTTTCTGGCAAACACCTCCTGGCGGACCCGTTCTTTCGGGTTGGCCTCATAGATCATACGGCCATGGGCAAGGATTTGATGCTGCAAAAGGGGCGAGCATTGATGGAAAATGACAAGATCCACGTCCCGGCCTAAAAGATTTGAAAGAGCGGTCTCCATTTCAACCCGTCCCATCGCCGCCATATGCCCTCTGATCATGACGGCAAGGTCGATATCGCTTTTCTTTCTGGCTTTGCCGGTTGCAACAGAGCCGAAAACATAAGCCGCAGCAATAGTGCTCTGTTCCGAGAAAAACCGCTTTATTTTTTCAATATCATCGGGATGCAGCATTGCTTTCCCAGCCGGTCAGAGAATTAAAAAATTGAAAAGAAAATCAGAACCTGCATATGAATGTTTAATCCTATGACAAAATGCCGCTTATTTGTCAATTTGACATTCGGGAAAGAATGGGGCGCCCTTTATATAAAGGGCGTCCCTCGATAGCTATGCCTTCTTAATAATCCCAATTATAGATAACAAAATAACAGCGCCAATAGTGGCCATAATGACAGAGCCTAAAAATCCGCCTGTTGTTATGCCGAGCATGCCGAATACAAAGCCACCCACTATAGCGCCAACAATTCCTACGATAGTATTTCCTATGACACCAAGTCCTTTTCCCTTCACGATCATGCCGGCAAGCCACCCGACCAGCGCACCAACCGCTAAAAATATTAACAAGCTGATAATATCCATATTTCCTCCGGTGTTATTTTTTAGTCTATAATGGCGGAGCTTTGCGGCGAGTGAAACGAGTCCGCAACAGTGACAGGTTAACCACCAATTATTTCATTTAGACCATCGATAATGAGAACCAGCTCTTCGTCAGATGCTTTTGTTATTTTGTTGCCAATTCGCTTTTTGGAAAGAAGTCGAATCTGACTGATCTTTACCCAGGATTTTTTTGGAAGCCCCGTCGTCTCGAGCTCCAAGGTCAATGGGTAGCCAGCTCTTTGCGGCTGGCTGGTAATTGCAACGGCAATGACCGTTCCAGATCTCTCATTAAACACATCGTGGCTTAAAACAAGAACAGGGCGAAAACCGCCCTGTTCACTTCCTATAACTGGATTTAAATCTGCCCAGCGGATATCTCCTCTCAATATTCTGGCCATTCTTCCAGCTCCGATGAGAATCCTTCCTCAGCTAAAGATTGTTCGAATTCCGGGTCAAGCTTGGCGCACTCCTGGGCAAGCCGGCTTTTGTCAATTCGATTCAGTTTTTCATTAACTGCTTGCTGAATAGCATTGCTGCGACTTGGAAACAATTTCGACTTCACGAGAAGATCAAGCCGTTTTAAAATCTTGTCGTCAATTGTAATTGCAATTTTTGAAGCTGCCATATTTATCACCTCCAAGTATGATAATATATCATACCTCAAGCACTTTCAAGTAATTTTTTTGGACAGTCCAATATATTCATTATCCTCCTCAGACCATGTAACCCTGTATGTATATTTATCATTTTTTTGTGCCATGATTGACCTCCAGTTTTTCAATAGCCAAAAGAACCTGTTTAACCGGATATGTTTTGGCCTTTCCTTTCGAGTTTTGAATATTTACGCATGGATCAACCTCCCAGGGGGTTTTGTAAATTCGATGGCTGCTTTTTTTCTGTCGGGGTTGGCCAAAAAAATGGTCGCAGATTTTGTACAAGTCAGAATAACGAACATCTTTGGGATTCTGCCGTATCTTTTCAAGCAGGTCATCGATTTTTGTCATATCAGTATAATATCAATAATGATACCAAAGTAAATAGAAGGAGAAACATTTTTGTGACACACAACGTCGATGTTATGCGGTAGGCGGGTATCCCACCTCATCGGCAACTAGATGTATGTGATTGGATGTAACAGCATAATTTAAAATCACCAGTCCATACCGCTTCTTTGCTTTATAAAGCCACTGCAGCCACCTGCGACGGTCTTTTGAAAATTACGCAAAAACTCACCAGATTTTTCTTGACAGCATAATCATGGGGGTATTACCTGATAATCAAGGATGAATTCTGGTTGGGAAGTATGGGGGGAAACAGGATCTCTTCGCCCTTCGGGCCAATCGCTGAAAAAGCGATTTCTTATCACTTTATCACTGCATCCCTCTGTGCCGCCCAAAGGCACTGGAAAAGTAGGGGGAAAATCAAAATGCGCAAAATACTGCTTGCTGCAACCGTATTCTTTCTGATCGCAGCACCGGCTTTAGCTGCCGAGGATGTCATGGTGGTGTTCGACGGCTCCAATTCCATGTGGGGACAGATTGAAGGCACCGCAAAAATTGAGATTGCCCGGGAAGCCATGCATAGCCTGATCGGCGACTGGACCGAAGGTACCAATATCGGCCTGATGGCCTATGGACACCGCCGCGAGGGAGACTGCGAGGACATCGAAACCCTGATCGAACCCGGCCCCTTCGACCGGGAACATTTCTTTTCGACGATTGAGAACATCACACCCCGCGGCAAGACGCCGCTGACCGCTTCCATCGAACAGGCCGCCGAAACCCTGGCCTACCGCGACAATCCGGCTACCGTGATCGTGATCACCGACGGCATTGAAACCTGCCAGCGCGACCCCTGCGCCCTGGCCGACGACCTGGAGCGCATGGGGGTGGACTTCACGGCGCACGTCGTCGGCTTCGACTTGAAGGACGAAGAACAGGAAGCCGTAGCCTGCATCGCCGAACGCACGGGCGGTCGCTTCCTGCCGGCCGGAGATGCCGCGGAGCTCCGCACGGCCTTGAGCGAGGTGGGCACAGCCGTAGCCGAGCCGGAACCGGAACCGGAACCCGAAGTCGAGGTCAGCGCCCCAGAAAGCGCTGCCACCGGCGCCTCCTTCCCCGTCAGCTGGGTCGGCACCATACACCACAGTGATTTCGTCGCCATCGTGCCCATGGGCGCGGATGACGACGAACTCGGCAACTATAAGCGGGTCCGCAACAACAACGAAACCGAACTGCGGGCCCCCAGCGAGCCCGGCCTCTACGAGGTCCGCTATGTCCTCGACGAGGGTCGCAAGGCCCTTGCCGCGACCGAAATCGAGATCACCGAACCCGAAGTCGAGGTCAACGCCCCCGAAAGCGCCACCACCGGCTCCTCCTTCCCCGTCAGCTGGGCCGGCGCCATACACCGCAGCGATTTCATCGCCATCGTGCCCATGGGTGCGGATGACGACGAACTCGGCAACCATAAGCGGGTCCGCAACAACAACGAAACCGAACTGCGGGCCCCCAGCGAGCCCGGCCTCTACGAGGTCCGCTACGTCCTCGACGAAGGCCGCAAGCCCCTCGCTTCCACCGAAATCGAGATCACCGAGCCGGAAGTCGAGGTCAGCGCCCCCGAAAGCACCACCACCGGCTCCTCCTTCCCCGTCAGCTGGGTCGGCACCATACACCACAGTGATTTCGTCGCCATCGTGCCCATGGGCGCGGATGACGACGAACTCGGCAACCATAAGCGGGTCCGCAACAACAACGAAACCGAACTGCGGGCCCCCAGCGAGCCCGGCCTCTACGAGGTCCGCTACGTCCTCGACGAAGGCCGCAAGCCCCTCGCTTCCACCGAAATCGAGATCACCGAACCCGGGATCGAACTCAGCGGACCGGACAAGGCCCGCGCAGGATCGGAGCTCAGGGTCAGTTGGAGAGGCAAGCCACCGCACCGCAGCGATTTCATCGCCATCGTGCCCATGGGCGCGGATGACGACGAACTCGGCAACCATAAGCGGGTCGGAAACAACAGCGAGATCGACCTTGAAGCCCCTGAACAGACGGGGCTCTACGAAGTCCGTTATGTCCTGGATGAAGGCCGGCGCACTCTGGCCCGTCATAGTGTGGAAGTGGTCGACGAGACAGCCGCTCTCGATACCGGAGGATCGCTCGATGTCACGGAAACGGCGGCAGCCGGTGATACGATCGAAGTTAACTGGTCGGCGGATACCGAAAGTGGAGACCTGAGGATCGCGCTGGCACAAACCGACCAGGCAAAATTCACCTGGATTGAAGTCCAGTCTGCTTCCGACGGGCCTCCGCTGACCTTCACTCTGCCGGAGGAACCGGGGCAGTACGAATTCCGACTGCTCGACATCCCGGGGCGCAAGGTTCTCAGCCGTTCGATCATCGACGTGCAGTAACCCAGATCTTGACAAAAAATCCTGGTTTTTGTTCGGGAGAGAAAGGGGACGCCCTTTATATTTTATATTTGCAGTTCAAATCCGGCATACGAAAGAGAAGGCATACTGAGACAAGTCGGAATAGATGCGCCTGGGGCGGTGCCCCGCATCATTGCACGAGGGATCGAGCCCGCCGAGATATTCCGTGATGATCAGGATCGCGGCGCTTTTCTATGGTTTGGACCTGCCGCGTTTATTGAATATAAAAATATAAAGGGCGTCCCTGTCCCCTGACTTGTTATTCGATAAATGAACTCAAGCTGCCTCAATACGCTTTAAATTGCTAGTATCAATGGACTGCTTTGTTTTCCAGAGATCATATTGAAGTTGAAGCTTGAGCCAACCTTCAGGTGACCTGCCAAATACTTTTGATAATCTCAATGCCATTTCAGGACTAATTCCCGCTCTTCCATTTAATAATGCTGATAAAGTTTTTCTGGTAACGCCAAGTGCTCTTGCCGCTTCCGTGACATTGATATTAATTGCTTCCACACAAAATTCTCTTATAATTTCGCCAGGATGAGGCGGATTATACATATTCATTTTCCCTCCTAATGATAATCTTCATAATTTACATCAAAGGCATCACCACTTTGAATCTTGAATGTAATTCGCCAGTTCCCACTGACATTGACCGCCCAGGTTCCTTTACGATTTCCCTTGAGCTGGTGGAGGTCCAGGCCTGGCAAATCCATATCTTCAAGATTTTCAGCCGTTTCGAGCAGCGCGAGGATCTTCCGGATCCGGGTTACATGTTGGGGGTCCACACCGCTCGAAATCCCGGATTCGAATAATCGCTTGAGGCCTTTATGTTTGAATTTTTGGATCATGTTCTATAAGTGTAACCCGATACGTATCAGGTGTCAAGCGGGATTTTTGATCTGATTAGGACAACGTTTAAATCAGCGGTGCGGCCCTTTGCGTCCCTGAATTTGACGGTTATGCAAATTTGCTTCGAAACATGAAAAAAACTGCCCCAACCAGACAAAGCCCTGCCCATAAATAATCAAGTTTTAATGGCTCTTTCATATAGAATATTGAGAATGGTACAAATACACTTAGAGTGATCACTTCCTGGATTATCTTTAGTTGTCCGACTGATAGAACTGTATATCCAATCCGATTAGCCGGAACCTGTAATAAATACTCAAATAGGGCAATCCCCCAACTGACAAATGCCGCGATAATCCAAAGCTTATTATTAAGTTCTTTGAGATGCGCATACCATGCGAATGTCATAAAAACATTACTAAAAATCAAAAGAATTACGGTTGATACGATCGGGTTCATTTGGTTAATTCCTTCATTACATAACGGTGGCCATCACCAGCGTGGTAACGGGCATTTTAGACTGCCCGCACATTCCAAGAAATATGCATCATATGCATAAATGCTAAAGGCCGCCGCTGTGTTTAATGCGGATTTGCTATCAATGGGCCACCGGGCGGAGTTCGTAAATACGTCCATATTTTGTTGCTGATTTTAAATCTCCATTGCTCCTGCTGTAAAACCAGGATACATGGGCCTTTGGGGTAATCGGGGTATTCTTCAACAACAGCCCCGAGGCAAAGAACGGGATTTTATGAATACACGTTTTTCCTGTGGCCGACGCGGACCACGAGCACCAGCAGTCGCTCATTTTTGATCACCGCCAATACGCGGTAATCGCCCACCCGGTATCGCCGGTATTCCCGCAGCTGCCCTTTAAGCCGGCCGCCAACAGCCTTGGGGGCAGGGGCGACCCGCTCCCGGAGAAAGGCAATAATTCTTTTGGCCTCAGCCCTGTCCAGCTTTTTTAAATCTTTTTCCGCCTGAGGGGCAAACTCAATCTTCCAGGTCAAGCCGGCGCTCCAGCTCATCGAGCGAAACAGAATCCGCCCCGCTTGTGATGAATTCCTCGTATGCGGTTTCGGCCAGGTATGCGTCTTCCATGTCGTCGATGGTGCGTTTTACAGCCTCGCGGATAAAGTAGCTGCGGCTGCGTTTAGTGGCAGCGGCCAGCATTTTCAGGCGGCGGTCGTGATCCTCAGGGAGCCGGACGGTGCTTGTTTTTCCTTCCATAAAAACACCTCTTGTGTTCAATGTGTACAAATCAATAATATGTGTTCAGGCATCAAAAGTCAATCATAGTGACTCCCGGGCTCTATGTTATGCTCAAGCGGACCCTTGATGATATTGACAGACCCTGACCGTGGACTTTCTTTCACTGATTTGCTTCTATTTACAGGGCTCCGCCCTCTGCCGGGGGATAGCGGTAAAGCACGTATGAAAGGGCCAGGGCGGCAATGGTGAGTATGGTAAAGACCACAAAGCCTTTGCTGTAGCCGGCTGTGGGGGAGATGGCCACAAACAGCCTCATAGCCGGGGAAATTACAAATCCGCCGAATGCGCCCAGGCTGCCGTGGATGCTGTTTCTGAAGTACCTGGATGACCTGGAGCGCGAGCAGGCCATGGACACCGATTTACTTGGAACATCTTATGATTTTTCATTGACGGGGATTTCCGGTGGCAGAAGTGGACTTCGCCCAGAAAGGTGATTTCCCGAAATTATAATGGGGGTATTGGGGTTGGCTCATATATTCTGATTCCTTACCACCTGCCACCCAATTTTCATGCGCTGTCTGAAACTTTTCATAACTGCCAAATCCGAGAAAATCCCTTTTTTCAGCCAAAAAGTGAGCTTTAGGCCAAAAATGGGCCTTGATTTAGAAGTTATTTTATATGATTTTAGTAAGTTAACTTGGTCCGACCCCGGGCCCGCACGGGCCCGGAAGCCTGATATCCAGGCTTCCTCCCTACTCCGCGGCCTCCTCCTCGAGCTGGATAATCACCGCCCGCCGGTTTTTCTGCCGGCCCTCGGGCGTATCATTTGTGGCGACCGGGCGTGTCTCCCCATACGTGCGGAGAGATATCCGCGATTCCTCAATCAACATCGTTTCGGTCAAATACCGCTTCACGCTCTCAGCCCGGCGCCTGCCCAGCTCGATATTGTATTCTTCAGGTCCGACGCTGTCGGTGTGTCCTTCGATGATCACCTCGGTATCGAGGTGATCCTTCATGAACAAGGCGGCCCGGGTCAGGACATCCTCATACATGGACCGGATTTCCGTCTCATCGAACGCAAACCGGACGACCATCTTGGGCATCCGCACCGGCGGCACGGCAGGCGCCGGCTTTTTTTCAATCTCTTCCGGGGCCGGCTCTTCTTCCGCTTTCTCCTCCGCTTCCTCTTCAGCGGCAGGCGCAGGCGCCGGAGGCGGCTCCTCAACCTGCTTTTCAGGGGTTCCGCCCAGCTGGAAGGTCAGGCCTATGCTCACCGCCATGTTGTTGTAGGAGTCTTCCGGTACAAAAAAATGCCGAACGTCGCCCCGGAGCATGACCCTGTCCGAGACAAAATATTTCAGGCCACCGCCGTAGTTGAGCAAAAACAGCTCCTCATCATCAAAGGTTTCGTAATCGAGCTGCATGCCGCCGCCTCCGGCGGCAAGGTATGGAACCAGCTTCTTATCGGGCTGAAAATGATAGAGCAGGTCAGCACGGGCAAGCACTGCATCCACGTCCTCGACCTCGCATAAACAGGTGACCGGGTCCCGGTAGTTGTAGTCAAGCGCCCCAAGGCTCGCATCCAGCGACAACTCAAACCCGAATCGCTCCGTAAAATTATATCCAATAGCGACCCTTCCCAAAAGCCCTTCGTCGATGTCCTGCCCGTCATCAAACATGTAGCCCGTGACCATGGGACTCAAATGAAAAGATTTGGCAAGGACCTGGGCATCCGCCGCTCCGGCACTCAATAGCCCGATCAGGATCGCAATGAAAACCCCGGTCAACCCGATCCGCATCCGCTTCCGTCGGCCTCTGCCTGCAGAGCCCACCCTGTGGGCCGCAGCGGATGCGATTCTGCACATGCAAAAAACTCCCGGAACAAGAAACAGGAGGGCAAGCAGAAAAATCGTCCCCAGCCCCGCAGAGGCTTTGCCGCCTATGCCTGCCGCATTGATAAAGCAGCCTCCTGAGCCGCAGTCTCCGTCGGGACATTCACCGCTCGGCTCCACATTGATGATGTGGGAGACGCTGTCGTTCAGCCCGGCGGCATCCGTGACGACAAGCGTTACGGAATAGGCCCCGGACTCGGAAAACGTGTATACAGGCGAAGCCTCGGCACTGAACGCCTCTCCTGCAAAATCCCACTCCCGCGCGGTGATGGCGCCGTTGGGGGAAGAGGACGTATCCGTGAACTGAATCTCCTCGCCCGCCAGTGGCGTCTCCGGCGACCAGGTAAAGGCCGCTGCGGGCACGCGCGGGCTCACCAGAATGCGGACCGTATCTTCGGCCGAGGCCCCGCGGGGATCGGTCACCGTGACCGAAAACGCAAGAGCCGTCGCCTCGGAGTCCACCTCCGGGGCAACAAAGGAGGCGCGGGCCGTATCCGCACCGGAGAGCGCAACTGAAGGGCCGCTTTCTTGCTGCCAGGAAAAGGAGAGCGAACCACCGGAATCCGGATCCGATGAACCGCTGGCATCCAGCACGACTTCATCCCCGGTGTAGGCTGTCGCATCCTCCCCCGCATCCGCAACCGGCGGCTGGTTCGCCGCGCTGACGGATATTATATGCGGATCTTCTGCAGAGCCGCTTTCGGATCTTCCCCCCAGATTGTCTTCAGCCGCAAGGTAATAGGCAACGCCCGGCACAGACACATCCCCGGCCGGAATCTCGGCGGTGTAGCTGCCGCCGCCGGAATCGGCCATGGGCACCATGGTGTAGCCGCCGCCGGAAGCCTGAGTGGGGCGATAATAGAGGTTTGCGCCGGCAAGGGTTCCGTCCGGATCCGATATCATGGCGGTGATCGGAACCGGGGACCCGGCTGGAGCAGCGGTCACAGGGGTATGGTCGATTCGGGGAAGCTCGTTTTCACCAACCTGAATGGTGTACGGAGAGCTCTGGTAGTCCACCGGCGAGAAGACCGCGTGGACGCCGTCCGTTGCGGAAAGATAATATTCAAGTCCCGGCTCGACCACCGCCTCTTCCGGTATCACAGCAGTAAAGGCGAAGGTGCCGTCTGCATTGCCGGTCACGGAAAGCTCCAGGCGGGTATAGGAGCCTGCGCCGAGGCCCCTGTAATAGAGGTTTCCGCTGATTGCCTGGCTAAGGCTCCGGGCGTCCAGGTCCGTAATGGTACCGGAAATGGAAAGGGCTGTGCCGGGCATCTGGCTTGAACGGTTCAGCTCAAGGGTTGCCGCATCCAGTGTGATCCGGGGCGCGTAGCCAACGGTATAGCTCCCCGTTCCCGCCGATCCGTCAGCGCTCACGTCCACTATGCGGGTGGTGCCGTCAAAGACCGGGTTGTGGGTCATATAGCAGAGAAGATAGTACGTGCCGCCCACTCCCAGATCACGGGCGATTTCCTCGTAGACGGCGCCCATATCCGAACTCGCTGGATTCTCGTAGTATCGGCCGTTCGTGTCCGCAGCCATCTGCTGAAGGTTACTCCTGCTATGGGCTGTTCCGGCGCCGATCATATAGAGCGGCGTGCCGGCGGCATTGGCCTTGGCAATTGCGTTGTTTATACTGTTATAACGGTCGCGGTTTGACCTGCCGTCAGTGAATACGACCACGGCCCGCGGGCTGTCCAGGCCGTCCAGGGCTTCGACGCCCCGGACGGTTCCATCGTAGACCCGTGTCATTCTTCTTTCGCCGAGCGCCGAGATGGCCTCCACAATATCCTTCTGGCCGTCTCCGTCCATGTCAGTCGCAATCGGCTGCAGGGGAACCTCCTCCACCACCTCGCTGGAAAAGGTGATGAGGGCCGCCCGGTCCCCCTCCGAGGTGCTTTCCACGAATTCAATAACGCCAGCCTTGGCCCGCTCCAGCGCATCTCCCTTCATGCTATAGCTTACGTCGATTACCAGGGCAAAGTCGATCCCCGTATCTGCTGCGGCGCTGCCGGAGACCTCTTCAAAGCAGGTGAGGATCTGCTCGGTTGCAGATGTTTCCTCATCGGACTGCTCGGTCACCATGAAATCCAACGGCCCGAGGCCCTCCACCGGCTGGCCGTCCGGGCCGAAAACCGTTACCGAAACGACAATTTCCGGAAAATCCGAGGCATCCGGCTGAGCCAGAATCGTATTCGCCTGAGTACCGCCCGGAAGCGCAAGTGCCCGGCTCTCCGGTTGATATGGCTCTGCCGCCTTGGCCGTGGGTGAACCATTTGCCTCAATCTCCGGGTCTGCCGCCGCCCCGGCGGAAGAGAGCGCTGCCAGGGATCCAATCAGAAAAGAAAGAAAAAGTACATAAAACAGCCGCTTCATGCCCGTGCCTCCTTGTATGCCGCCAGATTTGGAAAACCAAACGCCTTGTTTCAGTTGAAAACGCACACGCTCCTCATGCCGTAGCCGGGAACTTGCGCGTGCGCGGAAGAAGTGGAAGAAAAGGTAATGTATAAAGAATAAAACAGGCCAGCGGCTCAAGTCAACTGGATTTATTGGGACGCCCTTTATATATTTATATTTGCAGTTCAAGTCCGGCAAGCGAAAGAGAATACGTTCCGAGACAAGCCGGAATAGATGCGCCGGGGGCGGTGCCCCGCATCATTGCACGAGGGATCGGGCGCGCCGAGATATTCCGTGACGATCAGGATCGCGACGCTTTTCTATGGTTTGGACCTGCCGCGGTTATTAAATAATAAAATATAATATAAAATCTGTTGAAAGTATAAAATAGAAATGGTATTATATTTTCATGATTTCTAAAATTCATTACACGCTGTAAAAATTAATCAAAGCACTCGCCAAGTGGTGAAAAAAGGGGGCATAAATCATGTTTGGACCGAGTTCTGCTGAGAGAATCCTATCCTACGTCATCCGGTGGCTGCTTCTCGCCCTGGGCATCTGGGTGGCGGCAAAGCTGGTCGGTGGGATTCATCTTGTTGGTTGGCAGAGTACGTTAATCGTGGCCGCCATCCTCGGGTTACTCAACGCCTTCTTGAAGCCGGCGATCAGCCTAATAGCGCTTCCCTTCACGATCCTCACGTTCGGACTGTTCAGCATCGTAATTAATTCCGGCTTGCTGTTCCTGACTTCCTGGATAGCTAAGCACTTCAGCAGCATTAACTTCCAAGTCGATAATTTCCTCGCGGCAGTTTTCGGGGCCATTCTCATCAGCGTTGTCAGCATCCTCGTTCATTTCTTCATTAATCCCGACAAGATCTCCCATGGTCTCGCCAAGGGCCGTTAAACATACACCCACTCAGATCGTCTGAGGAGTCCTCGATGCAAAACAGCTAAACGGTCAAGATCGTTTCGGCATAGTTGTTTAGAATAAGGGACGCCCTTTATATGTTTATATTTGCAGTTCAAATCCGGCATGCGAAAGAGAAGGCATACTGAGACAAGCCGGAATAGATGCGCCGGGGGCGGTGCCCCGCATCATTGCACGAGGGATCGAGCGCGCCGAGATATTCCGTAGCCGCAATGCGGTATCGGACTATACCGGGGCCGAAAAGGTCGAGGTCGATCACGATACTTTAAAACCCGGCGACCCGGAGCTTGAGCAAAACATCCGCAGGGCTGAAACGTTTCTGCAAAATCTTGACAGATGGGGGAAATAGGCTCTGTCATAGATGAGTATAATACCTCTTATTCATATCTAAGGGCTTGAATCGGATCTACCCTGGCGGCCTGGTATGCCGGATAAAGGCCGAAAAACAGGCCCACAAAAACAGACATTACAAGCGGTATAAAAACAGCCCCAAAAGACAGCGATGCGTGCCAGGGAGCTGCCACTGCAATGGCAAATGCAGCCGCAGCACCCAGAAATACACCGATTGCTCCGCCCGTCAGGGTCAGCAGCATCGACTCTATGAGAAACTGGGCCATGATATGAAGCTTTGTGGCGCCCACGGCCCGGCGGATGCCGATTTCTTTTTTTCTTTCCGATATGGTGGCCAGCATGATGTTCATGATGCCGATGCCCCCCACGATCAGTGAAATGCCGGCAATGGCTGCCAGAAACCAGTTAAACATTTCATGGGTTTTGCGGGCCTGGCGAAGCAGTTCCAGCGGGACTACCATCTGGTAGTCGAGAATACTGTCGTGGCTCTGTTCCATGATCCGGCCGATGACGGCCGCGCTGTCAAGGACCTGGTGCGAATCGGTTATTTTAATAATAATTTCAGAAAATTCAGCTTCTGGTTCCGATTTTTTGCCCATTGCAGCCCTGGGCTTGGGCAGCCATTTGCTTGTGCCTGTGGGCAGCAGAATCATTTCATTGTGATTGCGGACGGAAACAGCGGCCGAACCCGAGTCGCTGAAATCAATCCGGTCAAGATGCCCCACAATGGTAAACATCTGGGATCCCATGCGAAGCTGTTCAAAAAGTTTTCCGTCTTCTCCCAGCCGGGCTGCCACATCGCTTCCCAGTACGCACACCAGTTCATGGCTGTCAATGTCGCTTTGATTAATAAACCGGCCCGCTAACATTTTCAGGTTTAACACATTGGCATAATTGGCGCTGCAAGCCGCCACCTGGGGGGAGATCTGGCCAGGGGCGCCAATGACCTCCACGGAAAGTTCTTTAAGGCTGGCCATTTGTTGGATCGCAATGCCGGCTTGCCCAAGCTGTTTGATATCGCGGCTGTTGAGCCCTTCTACATTGCGCCGGGCGGCTTCTGCCTTTTGCTCAGTGCTTAATGTCACCTGTTTTAGATAGATATTGCGGGTGCCAAGCTGTTCCATTTGCCGAACAGCTTCGTTTCTGGCGCCCTGGCCGATGCAGATGATTGTCATTACCGCCATGACCCCAAAGACCACGCCAAGTACACTTAGAAACGAGCGAAGCTTGTTTCGCCCTACTGAACGAAGTGCTGTATTAAAAAAAGATTGGGATTTGCATGCAATTTCAGTGAAGAGTGCCATTTTCCAGGGTGATGACTTTCTGGGCGCAGGACGCCACATTTTGATCATGGGTGACCAGAACAATGGTCTTGCCCGCTGTGTGCAGATCTGAAAGCAGGTCCAGAATGCCCTGACCGGTTCGGGCATCCAGGTTGCCTGTGGGCTCATCTGCCAGAATCAGTTCCGGGTTCACGGCCAGGGCCCGGGCAATAGCGGCCCGCTGCATCTCCCCACCCGAGAGCTGGGATGGTCGATGGTGAATCCGATTGGACAGGCCCACCTGAGCGATGGCCTCCATTGCGTGCCTGCGGTTTTTCCTGTGCTGCGGGGGGGCATATATAAATGGAAGTTCCACGTTTTCAAGCAGATCAAGGCCAAAAATCAGGTTAAAGCTCTGGAAGACAAATCCAATCCTGTGGCTCCGGATACGGGCCAGCTGCCGGTCCGTTGCCCTGGAAAGATCTGCACCGGAAAACAGATATTTTCCGGAACTAGGCCGGTCCATGCAGCCTAAAATGTGCATTAAAGTAGATTTGCCCGATCCGGACGGCCCCATGATGGCGACAAATTCACCGACTTTAACGCAAAAATCGATGCGGTCCAGAATCTGCAGACGTTTTTCGCCGAATGTATAAGTCTTGGAGACCTGTTGAGCCCGGATCAGCAGATCATTCATTGGAAAATCCCGCTGGTTTGACCATGCTCACCCGATCGTCGGAATTCAGACCCTTTTTAATTTCCATAAAGTGAACATTCTGGCGGCCCGTGGCCACCTCCACCCGTTGAAATTCCCGGCCGGTAAACCGGTAGCAATAGCGGTTCTGATCCCTGCCAAACACCGCATGAACCGGGAGACTCAGGGTATTTTGGGCCTGCTCGGTTAAAATTCCTATCCGGGCGGTCATGCCGGGTCGTAACCGGGAATCTGAATCAGCCAGATCAATGGTCACCTGAAAATACTTGGCCCCGTGTCCTGTCTGGTAGTCCTCTGTGGCAAGAGAGCCGATAAAGCCAATTATGCCGGCATAGGCTTCATTCGGGTATGCATCCACAAATACATCACAGGCCTGGCCCATTTCCACTTTGTGCAGATCCACCTCCCGGACCTTTGTCTTTACGATCATGGAAGAGACGTCGGGCAGATAAAGGATGGGTTGATTTTGCAGAATCACGTCCCCGATGCGGGGTTTTCGCCGGGTGCCTTCCCGAAAGGCTTCATACAGGATTACAATGCCGGCTGACGGTGCTGTGATAACGGTTTTGGTTAGTCGCTGCCGGGCCAGTGCCAGGGCTTTTTGAGTGTTTTCGAGCTTGCTTCTGACTTCATTTAAGGAAGCAGCAGCCTGCGCGATTTTGTAAACCCCGCCTTTGCGGGTCTGCTCCAGAACGGTTTCGGCCTGTTCGACTTCGGCCTTGCCCCGCTCGATGCGAGCCGGCAGCACATGATCCCGGTAATTGACATGCTTGGACCGGGCCGAAGCCAGTGCATCGTTTAACTGGGCAAGCTTTTCTCTGGCCCGGACCACTTCATAGGTGAAATCAAACTGCTGCTCCTGGAGTTTCTGCAGGTCGGACAGATAAGCCTGATAGCGATTCCTGGCCTCGAGCTGTTCGTCTGCCTGCTCCTTTAGGTTTGTCAGCTCCATGGGGCCTTCACCCTTGCGCAGCTGATCAAGATCCAGACGCGCCACCCGGACATTGAACTCGGCTGTCTGGATTTCCTTTGTCACCTGGTTTTTCTCCCATTCCAGAAGCTGGGCCTTGGCAGCAACAGCGGATTCCAGCATGCTGATATCGCCTGCCAGGCGCTCCAGGTCCTCCTGGTAGGCAGTGGGGTCCAGGCGCACCAGGACTTCGCCGGCCTCCACCCGGCTGCCGTCGTCTATCAGGTCGATTATCCGGGCGTTGCTCAGCTCCGAGGTGACCATGTGGGAGGCGGCCGCATCAAGCACTCCGATGGTGTTTACCTCCATGATCAGATCCCGCTGCTTGACTGTGGCCAGGGGGATGTTGACATCCCGGGTTTCGGTTCCCGACAGGCCAATATAGGCGCCGGCACCCACCAGGATCAGCGCCGCGGAAATTCCTGCAAGTATTTTTAATAAAGGCTTCATGGCATGAGATTGCCCGTGCTTTCCACCAGTGTGCCCAGGGCCGACCGGAGCCGGTAGCGCCCCACGATGTAATCGACCTGGGTGGCTACCAGATTTATCTGCGCCTGCTGGAGTTCGGTTTCCGCCTCGATGACATCAAAGTTGTCTGCCAGTCCGTGATTGAATTTAATCTCCGCAAGAGAGCGTTTGCCACGGGCCTCATGAATCTGTTTTTCACTTGTGCGGATGCGGTCCAGGGCTTTTTCCAGGGCGGTCATTTCCCGGCGCACCTGCTTTTGGATTTCATCCCGGCTGCTTTGGATATTGAGGCGGGCATTTTCCACTTCATAGAGGCTTTGCTGATAATTGATTTTTTCCGTGGTGCGCATCAAATCCGATGAGGAGGTGAGCATGACCCGCCACGTATCGTCGGACAGATTCAAGTCCCCCATGGAATCCATGGCCCGCCCATAGCGGGAATAGCCCATCCGGAGCCGGACATCGGGCAGAATCCGCTGCTTGGCGATGCCTCCCCGGCGAACGGATTCCCGGTAGGCGTCCCGGCTCTGGACCAGTTCGATCCGGTTTTCCATTGCGGTTTCAATCGCTGTTTCAAGGTTGATTTTCACCGGTTCCAGGGCCAAAGGCGCCTGTACGCTTATTTTTTGATCCACGGGCAGGGCCAGAATTATCTTGAGGTTGTCATAGGCTTCGTCAAGGGCTTCTTTGGCGACCGACAGACGGTTTTCCACATCCCGCAGCCGGATCAGGGATCTGTATACATCAATGGGAGATGCCAGGTTGACCCGTTCCTTGGCATCTGCCAGGGCCGCATATGCCTTGAACCGCTGGACCTGATCACGGTTGATCTGCACCCGTTTGTTTAGGTCAATAATTCGATAAACAGCTGAAATTACAGACATAATTGTGCTGGCTTGGGCGAGATATAAAGAGCGATCAGCAGATCGGATGGCAAATTGCCCTGAACGGATCGGGTCAAGGTTAATGTTTTTTCCAAAATTGCGAAACAAGGGGATATCAAGTGATATCCCCATTTCTGCTGAGTAATTGTCCGCAAACGTTCCGGCACGTGGGGAAACAGACAGTTCCGGTCCCAGGGTGAAACGTTTCCGGGCCGTGATGCCGGCAGATACGTCTTTTTCACCATCAATGGCACCGGCGCCCACGGCTGGATAATAAAGCACGTCAAAAGCGGTTTGGGCGGCTTCAAGGGATTTTTCCCGCACTGAAAGGCTGTTTTGGGAAAGCCGCAGGCTCCGGTTTTGTGCCAGAGCGATTTCGATGCACTGCTCCAGGCTCAGGTCCAGGGCCGGGCCGGTCATGGCCAGGGCCGGCCGGATTTGGCAGACCAATCCGGCCGGCAGCCAGACCGTAAAAAACAGGACCCAGAGGATAATGGTTTGTTTCCGGCTACAGGATTTCTGCATTTGGGCTGCTTTAGCCTGGTTTTTCCCCTTACTGGAGTTATTGTTTAATAAATTCAAATGTTCCCCTGCAGGGAGCACCGAGGAATGATCCCGATACGGTTCCGTAGGCTCTTTTATAGTTGATGTCTCCTGTAAAAGTAAAGCCGCTGTCAACATCCTTACCGGATATTTTGCTTCCGGAAATGGTTCCTTCTATGTCACCATCAACGATCTTATTGCCGCGAATAAGGACATAACCCTCAAGGGTCCCCCTTGAAGATTCTTTCCCGTTGCGTACACAGACATATTTGGCCCAGCCTTTGTAGATGCCGTCGTAGTTGGCGGCCGGCGCCTGTGCCGGCGGGTCCGGCGATGATGCGGCGGGCGGTTGGGCAACGGGTTTTTTGCCGGGCAGAGAAATGGATTGGCTGTTGCCCGTGTCGCTGCGGCGGACCGTGGCCGTGGCGTTTTTGTCCAGAACCGTGACCGCCCAGGTGGCAGTCCCGTCTGCGTTCAGGGTTTTGGTGGATCCCCCGGTGGCCGCATTCTGCAGGGAAAGCTGCAGAGAAACCGGACGGGTGACACCGGTAACCGAGGCTGCCACCGCGTATTGGATGGAATCGGCCTTTTCATCCGTCACAGAAGCATTTACTGCAAGAGATTGGGCTGAAGAAGCCGGAGCTGCCGGCTCTGCCGGATCCGGGCCCGTACCCGGGGCTGCTGCCGGATCCGGGGGGTGCATGGGATCACCTGCCGGGTCTCCACCGGAAGCGGGGGATGGGTCCGCGCCAGAATCAGCCGGTTGGCCGGTCTGAAACGGATCCACGCAGGATCCATTGCTGCACACATATCCCGGCGGGCACTGGGAATCGCTTTGACATCTGCCGTCCAGGTCGTTTTGGGCCGTATCCAGGTCACTGGACAAGTCTTTTGAAGTGTAGCCCTTTGGTTTTGGGGCAGAGCTCTGGTCTGCGGCGATCTGATCGGCCCGGTCCTGGTCCCGGTCCCCGGTGCGCTGGGCCAGGGTTTTTTCATAATCGTCATACCCGGAGTCAAAGGGCGACACGCACTTGCCCTGTTTGCACACGTAGCCGGCCTGACACTGGGCGTCTGACCGGCATTCGGGCTCGGGCTCGGGTACGCACTTTCCATTGACCCGGTGGTATCCGTTTTTGCACACCCAGTTGCCGGCGGCATCCTGCTTTTCATTGGGGCGCTCTGCCACCTTTTGCTTTTCGAGATTTTCCTTGAGGTATTTCTGGTAAATATTTCCGCTTTTGGTCCGGTCCCCGGTTTCGGCAAACGCCCGGGCCGCTTTCAGGGCTTCCTCCTTGCCGGCACCCCATTTGCGCATGGCCTTGTAGAATTCAGCAGCCCGCTTGTTCTCCCGCATTTCTTCCAGATGATTGGCTTCCTGCCATTCGGCGATCATGTCAATGGGCTTGAGAATCGTGTTTCCCTTCTGTTCGGCTTCCTTTAAGGCATTGTCCTTCCAGTCTTCGGTCAGATCTCCGGTCTCATAGGACTGGGTTTTTCCGTCAGCAGACAAACCTTCTCCATCGTGTTTTGCGGAAGGATCGCCCCGGCCCGGCAGGTTGTCCCGCAGCTGATTCCAGGCCCTTGAGTCCCCGCTTCTTTTCTGTTCCAGGGCATCTCGGGCTTCTTGGTAAGGCACCCCTTTGCGCATCATTTTTTTGATGAGCTCATTGTCGATTTCATCCTGGATGCCGCCCTGGATATTGTCCTGGACATTGTTGAGCTCATCGCGGTTTTCAACAGACTGCTGGGTGCGATCATTGATGCCGCCGTAAAAACTGTCCACATAGCGTCCGGCCTGTTTCCCGCCTTCCTTTAACCGATCCAGGGCCCCGTCTTCCTCTTCGATGGAATCGGCAGGAGCCAGTCCCCGCGGAGCCTGATCTTTTTGTCCCCGGGCCTTGATTTTTGCAACATCATCCCGGAAACCCTTTACATCGCCTTTGTCCCATTTGTCCCGGGCGCTTCTTGCCTCGTCTGCCGATGCGCCCATTCGCCGGAGCTTGGCTTCCAGCTCTGAGGACACTTCAGTTTTTTTGGCCTCGTCTGCCTTGCCTTCCAGATCCGCCCATTTTTGTGCGTTTTCCATCTTCACCCGTTTGGCCGTATCCTGGCCCACCACCGGGGACATGGCTTTGCCCGCATCCCCTTCCTGGATGCCTTCCACATAAGTTGTGCCTGTTTCAATGGCCTGGATCAGATCATCTGCGGTGTTAAAGCCGTCGGCTGCCTGGCCGGCCTTGCTTTTGCCCGGCGGTGAACCGGCCGCATCCTGGCTTCCGGATTTGTCCCGGGTGCGGGCAGCATCGTCAGCGGCTTGTTTTCTGCCGGCTGAATCCACACCATCCGGATCCGGTATTGTTTTTTTTATCAGGGCAGGGGGTTCAGGCGGAAGGACACGCTTTGTATGCGGAGAATCGCTGGTTTGCGTTTTTTTTGCGGCATCTGCTGTATCTGCATCCGGCCGGCCGGGGTCTGTTCCGGCTTTTCTGCGGGCGATTTCATCACGTGTCCGCTGGTTGCTTTCTGCAACATCGTTGCGGCGGTTTTCAATGGCTTCTGAAGTGGTGTCCTGGTCGCCGTAATTGGCATTCCTGCGGGCCTCATCCCAGGCTGGATCCCCGGTGTTTTCAGCCTTTCGGGCGGAATCGGCAATTTTTTTTCGCAAGCTGTCTGTCTGCTGCCCCTTTTTCCGGCCTTCGGCCGTGCTGGCATCCATTTCCGAATCCAGCTTTTTTTGAAATTCCTTAACTTTATCTGCCCGCTGGTCCGAATCTTCGCCCAGATGTGAAATCCCGGAAGTGATTTCATCCCCGTAATTTTTCAATTCCCGGGCCTGATCCACCACATCGCTTTTGCGTCCGGTGTCATCAGCGCTTTTGACCGCGGTTTTGGCCTGATCTTTTAAATTGTTGCGCTCTTTGGCATCCAGGTATTTTTTTTCATGGTCCAGGGCTGCGCCTTCTGCATCCCGGATCCCGTCGCCGGAAATGTCATGGCCTTCCGGAGTTTTTTTCCGGGTGACGGCCTCGCGCCCGCCCTGGGTGCCGTGGGCGTCGCCGTCATGAACCAGGGCATCGCTTCCGGGCTCGCTGCCGGGCTTCCAGAGGGTTTCGTCCGTGGTTTGATTAACGATCTTGTGGCCTTCCTCCACAACCACATCTCCGCGCTGCTCCCACTGCCGGCGTTTGGCCTCCAGTGCCTCCGGGGTTTCCGCTGTCCAGTCCACATCAGCGCGCACGTCCTTGGGCCGGCTGCCGCTGCTTTTGATTCCCGGGATGTCATTGCCGGCCTGAAAATCGGCCAGGCGTGGATCCTTTTTCAAATAGACTTCCCGCAGTTTCTGATGATCCTGGCGGTAGTCCTTTTCCAGGCTCTGGTATTCAGGCGAGGAGGTGTCAATCTGCCCGTTTTTCAGCCGGGGGCAGAGCTTGCGCGCCAGATCGTCATAATAGGATTTCAGGCGGGCCAGGTCCTCCTGCTGGCCCTGGCGCAGTTCCTCAATGCTTTGGTGTCCGGCTGCATCTGTGTCAGAGGCGGCATGCAGGACCGGTGTGCACAGGACAAGCCCCAGCAATACCAGAACAACTGTCAGTTTCTTATAAAAAACTATTTTTTCAGACATCCTCAAAACCTCTGCGTTTCATTCAATGGCTCATTATTGCAGATCATTGCCTGAAATTGGTCCCAAAGGGGGCAGACGCCCCCTTTGGAAGTAAAAAAAGCCGTTTAAAGCCTTTACCGGGTAAAGTTGTAAATCCCGTGGTTGGTCCCGGAGGTTGTATCCAGGGTAAACGATGTGCTGTTGCCCGACACCGTGCCGATCCATGTGGACATTTGCCCGCTGAAATCAATGGTCAGCGTGCTGTCAGACAGCTGCCAGGTACCGCTGCCGCTGCCGTCTGACTGCCCGTCGGCGTCGGTGACGGTAAAGGTCTGGGTGCCGTTTTCCCTGAATTCAATGGTTCCGCTCCTATTCACGCCATCTCTTCTCTGGCCGGAAAAATTCCATGAACCCAGAATGCTGTCGGCTGTCAGGTCGGTGGTTCCACCACCGCCACCACCGCCACCACCGCCACCACCACCGGAACTGGAGCCGGATCCGGAATCAGCAGCTGCTATTGCAGCGCCTGCCGCACCCACGGCCAGAACACCGATGCCGACCTTGGTCAGGGTAGACATGCCCGCCGATGCGGTGGGCACACCGGCTGCTTCGGCCGCGGCAATCTGTTCGGCGCTGTAAAGACCCTTGGCCATGAAGCCGTATTTGGCGCTGTCTGCAACCTCGGTAACAATGGCTTTGTCATAGAAACCATTTAAAGGGACAGCTTCCTTGCTCAGCTCGGTCTGAACGGTCAGGGTATCTGTACTTTGGCTGCTTTGATATTCCGGCAGGCGGCTGCGATTGTTGGTTTGCAGCTGCCGGCGGATGGCTTCATAGTCTTCAATGGCTTCCTGGGCCTTGTCTATGCGAACCTGCTCTACTTCACTGGCATCCTTCCAGGTGGCAGCCTCCTCGGTTTCACCTTCTTCAATGACAAATACCGGGGACCTTGTGACTTTTTTGTCCGGATCCACGGTTACAAACAGGTATTCCACGGCTTCGGAATTGATCCAGGGCGCCGGCAGAACTGCTTGATACTTGCCGTCTCCCTGATCAAACATATCCGTGAAGGCAAAGTTTTTATCCTGTTTTGTCTTAAAGTAGCAGCGTGCCGCAAGCAGATCGCCGCTGTCCTGGATTTCCACATCCAGATTGATCCGGAATCCGGGGATGTAGTTTTCCGCAGGCGGTGTGTGGTTGATCTTTGCCGCAGCCAGGGCCGACATGGGGCCCAGGGGAAAAGCCAGGGCAAAGGTCAAAAAAAACAGAATCAGTTTGCAGGGCCAGGTCTTTTTACGTTTCATTTTTTTTCCTCCGTTTGTGTTTTGGGATGAATTTCCATCCATTGTTGATTAATTTATTCTGTTTTAATGCCGGAAATATTCCGGCGGAATGGTTTTGCACAGATCCACCACGCTCCGGTAAATGCAGTCCCGGATGCAGAGCTCCAAAGGGGTATTTTTAAACATTTCCAGCTCAACAGGCATATCCACCCCCCTGAAGGCGGCGCCAAAAGCGCCGCTGCCTGATTTGGCAGACCCGGAATGGCTGGCCGCGGCAATGACCCGGCCGCTGGCCGCATCCACCACCCGGATATCAACCACAGCCCGGGCGTTGTGATAGGAGCCGCCCAATTTCAAAGGCACCCACGGCGCTTTGACCCGAAGACCGGCGCCGCCGCCTTCCAGATGCGTCAGGGTTCCGTAAATCAGCGTTTCAGCCGGATCCATCTGGCCCTGCTCCAGGATGGCGTCCGGATCTGCCATAAACGAGTCTGACAGAAGGTGTTCAGCACTTATGCCCTGGGGATCGGAGCGGTCCACCAGAGCAAAATAATTGGAGTCAAACAGGGCGGTCTGAAGCATCTCTTTTAAGCCGTTTCCGATTTCCTGGGGCGCGCCTGGCACTTCCACGGCAAAATCGGCAACCGCGGTCATGCATTTGGAACCCTGGTAGGCCGGCCCCAGGGGAATATCAAATTCTTCAGCCATTATTTTTTCAGGGCTGAAGAGCGCGGCGGCTGCCAGAAGACTGATATAACTGAAAAATAGAATTAATCTGGTCATGGAATCCTTTTTGATTCAGCGTTTTTTATGATAATGCCTGTTTCGGCCTTGGTAGTAGTCATAATCGTAGCGTCTTCTTTCTTCCCGCTCCCGGAGCAGCTCAATGAAATTCCAGTAATAAATATCAAAATAAAGCGGATCATCATCCGGGTCTTTTATTGACTGCATGTCTGATTGTTCATCCAGGGGCCGGTACCGGCTCTGGCGGTCAACACCTGTCCCCGTGAGCATAGAGACCGGATGTTTTGCCGGGTCCTCCAGGCTTATGGAATCGATATACACATGGGCGGCTCTTCTTAAAAAAGCATGTGCCTCGATTTCCAGATCCACCCTGTGGCCGATAAACGTGGACAGGTTAAAGGCAATGTCCTGCCACTGCTCATCACCGGAAATGGTCACATCTCCGCCGAATTGTTCATTGTCGACCAGCAGCCGCAGGGTCCACTCCCCCCGGGGAACCCGGTTGGCACACGCGCTGATAACCAGCCGGGATGTGCCCTGGGTGATCTGAACATGTTTTCTGGAGATTTTTGCCGGACGATAATCGCTTTCCGGATAAAGATACAAAATCCCCAGGCGTCCGGTATGGGGCACTGAATCGCCCATCCGGGGCGGCCTTCTGTAAAATCCGGCCCGGCCGCCGTCCGGGAACTTCACGGCCGTGTGGGTCACGTCCCAGTCCCGGGCCCAGGATTCATTGACCCGGGTGACATCAATCACCTCCCGGCTGCGGGGAGTGGTTGAGGGCAGGGGCCGGATCTGGGCGATGGCAGTAGTGAAAAAAAATACAGCAAAAATACAGATAAAAAATGATAAGCAAAGAACCCGTGCCCCGAAATCAGTCCGGGTCCAGTGCTTTGGCTCAGATTTTATGTTTTGTGAAAAAATCATGGTTTGTGCTCCGGCAATCTGCCGCGAGTGTCTAAGGTTTGTAAGTCACATTCATATTTGCAGACTGATGTTCTTTTAAACTGTATTTCTGGGTTTCCTTGCCGGCAGTGACCTCAGAGAAGGTGACCGAGGCTGTGTTGGGCGGAGAAGAGCCCTCGTTTAATGCCTTGAAACCCACCACAATGACATCAGCATTCATGGTAATGGTTCGGCTCTGCTTGGCAAAGGTCAGGGTAATGCCCGGAAAAACCACTTTGCCGTTGATAAGAACATCTATCATGTCTCCGTCCTCCAGTCGTCCGCTGTCCCAGAAGGTTACGGTGATCACTTTTTTGTTCACCGTGATATCATCCATCCCCTTTTCCTGGACCACAGTGATCTGGGAGCCGGCAACCAGTCCGTTGTAGGTTGCGGTAATCGGATATACCCCGATTTCGCCACTCGAAAAGCTGGAAGAAGGATTCCATTCGGCTTCAGATGTTACATCTTTGGTGCTGCCGTCGGTATCGGTGTAAACTGCCCTGAGATTGACAGTATCTTTTAAAACCACAGCCTTGTTGGCAGGTGACACTGCCAGGGCGGCTTGCTGGGTCTGTGCCGGGGCCGGATCAGCGCATTTGCCGTCCTTGCAGATTTGTCCGCCGGTGCAGTCCGCATCAGATGAACACCCGGATTTTTTCACACACTCGCCGTGCCGGCATTCATAGCCGGGGTCGCAGTCACTGTCTTTGGCACATTCATAGGCTTTTTCCACACACTGGCCGCCCCGGCACACATATCCGGCAGGACACTGGGAGTCCTTGCTGCATTTGCCGGCCACCGCATCCTGGGCCGAGGCGATGTCCTGATCCATATCCCCGGAGGTAAAGCCGCTTCTGCCGCCCTGGCCGCTTTGATCAGCCGCCACCTGGTCGGCCCGGTCCTGGGCGCGGTCACTGTCGCGCTGGTCCATGGTGTCGGTGTAATCATCATAGCCGCTGTCAAATGGAGATACGCATTTTCGGTTTTCACACACATAACCTGGATCGCATTGCGCGTCTGACTGGCATCCTGCGCTCTGCAGGTCCTGGCAGATGGCATCGGCACCTCCGGCACAAAGGGTTGCAGTTTCGGCATCTGCCACGGCCGCCGGCCCGAAGATTTCGCCAAGATCGCGGTTGGTGCGCAGATCATTGAGGTTTGCACCCAGATCAATATCCCGGCAGCTGGCCAGGCTTTGGCGCATGGCGGCCAAATCATCTATTTTCGCCGTTGCTTCTACAGCAATCAATCCGGCCCTTTCACCGCCAGCGCTGATTTCTTCGGCAGCCTGGGCGGCCGACTGGGTTTGGCTTGCCACGATTTCCTTGACGGCATCGGCCTGGTTTCTGATCTCCTTTGCCTGCTGGGACAGGGCGGGATCGATATCCATCAGAAGTCCGTGGATAATGGCCACAATATCGGGAACCTGCTGGGCGGCTTCATCTGCTCTGGCCGCTGCAGACAGTCCCTGCTGGCGTTTTTCATCAAAGTTTGCCGGGTTGAGATCGGCCAAGAGGCTTTCGGCCCGGGCAATCTGATCATTCAGGTTTTCGATTGCCGCCGGGATTTTCCCCAGCATCTGGTTCAGGGACGCCATTTCATTTTGGGACTGGATACGGGCATAAACCGATTTCATTTTGTCGGCAGCAGCCTGGGCATTTCTGGCAGCCTGGCGGGCGGCTGCTGCATGGGCGGCCGCCCGGGAGGCTGGGCGTTTGCATTCCTCCGGATCCTGGCTGGCCGATGCCTGATCAGCCTGCTGGCAGGCTTTCTTTCTGGCGCTGGCGACTTCAGCATAGCTCTGCTTCAGGATGCTGAGATGGCCGTCTGACACAGTTTTTGCCGACTTGATCTCATTTTGCAGTGCCTGGGTTTTGGCCTGTGCCTCGCTGCAGGCGGCCATCAATTCCGCTGCATCGGCAGGGGGTGCGAGCGATTGAGTAAGATCGGCCTGGTTGGCAGTCAGCATTTCAGCAAGTTCTGCTTTTATGCTTTCAACAGCTTTGAGGCTTTCTGAAACAATGCCTGCCTTTTTTCTGGCTTTGTCAAGCCAGGTTCTGGCTTTTTGCAGGGCGTCGCCGCCGGGTTCGGCCGGCACGCACTCGCCTTTTTCGTTCAGTTTTTCCCCGTCTTTGCAGACGGCCACGCAATTGCCATCAGCGTCGAGTTTTTCGTTGGGCTTGCAGATGGGCACGCAGTTGCCCTGATTGTCCATACGTTCGTTGGGGCCGCACTGGGGTTTCTGGTCAGCACCCAGGCGCCTGTCGAGCTCCTGCAGCTGTTCTTCGGTCATAAGGGCCCGCTGCCGCGCTTTTTCTTCATCAGACAGGGATAGATAATCCTTGATGAAGTCTTCCCATTGCTGGTCTGCTATTTTATCTGATTCAGACGTTCTGTCCTGCTCCTGCTTCCATGCCTCCTCAGAAAATTCGGTGTCTTCCAGTTCTTTTTCAAGTTTCTCAATTTCCTGGTTCATGCTTTCGATTTGTTCGCCTGTTTTTTCATAGGCCTTTTCAAGCTCTCTTTCTGCCGTGTCAAAAGCTTCCGGCATAGTCTGCTGCAAATCATTGATTTCATTAATAGCTTCTTTAATAGCTTCTTGTACATAGCGGTTGCCTGCGGTAACAATTCCCTTGTGTTCACCCTGTACTGCCCGCTGGTATTCCTCTTCGGTCTTTAAAAAGCCTTCCAGGCGCATTCGGTCAGCGATCTGTTTGGGTGTTGCGCTAAGGGCTTTTGCAAGTTTTTCCTGGGCTGGGGAGGTCCTGTTCAGGGAATTTTTCAGTTTTGACATGTTTGCCTTCAGATCCGGATTGCCTCCGATCTCAAAAACACGATCTGCGACAAAATTGGCGGCTGCCGAGCCTGCGGTGCCTGGATTTACCTTTTGCAGAGATGAGTTGATAACATTTATAGCGGCTACAAAAGCGTTCCATTTCTTAAATGCATCCAGTCTTTTGGCTTCGTATTCCAGGATTTTTTTCCGTTCTGAAAGGGTTTCTTTGGTTTCCTGATGTTCTTTGTTGATTTGCTTATAGAGCATTTTGTATTCATTGCGTTTTTTTTCGGCTTCGTTTATCTCCGATTTCCGTTTTTCAACCTTTTCCTTTAGAGCATTTTTTTGTTTATCATAATACTCCTGCTGGCGGTCATCGCCAGATCCGTTATTAATAAGGCAAAGCAACACAAGGGCAGTTATCAGCAAAATTTTTTTAAACATAAAGCCAGACCTTTTTCTTACGGTTTATAGGTTACGTTCATGTTGGCGGACTGGTGTTGCTTCAAGCTGTATTTCTGGGTTTCCTTGCCGGCGGTGACCTCAGAGAAGGTTACAGAGGCTGTATTTGGAGGCGATGACCCCTCGTTTAATGCCTTGAAACCCACCACAATGACATCAGAAAGTTGCTTCATGATCCTTTTATCCCGAATATTGGGTTATTTTTAAAAAAATCGTTGCAGTGGTTTTTAGTGGCGAAAATACCCCTGCGGCAAGGCATGGCACGCGTAGATCACTGACCGGTAAATGCAGTCGCGGATGGCCAGTTCCATGGGTGTGTTGGAATAAGCCCCCAGGCTCACCGGGATCGGGCCTTCGCCGGTGCCGAATACGGTGCCGGCTGATGCCTTATAAGAAGCCGCCGAGCCGGCCACCCGTTTGGCAGCAATCACCCGGCCTGAGGCCACATCCACCACGCGGACATCAATGGCCATGTGAGCACTTTTGCCGGAAGCTGATGTGGTCACCGGCACTTTCGGAGCCGAGGCGCTGATGCCGGCGCCCTTGGCGTCGGATTCAAATTCAGAGACCGTGCCGTAGATCATCAGCTCGGCCACTTCCATTTGCGCGCCGAGTTTTCGGGCATCGCGTTTGGCCATTTTAGAATAGCTCAGCTGCTGTTCGGCTTTTAGCCCCTGTGGGTCAAGACGGTCGAGCACGTTGAAGCGCAGTGATTCAAACAAAGCGCTTTCCATCATCTCCCGAAGGCCGTCGCCGATGTAGTTGGTTGCCCCCCTGGCCTTGACCGTAAAGTCGCCCACGGCAATATTAGCCCTGGGACCCATATAGTTCATGTCCAGGGTTTCCGGCGTCTGCTGTTCTGCCGGGGTAAAGGTGGTGGTGTAATTCTTCTGGGTGCATCCGGAAATAAGGCTGCACAGGATGATGAAAAATACAAAATTGACCGTGATAAGGCTATTCATGTTCATGGGACACTCCTTGGTTTTAAAAGAGATAACACATCAAAAACATATTCTGGCCGATAAGCCCTGTCTGTCCGAAACAGCCGTGTGCCTGGCCAGATATTTACGTAAGTTCAGTTTAATGAATGACAGCAGAAAAGTCATCACCCAAATGGGTGAATTTGAGCCGGAATCGTCCGGGGGTAGGGATGAAATTTATTTTTTATATTGTTTTGCGGTTATAGCTGTTTTAGGACTTTAAGGCAAAATCTTCTCAAGGACTTTGTTAAATCCTTCGGGATCTTCCATCTGCAGAAAATGTCCGGCGCCCGGGATAATTGTTTCCCGGACAAAGGGCGCACAGCGCGCCCTGGCAGATTCCGGGATCAAATCGCCGTTGATAGCGGAAATAGGAATTTCCAGTTCGTCAAACGCGGCCCGCGGATTCCATGCAAGAAGATCGTGCCATACCGGCAGGGCCCAGGAAGGATCAGCCGAAGACATCTCTGACACCAGCTGTTTTTTTAAATGCTCTGCAGTGGCATCCGTGGATGTTTGATTTACAAGCCCTTCCATGGCTGCCATGAAATCGGATTCAAACGGGGCCGCGATTTGCTGGATAGTTTCTTTGTCCAGACCGCCATAATCAATTACAAATGCGTCAACCAGAACCACGGCTGTTGCGACATTTTTTAATACACGGGCGGCCTCCAGAGCCACAGGTCCGCCCATGGAATGGCCGATCAGAATGACCTTTTCAGCCTCCAACTGCCGGGCACAGGCGGCAATGTCTTTTCCGAAGGCCTCCACACTCCAGGTTGCACGCCCGTTGGTGGCGGTATCGCCGTGGCCCGGAAGATCTGGTGCGGCAACCTGCCACGAGGAAGCAAAGTATTCGAGTTGCGGCCGCCAGTATGCACGGCGGCATGTCCAGCCGTGAATGAACAAAAGAAGGGTATTTCCATGGCCCCCGCGGTCACAGGCCATGGGAATGCCGTCATGGGCGGAAAGAGAAACTTTTGCGATTGCCTCAGGTTCCTTTTTCATGGAAAATCTCTTGTTGGTGTCTTTAATTGCAGAATTTTGCTTTTCAGGTATTAACGCAGCCGGGCCGGGCCGGTCAGCAGACGCTTCATTAGTTCTGCCCGGTTGTGAGTTTGGGTTTTTGCAAAAATGGATTTGACATGCGAGCGTACCGTATGCATGCTGATGGCGCATTGCTTTGAAATTTCGGCTGAATCAGGGGTGGCCACCATTGCCGCGGCCACCCGGGCCTCGGCTTCGGATAACGCATAAAGACTTCTCAGTCTTTCCGAATCTATTGTGACCGGAGCTTCGGGTTCATAAAAGTAAACAGCCACATAAAGGCCGGATTGGCCCAAAAGCAGGGGAATCTCCGGATGCAGCGGCCGAATCACCAGATGCAGATCCTGACTGCCGGGCCGCTGTATGGCAAGACTTTCTCCTGCTGTGTGAAACAGGCGGCTGTCAGCGGCTTTCAGGCACTGCTGCAGCAATCGATTCAGGCGTTTGTTGTAAAGTTCGTCTTTTATGAACAGTTTGTCTTTTTTTATTTCCAGCAAAGCAATTTCGGATATCAGACTTTTTGCTGCAGAAGTAAAGAAAATCACCTTAAGGGATTTATCCATTACCAGAAACGGAAGAGCCTCATAGCCGGCGGCCATGGCAATGGCTTCGGCCTGAGCCCGGCTGCCGGCGATTTTGCCGGCGATCAAAAGGGAGTGCTGCATGTGGGGCACCAAACGATTGACAGCGTCTGCATCTGCTTCAGTATAGTGGCCTTGGTCCCGGGTGCGCTGGATCAGCAGTTGGATGGTCTTGTCATCATCCTGGTAAATGGTTCCGCAAATGCCGTGATGGATGTCCTGGGTCCGGGCCCAGTCATTGAAAAATTCGGTATTATAGAAATCCGGCTGCCGGCAGGAGAAATGCAGGTAAGTGGAATAGAGCCGGCCTGGTGGTCTCCGGCGCAGTTCCGGCCGCCAGGGGCATTTGTTGACGTAGTAATCCACATATTGACGATGATAGCTGTCATCAATGTTGATTTTAATACTGGATGTCACCTTATCGGCTTCAGCGTTCAGCACCAGCATTCTTGCCGATCTGGAGCCGGTTGCTTCAATCAGCTCATGAAGCATGGGTGTCCAGGCATCCGGATCGCTGGCAGTCGCGTAGATTTGGTCTATGAGATGGGTCTGTTTAACCATGAAATCCGGCCTTTGACATGGCATTAAACAATGAAATTCCTATGTAGAGAATGGGGACGCCCTTTATATATTTATATTTGCAGTTCAAGTCCTCCTTATATATCGATTTCAAAGAAGCCCCTTTTAGTATTTTTATTCCATAGTTAAAGTTAAATTGGTTTTATATTATAGTCAATGCATTTTGAGAAAGGAGAAAGTGGACCCGGCAAAAACAGGACAGTTGTAAAGGGCCGGTCTCTTCTTTGTTTCTGGCTGGCACGGGAGCTGGGGATATCGATGACCGATATTGCCGACCGGCTCAAAATTGCTGCCCCGACCGTGAGTGTTTCCGTGAAAAAAGATAAACAGATTGCATCCCAAGAGGGTTTGGACCTGCCGCGTTTATTAAATATAAAAATATAAAGGGCGTACCCCTCTCCGGCCACGGCAGAAAATTTTTCGTGCATTCGTTTATTCTGCTTAGGGATTCGTCTCCCCTGGGCACCGCCGGAGAGGGCATCGCCCCGGATGACAAGACGCTTGAGGTCATTGACGCCATGAAGGCCAAAAACGTGCTGCGCCTGGACTGGTCTGAGAGTCGAGAAAACGGAAGTCAGATTGACGGCCGCATCAGCGGCAAAACCTATCTGGACATGATGTTTGAAAGAATCGGGGTGAAGTTTTGAATCCCGTGTTTCTGCACAAGGGCAGCATTTATCGTGTTGACGAAAAAACCGCCGTGCCCGTGCCTATTTTTCAGTCAAATCCAGGATGCGTGCCCGATTGTGTCTGGCGAGTTTATGGTCAAAGGTGTAGGTCGTCTCGCATCCGGCTGAACGATTTTTGTAAATGATGATATAGTCTGAAAAATCGGCTGGTCCTCTCCGGTAGGCGGCAAGTGCAGATCCGGCGGAATGCGGGTCTTCGATGGCAAACTCTTTTGTGGAAAGAATCTGCTCAAGAACCTTGATCACCCAGTGTTTTTCATATTTGTAGGCTCCGCGCAAAACCCAGACCAGCTCGCAGAGAACAACTGTTGCAATCATTGCCGGATTTTCCATTGTACAACACGACTCGATCAGATCGTTGGCCTGCGGGGACTGCTCCGCATGATCCTGGGTCAAATAGCGCACCAGCACATTGGTATCCAGGCCGATCATTTTTTTTGGCTCTCTTTACGAATGGCCCGGTCCATATCCTCAAGCGATACTGTCCTTTGAGGCCTGGGCAGCATGCCCTTGAGCTGGCTGACCGGAGTATACCTTGCTACCAGCCTTACGCCATGATCATCTTCGACTATAAACTCCACCCGGTCTCCGGCCGTAAGCCCCAATTTTTCTCTTAAGTCTTTCGGCAGGGTAATCTGGCCCTTGCTTGTCAGTGTTGCGTGCATCATGACCTCCTGTTGTCATCTATGGTTCCTTACTTTAAAGTAAGGAAATGCAGTTGCCCCGTCAAGCCTTTTCTGAAAAATTTTTGGTAAATCCGTTTAACGTTGATCATGATATCATAAAGGAGGATCAGGCTGGAGCATGAGTTCCTTTTTTAAAATGCTTTTGCTCTGGCTATCAACCATGCCCGGATAATGTATCTGGCCAGATTTTCGATGCCGTCATCATTGCCCGACCAGAGGGTCTTGCTGCAATACACATTGACATAGGGCCGGAAAGATCCGTATCGGCTTTGATAACGCTCTTCCCAGGCCATCTCCAGGACTTCAAAATGATTTTGCACGCACTGAAAATAACCAGAGTTTTGCGGGTTTCTGGGCCTGTAGACATCGTCGGTGGATTTTGTGGCAGGTTGAAGCACCCCATCCCTCTTCGGCAGATAAAGATAAGGGTCTTGATAATGACTTGAACCCTCATTTGAGTTTTTCTATCACCGCTTTCTTGGCTTCGGTTATATCCAAAAAGTGTGATTTCCCTTCGGAGATGTGTTTTTCCCGAGCGCGTAATACATCTGCGTGCCAGGATGGGGAGGGGATATCCTCTGGTGTGCCGGCAAGGTCGGCCCAAATTTCTTCGATCGCCTGTAGCTTGTCCTCAACACTCATTTGTTCCCGATGCATTTTGGTCTGCCATCGGTGCCTCCCGGAAAGATTACAGGTTTTTCAATAAGTATGCGGTATGTATCTGTGTCAATGATTGAAACAGAAATAACGCCTCTGAAAAAGAAATTCAAGGCCGGAGGTTTCACAAAAAAAGCTTTCAACGCCATGTCACCTAAATTTCAGTTCTCAGAAAACAGGGAAAGTCGGGGCCTTTCTGCGCCGTTTATCGGTAAGGCCATACTTGCACAATGAGGTGGCCTAAAAAAATCTTGACAATGTCTTTATGTAATGTTTTTTATATAAAAAACAACATTACATTCTTGCATAAGGAGGACACTTCCATGGCTTTTCCCCGCTTACAAGGCGACTCCATCGTTATTCTGCACAATCGCAGGGTCAACAAATCCATTAAGCAGGAAAGACTTCATGTTTTTCAAACCTTTTCCGCTGCCCGGCAGGCGGTCGACGATAAGAACCAGTGGCGGATGTTTTGTGATTCACTGGATATGAAACTCGACGGCATCGCAAAAAAGGTGGACCGGTCTGAATTGAAACGAAAAATTAAGGATTTGCTTGAAAAAGCGGTTATCACGGACTCCAATCCCATCTGGGATGCCGCCTTGCAGATGACCTCCGTTTTGTCCTCGCTACAGCATCCGTTGTATCCAAATCAAATCAAAAATCTTGCTTATGCAGAACCGCTGTTAAAACACCTGGAATCATTGATCGGCGAAAAACTGGCAATGCTTGAAAAAAAGGCGGTACAGGATATGATACCGGAACCAAATAAAGCGTCTGAGAGGATAGAACATTTGTACGAAACAGGTCTCGAGTTATACTCGGCGGGAAACTGGGATGAAGCCAAAGCTGCGTTTCTCGAAGGCCTGAAACTCGATCCGGACAACATCGATTTTCTATATTATGCCGGCAGTCTCGAGACGATTTATGACAATCATTTACTGGCTTTATCCTATTTTGAAAAAGCAGAAAGAATCGGAAAAGAAATAATTGACGGCGAGATCGCCAAAGATCCGGAAACGCTCATCAAGCAGAGTGAAATCGATAAGACCAAAGATGACAGGGTCTGCCAGTATATCGTCGAATGTCCGGACTGGAATACGGATAATTGCAATGATTGTGAATACAACCCGAAATATGAGATTTCAGACTTGTATTCCCACCACCGGTTCCGGCCCTTTTTCAATGCGCTGACCGGTAAAGCCGATTCGCTGATGCATCTGAAACGGTATGAAAAAGCCATTGAAACGCTTAACCGCTGTCACGAATACCAACCCCTTTGGGGAACTTATAATATGATGGGGCTTTGCTATTTTCAACTGGGGGATCTTGAAATGGCGGACAAACTGTTTTCTGAATTTCTGTGGGATAATGCCTGTTATATGAAAGCCCTGATCAAATACGCGCTGAAAGATCCGGAGGCATCATTGAGATATCTTTTAAAAGGATTTTTCTGGAATCCCCATATTGCCTATATGTTGATTGGCAGAGAAAAACCCGATCATACAAGGTATATCGGCATGTCTTTGCCGGATCATATTCGTGCTTCGGAGTTCATGCATGAAGATGGGAAACTGTTTAAGAAATACAGCGGATTTCGAACCCTGATTCGCTGTGTTTTAGATGATGAGGCACTATATGCCTTCCTCTGTGATCTCGAAAATGAAAAACACAAAGAAAAAAAGGATCGATCATACAAGATGGACCGGGAAATGTTTCAGCTTTCGGTGGGCGGTGGAAATGATGCTTTTCTTTCGAATCATGCCGGTCGGCTCGCCAAAAAACTGTTCGATCCCAAATCACAGTACTGGCTTCCCGAGGAAGCGGATGTGATTTCAGTTACCATTCTTGAAAAAAAGCGGCAGAATTGGCGCGTCTGCCTGGCGGATTTTCCGGAAAAGGTCTTTTATTATCGCGCATCCGGAGATGCTGCAAATATAGCGGAAAATGACCTCGCGAAAATCCGTGTATCAAAGAGCTGGCATTATCGCAAAAGCTTGTTTGTTTCAGGAGATGTCATTTAGGAATGGGGGATTTCCAATTTTGCCGTATCTACTTTGTCAGCGGATGTCTCGCATAGTTGACTATAGTTCAACATCCGGCCCAAAAAGCAGATGCCAGTTCATCATATTGTCGATGATAAAATCATTGATGAAGCCCTTTTTTTTGAGCAGCGCAAATACTTTCCGGCGAAAAGCAGCCTCCAGATCTTAAGGTGATTTCAGCAGGAAGCCTCCCCCAGCATTCTGCCAATGATTTCTTTTAATATTTTTCCTGCCACCATACCTGTCATACCATGAAGATCTCGTTCTGGATTGTATTCAACGATATCTGCACCAACCAATCGCCCCTTGAAATTGCGGATAATCCCCAGGACTTCTCGAGTGCTCATCCCCCCTGGTTCGTGATGAGAAACTCCGGGGGCATATGCCGGATCAAGACAATCCAAATCTAACGACAAATATACTGGGCCATCAAATTTTATCTGCTCTATTTTGCCAATGTCCTTCATCTCAATGACCTCTACACCAAAGCGTTTTGCCTGCTCATACTGGTGCCCATCCATTGTGCGTATGCCCACCTGTACCAATCTTATTGCCATATTCTCTTCCAATATTCTTGCAAACGGGCAGGCGTGTGAGTACTGATTGCCATCAAACTCATCATAAAGATCAGGATGGGCATCCAGATGCAAGATATTCAGATTCTGATACCCCTTTCCATAGGCACGAATTATTGGGCGAGTAATCGAATGATCCCCGCCCAGTGAAATGACCCGCAGCCTTCTTTTTAGCAATTGTCTGATTTCGTTTTCTATTAGCTCAGAAACGTTCTCCTGGCTCGATAGTCTCATATCGTCTAATACTTCCCAGCCAGAGAATTCTCCTAAATCAATCAAATCCTCGGTCCACATGTTTGACGATTCGCAAAACAAGGCTTCCCGAATGCGCCTGGGAGCTAACGCTGGCCCTCTGAGATAGGATGAATTTTTATCGGATGGAATCCCCACTACTGTGATATCTCCACCTTTAATACCTTTTCCCCCTGCCATGTTAGTTCCCATAAATTTAAGGAGAAGGTCCTGTTGCCAGGCGTCTTGCTGCTAAAGTCTGGTTACGAAAAAAACGGCCTCATGGCCATCAGAAGTATAATTCATTTTTTTTTCTGCATTTATTATCAAATTTGATCTTTTTATGCGCATCAATTATTCCATATATAAATCGTTCGACTTGCTCATTATCATTACATATATGATAATTCACACATGCTCTTAATCCCGCTGCATTGATTGGCGTTGCCGGAGGAATATACAATGACCCGATAATGCCATGCTGCTCAATTAAATAATTTCTAAACTCAACAGAATCGGGTTCACTTCCGACTTCAAAAAACATCATCGGTGATTCTGATAAAAGTTTAATTCCTGCATTTCTGATTTTTTCTCTAATGTATTTTGTCTTATCCAGAAGGATGGCTCTGCGCTCCGGACTTTGCAATAAGAAATCTATTCTTGCCTGCAGACCGGATTCTTCAATATCGCTGGGAGCATTTGAGAAAACATAAAAAATAGACCTTCGGAATAAATTAAATAGTGCTAATTTTGCTCTTTCTCTTTCAGTATCTGTAAGTGTTCGTTTTAATTTTTTTTCCAAATAGATATATCTTTTTTCGAAAAATTCCGGTTGCAATCCAATGACACCCAGAAGGCTGCAACCAGCTTTAGATAAACTGGCTGTAAGAATATCTGCTTTTGCTTGTAGATTTCTATTTATTGTCAGATCAGAAGTGGCCGTGCCGAATAATGAATGTGATTCATCTAATACAAGGGCACAATCATGTTTTTTCGCTATCTCTGCGATTTCCGGTTTCAGCAAATCCCCGTATACACTGAAAAGGCCTTCAGTAAATACGATGCCGGGGCCATGTTTTTTTATTTGTTCATTCAAATGATCATAATCATTGTGATTAAAAGAATAGAATCCAACTGATTCTAAAATCCTGAGTAAAGGTTTTTGAATAATTCTACAGATGTCCTCTTCAGAGGTGTTTGATTTCTCTAAAGCGTTTAAAGCATTTTCAACATCGACTTTCAAATATTTGTCCAGAAGCATCCGGCCTCTTGCCATATTAAACCCCCCACGCGTTGACGCATGAGAATGTTTGTCAAAATATACCGGAATATTTTTATGTGCCAACATGTCAGTAGCAATTAAATTGGCTTCGGTGCCGGATTTCACCAGCATTATAGACTCCGAACCCAATATTTGCTTTAAAGAATCCTTTACTGACCCTCCCTGGCGATCCTGAAACAGGGCTGAGGATACATGTACTTCTTTTGGAACTTGAGATATTTTCGCCTCAAGCGCTTCGGAAAGTTTTTGAATACTCAAGTAATCATTAGACCGCGTGTCAATGATTGGCTTGCCATGCGCTGACTCCCATTTAGCAATATCAAGATCATTGTATCCTAATAGAGCATATTGCATTTCACCATATTTCACATATTGTTTTTCTTGCATCCATGAAAGATCAATTAGTTTGTCTATTTCATCAAATAATCTATTATTCATAGCAAAATACAATTAAATGAGTTAAAATTCTAAATTTATAAATCCGGTTATCTGTTTGACTCCAGTGGGAATTGTATCGGGATCGAAATCGCTATCGCTATCGGGATCGAAACATTTCGATTTCGATAGCGATCCCGATAGCGATTTCGATAAACCATTCCCATCATTTTTCTGACTGGCTGATCCCTTCGCACTGGAGTTAACCGGATAACCAAATTTATAAATAATTAAAATATGGACAGCAGAATGAAAACGATATCAAATAACGGCTAGTTGCAACAGATTTAAGCGGAATTGACCACAAACATATTCAGATCGATGCATGTATTTTTAAATATTTTATATTTGTTATCAATATTAATACTTTAGATAAAAGATAAAAATTAAATTATTTTTAAAATATTGTCAATAGAATCTCAGAGTGATTATAGGGTCTTCAGCAATTCTAATTATGGCATAAGCCTGATTTGGATTTAAGATTCCAAAATAATCATATTTTTGAGCAGGAATCATAACATTTCGTAATTAAATTAAATAATAATTCTGGACGCGCATCGCTATCCTTGATAATAGAAACCGGTTAGGTAGCTCTCTGATATTTCATATATTTCTTTCGATAAATCATATTTAAGACGTTTAAAAGGGGATTGAAATGAATTCAGCCCGGTATGTTTACTCAGAAGATAAGACTCGAAAGACTGAAAAAGATCGTAGTGATCATAAAAGCTTACCTATTGTTAATTCTTATAACGAGTGGGATTTGTTGGAGGAAATCGTAGTCGGTCGAATTGAAGAGAGTATATATCCTCAGCATCATTTTTATATGAAGGGGGGCATACCCAGCGATCTTTATAATCTTCTCATTTTATTAGGGGGGAAAAAAAGACGCCCCAAAAAATATTTTGTTGAACCGGCTCAGAAGGAGTTGGATGAATTTATTCGTATCCTTGAAGGAGAAGGCGTAACGGTCAGAAGACCGGAGGTTATTGATCATGGTAAAAAATATAAGACACCTCTCTGGTCTTCTAAAGGTCATACCACGGCTTGTCCCAGGGATTGTTTCCTGGTCATTGGTAATGAAATAATAGAAGCACCCATGTCATGGAGAAATCGATATTTTGAGCGGCATGCATACTATTCGTTGTTTAAAGAGTATTTTGATCAGGGAGCGAAATGGACATCGCCGCCAAAACCACCTTTGCGTGATTCTTTGTACAATTATGATTATGCTAATCCTGTGGAAGAACGGAGTGAAGAAGATGGATTTATAATAAATGAGTCGGAAATTGTGTTCGATGCGGCTGATTTTGCGCGATGCGGCAAGGATATTTTTGTTACTAAAAGCAATGCAACGAATGATGCCGGTATTGAATGGGTCCGACGCCATTTGGGAGATGATTATAATGTTCATGTTCTTTTAAGTCGCGACCCGAAGGCGTTGCATATCGACACAACGTTCGTGCCCCTTGCGCCGGGAAAGGCGCTGATAAATCCTTACTATTTAGACACAAAAAACCTACCGTCCGTTCTTAAATCCTGGGATTTACTGGTAGCGCCGGATCCGGATATCGTAAAAGGCGGGACGCTTGGTGGCATATTTAATGAATATACGGCAATGACCAGCATGTGGATCAATATGAATGTGTTAATGCTTGATGAGAAACGTTTAATTTGTGAAGCCTCTCAGGTTACAATGAATAAAGCATTTGAAGACTGGGGATTTAAGATCATACCCTGTAACTTTCTTAATTTCAGCCCATACGGAGGGACTTTCCATTGTGCTACGCTTGATATCAGGCGTCGTGGAAAATTAGAATCTTATTTTTAAAAGAAGCGAAAGGGTCAAGAGTAGGACTTCCATGAAAGCTTACAGGATCAAAAGCAACAAAACTATCAAGCCGTTCGGTGATCATCCACTGGACTGCCTCATCCATAACCGCTCTCTTGCGGATACTCAGAAAGAAATTCTGCTTGAACTGGGTATAGAACTCCAGCCTGAACCTTATTCGGGACAGATTGACGATCCGGACGAACATATCTTTTTTGAAGACAGCCTCTTTTTTTCCCCTGAGGTCATGCAACAATTTATTAAAGAATCACGAAAGCTTAAACGTCCAACTATTTGCGCCATGAAGACGGGTCTTTTTACGCTTCGAAGCATACTCCCCACCCAGGATATAAAAAAATTTCCTGACAGAGTTGAATATGGCCTTCACTACATGCCCGCTAAAGAACGAAGAGGGGAATTCAAACCGCTTGTGCCGGAACCGCTTGTGATAGATCCGGACCAGTTCTCAGAAGTTACCCCCTTGCCGGAACACGTCACGGACACTAAAGAATTTCGCTTTCCATATACAGATTCCATAATTATTCAGATTGATCACTGGGCAAATCTATGGGCAGCGAATATATTTGTCTTATTTTCAGAGCTCGCACGTCTGAGAAAGGCTTCTCCTCTTAAACTTTTAATTCTGGCCTTAAGGGCTCGCTCCGTTAATAAATGGAAGATACTGAACAAGACAAATAAGATTGGCCGTAACTGTGATATTCACCCCACTGCTTATATTGAAGGAAGTACAATAAATGACAATGTTACCATTGGCGCCGGTTCAGTCATAAGGATGTCAAAAATCGGAGCTGGCACCAGTATCGGCAGCAATTCCACGATAGAATTTTCTGTGCTTGGTGAAGGATGTGTTATCGACTCCATGGCCGGCGCGTTTTCCTCCGTCATGTACCCAGGCGCTGTTTCCTCATCCAAATTTTTATTTACCAGCTTATGCGGAAAAAATTCATTCCTGGCTGACGGGGTAATTGTCTCCGACTATCGCTTTGATGGCAAAAATATATCCGTTATGAAAAACGGCAATCCTGTTGACACGGGAAGTCTTGCGCTGGGCATTTGTTTGGGGCATGATGTTTATCTGGGTGGCGGGTGTATTTCAGAGCCGGGAAGAATGATTCCGAACGGCTTGAGACTAACGCCTGAAAAAGCCCGTACGATTGGCAAGTGTGGGATCAAAGGAGACATACCAGGATATCAACGTGTCAAAAAAATAGCAAAACATGACATAAAAATTTAGGCGATATTCTTTTTGCTCATTTTTTTATACGTGTGATCACAAAATGGATCGCCTTTTTCAAGTGTAAATTTACGTTCAAATATAATATTGGGCTGGTATTTTTGACAATAAACGATATCAGCATCGCAGAAAGCCTTCGCAAGCCTGCTCATACCTAAAAGTTTGGCAACCTCAACAAATTGACAAACCGTCACCTTGAACTTTACCATATCAGGCGCATCAATCGTTACTTCTGATTTTTCAAATGGAATTTTCGATACCGTTTCTTTCATTTTAGAGCTGAAAACAGAGAATTCTTCATCTTTTTGTAAAGTGGGGATATGGGATGATAAAGAATTTGCGCCGATCGTAACAATTTTTTTATAAAAAAAATCATTCACCCTGTTTTTACTAAAAAAATATTTGGTGGTGTGATATACACAGGCAAAAGGGGAAAATACCATTATCAAAAACATTTTTTTAAATATCATACAGGTATAAACCTATTCCAAGTCGACGGCACCAGATACTTTGCGCCAAAGGTCACCGGAAGAGCGATTACCAAAGTACGAAATAATTGCTCCCAACAGATCTTTCGTTTCTGTGTATGAAGTAATTGCTCTTTTCAGCGATGTTAATCTTGATGAAGTGTCTCTGTAAACCTGGGCAACGCCTTCACGCAGCTGATCAGGTGTCATGTTCTTCGGTTTATATAAAACTTTTGTGAAATCCAAATACTGCCAATCGTGAGGATAATTTTTGCATAATAGCCTTCCTTCCTTCTCAAGTCTTTCAAATAGTCTTGTACCCGGAAAAGGGTTTAGAATTGAGAGTTGTGCCGTATCTATCTTTGACTCTAAAATAAAATCCGTTGTTCTTTGAAAAATATCCGGATAATCATTATCATTACCCATAACAAATGATCCAATTATAAGTCCAATGCCGTTGTCATGGATTTTTTGTACAACCTCTTTATAATGATCCACACCCATTTTTAAATTTCTGGTTTTCTTGATTTCTTTAAGTGATTCTTCGTTGAGGGATTCAAAACCGATGAAACAGCTTGAGCAGCCGGCTTTTTTAGCCCATTTTAAAACTTCCGGATTGTTTACAAAATCAATTCCAACGTAACAACCCCATCGTTTTTTTATTCCTCTGTCAACCATGCCTTTAAACAAACGAATCGCTCTTTCTTCTGCCTTTTTTCCATGACCCAGAATATTGTTATCTGAAAACATGAAAAACTTTCGGGGTAGTTTTTCCAGTTCATCTAGTACATCTTCAACAGGTCTTTGTCTGTACTTGTGCCCATTAAATAACCCTACAGTACAGAACTCACAATCATTGGGGCAGCCTCTGGACGTTTCCACTGTAAACAATTTATATTTTCTAGAGTAGAGATCCGTTCTGGGGTGAACTTGATTTTCCAGAGAAATAAGTTCTGACGTGTACCGCTTTTTCATTTCATTTTTTTCAAAATCTTTTAATACAGTTCCCCATACTGATTCCGCCTCACCTATAACAACCGTATCAACATACTGTGCGGCTTCATCCGGCAGCATTGAGACATGCACGCCGCCGATAACTGTTTTTATTCCTTTTCGCCTGTAAATCTCAGATACTTCATATGCTCTGGGAGCAGTACAGGTGTAAGTGGTTATCGCGACAAGGTCAGCCTCCTCAAAAGTTAAGTCCTCAATATTTTCATCCATAATTTTTATATCCCAATTGGGAGGCGTCAGTGCAGCAAGGTACCCTAAACTTGATGATGGAATTGTGATCAGATTGGCCAGATTTGGTTTTTTGCTTTGAGCCGGATTTATTAATAATAATTTTTTTTTCATTGTTTTTCTCTATCCCTTAAGGCTTGTCTTTATTATAGCATCGCATTGGCTTATGATGAACGATCATCTCAAACGAGCACCGGTTACAGTTATCACAGGTAATGGGATCTTTTTCTCCTTTTTCAAATTGGTTGACTATGTTGGGTTGACGAATAAAGGGACGGGATAAAGAAATAAAATCCGCATCCTTGTTTTTAAGTATATTTTCCATTGTTTCTCTGCGGCGTATGCCACCGACAGAAATAACCGGTACGTTGACCTTTTTCTTGACAGCTGTCGCAAAAGGCAGAAAATAGGCCTCGCTAAATTTCGCATTTTTTCGCAATTTTTTTTCGAACGAAAACCGGATGAGGATTTTTTCAATAATATTCCGGTTTTTCATCAGCAGATCTCTGGGGATGTCTCCACGGATAGTGGAAAATCCGGTTTCGCCAATGCCACCGCTCACTTCAATGGCATCTATTCCCAGTTCATCCAGTTTTTCACACACTGCCAATGACTGATCAATGGTTACACCATTTGGAAAGCAGTCTTCTCCATTTATTTTAATCAGAACGGGGTAATCCGGGCCAACGGTTTCGCGGATTAATTCATACACCCTTATCAGAAACCGCATTCGATTATCCAAAGAACCTCCCCATTCGTCTTTCCGGCGGTTGGTGTGACAGGAGAGGAATTGATTAATCATATATCCATGTGCAGCATGGATCTGTACACCATCAAATCCGGCTTCCTTTACCCGTCGTGCAGCGTCTCCATAAGCAGTTATGGTTTCTTCGATTTCTTTTAGAGACATCTGTCTGGGTTTGACAAGCGACATCATATCGCGAACCGCTGATGGTGCAATCGGTTTTTGTTTAATGAAATTGGGATAACATTGTCGACCCGCGTGATTAATCTGGGCAACGATTTTAGCGCCGTGCTCATGAACGGTTTTTACAACTTTTCTGAGATCATCCACAATTTCATCTCTATGCATAACGATACTTCTCGGCAGCGCCTGACCGATCGGATTCACATAGAAATTTCCGGTAATGATAAGCCCAACACCCCCTCTTGCCAGCTGTCGATAAGCCTTGAGATATTTATCTGTCACGCGACCGTCATCTGTTGCAAGCAGTTCGGCGGTTGCTGACCTGACAAATCGATTTTTAATATTCATCTGTCCGATTGTGCCGGGTTCAAATAATGTGGTCATTATTTATTTCTATTCCCATTATCAATCATTTGTTTTAATTTCTATGTAAATTCGGGGACACCATACCAATTTCATCGATGGAAGGGAAAATTAGTATGGTGTCTTCCGATTTTTATCAATGCGGATATTTCCGAAATCTAATAATTCCAGCCGAAAACCCCGAACGCGAGGATGTTCATGATCGCCGGCACGGCATAGATAATCGACAGGGTGATTATTTTGCTCTTCATTGACTTGAGGCTGATCACCAGGATGATCGCACAGAAGAAGTGAAAATAGCCAAAGAAAAAGATCAGCCAGATGCCCTTGAAGGAAAGATACCAGAACGGGTATTCCCAAACCAGGTGCCCGCCGATATTGAGAAGACATTCGACAAAAACGGCAAATGCGGAAAAACCTACGGCCCAGAACCATTTTTCCGGAATACCTATTATTTTTTCCGTCGTGCTCTCCGAAAGCGTGTGATAATAAACAATGCCCGCCAGCAGAAACATGAAAATGATTTCAATATTCCAGCCGACCATGACCCGCAGGGCTGTTTCGCCGGGGGTTGTCCATAAGGCCGATCGCTGGGTGAAATGCATGACCCATCCATTCCAGGTCTCATTGAAAAAATCGACGCCAAACAGGGTAAGGCCTGCAAAAACTGCATTCCAGTTGCCGGATAAGCGGGCCTGCTTGATTTCCTTTGCGTAAATGTACATCACGATCATAAGCAGCGGTATGACGTACCACTTTACCGTTGAAAGATCCCTTATGCCGCTTAACGCCTGAATCGTTGCATCTGTCATGTGAGTCCCCCTTATGGCTGAAGGTATGATGAATCGGGAAGAGGCAGAAGATCAGAGATTACTCCGGCACAGTCCCCGCAAAACAAGCACTACTCCCAAAGTTCGAGTTATCTGAAGATTTATTCAACTTATACGCCAACGCTGAAGGTAACCGGCGCCGCCAATGAACTTGCCGTGAAGCGCGGCGAGCCTTTCCGGCCTCCGGTTTACTGACTGGTTGGGCTGGGGGAATTTCGCTCTTCAAGCCACCTTTTCAGAGAATCTTGACTTCCCCCGGATGGTTTTCCTTAATAATAAGAAGAAGTTGCTTCAATTCGAGTCGATTGAAACCGCGGCTGTTTTGGAGCCGGGGAGGGTCAAGCCAATATTTTGCCACTTTTTCGTCTCGTTCGACTTTCGCCTTTTGCTCCTTTTCCGGCTTTAATTCTGTTTTGGCCTGAGCTTCCAGTTTTTCTTTCAACTGCTGGTAGGCCTGGTCCCCATCCCGAAAATTATTGACATACATATATTATATGCATATTATAAATTATGCAAGTAACATGGGATCCCAAAAAAGCTGAAAGCAACTTCAAAAAACATAAAATCCGCTTTTCCGATGCAGAAATGGTACTTTATGACCCATTTGCCATGACATTAGAGGAGCAAGTCGTTGCAGCCCAACAACGGTTTGTAAGCATTGGCTCGGATGCAGTTGGCCGGACAATTGTGATTGTTTATTTATATCGTGCCGGGACCATCCGTTTAATATCTGCTCGAAAAGCGACACCATCGGAAAGGAAACAATATGAAAAAGGAATATAATTTTGAAAATGCCAAAAGAGGCCAGGTTGTTCCAACCAAAGGAAAAACCAGAATTACAATATATCTTGATACCGATGTCCTTGAAGATTTCCGTGAACGAGCGGATAAGGCGGGGTATGGTTATCAAACGATGATCAATGAAGCCCTTAGAGAATACCTTTCCAAAAGCGGAAAACCGCTCAATGAGGAAGTTATCCGTCAGGTAATCCGAGAAGAATTGGACCGCACGGCTCATCATTGATCGCACGCTTTACTTTTCACTTTTTCCATTTACGGCCTTGCATTCATTTGAGGTGTTCCCTCACCGCTTTCTTACAAAAAGTGCGATGTCCCTTCGGAGATGCGTTTTTCCCGAGCGCGTAATACATCTGCGTGCCAGGATGGGGGGGATATCCCATAATTTGTAAAGCCTTTTCCGCTCTGCTCAATCTTTCATAATAAATTCCACCATTGCTTTCATTCCGGCTGTTTACAGGGCTTCGCCCTCTGCCGGGGGATAGCGGTACAGCACGTACAAAAGCCCCAGGGCGGCTATGGTGAGTATGGTAAAGACCACAAAGCCGTTGCTGTAGCCGGCTTGCGGGGAGATGGTTACAAACAGGCCCATGGCCGGGGGATCACAAATCCGCCAAATGCGCCCAGGCCGCCCACGATGCCCGAGGCCCCGCCCACTGCTGCCGGGGTGTAGCGCGGCACCAGCTTGAACACGGCTGCGTTGGCAAAGCCCATGCCTAATGCCATGATCATCTGGCCCAAAAGGGCCAGGGCAAAGGATTGGGTCACCAGGACCATGAGGATGGAGCCGGCAATGACGGCTGCAAAGGAAAACAGGGCCACTTTTTCGCCGGTGAAAATGTCTGCGGCCCGGCCGCCGGCCACACGGAGCAGGGAGGAGGAAAGGGAGTAAGCGGCGGTGAGAAACCCTGCGTTTATGATGCTCATTTTGAAAAACTCGGACCAGTAGGTGGGAAACCAGACGGTGAGCGCGATAAACCCGCCGAAGTTGATAAAGTAAAAATAGGTCAGAATCCAGGTGCGCCAGTTTGCCCCGGCTTTTTTCAGCGAATCCGTTGCAGCGCCCGAGGGCAGCAGCTCCTGGCCGCAGGCATGGATCAGGGCGTCTTCATCGATTTCAATGCCCATTTCCCGGTATTGAAAATACGGGGCATCCTTCATAAACAATATCACCAGCACAAATACGGCCAGCACAAACACCGCCCAGACAATGTAGGAAAACTTCAGCCCCATTGCCGCCACCATGGCGGGCAAAAGCATGGCAAACAGGCCCGGGGCCAGATTGCCCAGCCCGGCATAGGCGGCCAGGGCAGAGCCCTGCTTTTTCTGGGGATACCAGTAGGACACCGTGGGAATGCCCACCGAAAATATGGCAATGCCGCAGCCGCACAAGATGCCGGCCATTAAAAACAGCGGGAACTGGGCGGCTGTAGGCTCGGGAAACAGGGCATACAACAGGGCCAGGCCGATAATGCCCGCGCCGGCCAGGCCCAGCAGAATCAGGATGGGCTTTTTGCCGCCCATGCGGTCCACGGCCGCGCCAAAGGGGATGCGCAGAAGTGACCCGGTCAAAGACGGCGAGGCCGACAGCACACCCATGAGCACGGCGCTGATTTCCATGGATTCCTTTAGGCGCGCCACAATGGGCCCGAATGCCGAAACCCCGGCAAACCCGGCAAAAAATGCCAGGGTGGTCCAGGTCAAAGCCGCGGTCCGGCTGGACTGGGCATAGCAGACCGCTTCGTTTTCATGGTTGTTTTCATCTGCCATAACTCAGGCTCCTTTTGTGCCGGGCGATTTTCTGAAAATCACGTAGCTTCGGTACAAATAGGTCACGGGCGCGCTCCAGATGTGGACCAGCCGGGTAAAGGGCGAATAGGCCAGAAGAACAAAGGCGCTTAGGATATGCAGCTTATAGGACACCGGCACCGGGGCCATGAGCGCGGGATTGGGAGCCAGGATTACGATGCTGCGGATCCAGGGCGCCACCGAGTAGAGCACGTCATAATGGGTGAACACCACGTTGTATAGCCCCAGCCCGGAAACCACCAGGAGCAGTGCCAGCAGCACGTAATCATGCACGGACGTGTTTGCCGCAATCCGGTCCTGGCTGATTCTGCGCACCAGCAGCCAGATCACCCCGGCAATCATGAGCAACCCGGCCACCAGGCCGATCCAGTGGGCCATGAAATTGTGGGCCGCGGCAGTGACGCCGAACATCTCATAAACCCGCTGGGGGATCAGCATGCCCCCGGCATGGCCCACCAGGGTCAACAGCGCGCCCCAGTGAAAGATGGTGATGCCGCCTTTGAGGCTGTCTTTGTGGAGAAACTGGGAGGATGCCGCGTTCCAGCGCTTCCAGTCCGTGACATAGCGCCAGGCATGGCCGAGGACAAAGATTGTCAGGGCGATATACGGAAACACGATAAAACCCAGGATATGGACAAATCCGCTCATCATGCCCCCTTTTTGTGTTGATTGGCACAAAATTCCAATGTTTCGGTTAAAACCTGAAAAACTGTGGTATACGGGCTTTGCATGGATCTGAGCCGCTCTGTGAGCATTTTTACGGTCTGCCCGTGATCTGCGACGATCCATTGCAATTCGCCGTTTGTGCCCTGGGACATGAGTTCGAGCACCATGGGCAGGTAATCGGGCAGATCGCGGCACACGGGCGCAAACCCGGCATCGTCAAAGGCCCGGGCAAACCGGGCCAGGGCCGGGCCCCGCTTGGCGCCGTCCTTGTATTCATGCCAGGTCAGGTTCATGCAGGTGTCTGGGTTTAGGTCAAATGCCGCGCAAAAGGCTTCCTGTACGGCCAGGTTCGGGGTTTCTGTCAGGTATTGCAGAAACTTTCGCACGTGGACCCGCCCGGGTTCGGCAAACACCTGCTCTGTTTCCGTGGTGGCTTCGCGCAGGGACTCAAGGGTGTCTTTGTCCGGAAACTGGAGCAGAAACGACAATGTTTTGATCTGTTTTTGAGCTGTTTTGTCCATGGCTTTACTCAAATCCTTTTTCGCCCTGGGCCGCGCGCATATCGGCCTGGTCCGGGTTTGGGGCGGTTGGAATCACGAACCGGTCCTTGTGTTTGGCAATGGCCAGCAGATCATAGATTTCCAGGACCGTTTGCGCATCCAGTTTCTCATCCAGGCCGGCCTGCTCAAGGATGCTTTTGTCCGGGGTTTTTTCCAGGCGAGATGATCGCATGTAGGCCCGCAGGGCCATGAGATATTTCAAAGACCGGCGCACCGGGGCCTCGTCTCCGGCTGCCAGGAGATTGGCCAGGTATTTGACCGGAATGCGCATGTCTGAAAGCGCTTCATCGGGATTTTTGTTTTCCGTGCCCGTCTGCAGGGGGCTTAGGGGCGGAACATACCAGACCATGGGCAGGGTCCGGTATTCCGGGTGAAGCGGCAGGGCCAGGGGCCATTTGCGCATGAGCTTGTCTGTGGGCGAGTTTTGTGCGGCTGCCAGAAACCCCTGGGAAATGCCCTGTTTTTCGGCTACATTGAGCACTTTGGGATCATGGGGGTCGAGCATCATGTCCACAAGGGCCGGGTAGATGTCTTTGGGGTCGGCTGGGGATGCGGCCCGGGAGATGCGCTCTGCATCATAGAGGATCACCCCCACATACCGGATCCGGCCCACGCAGGAGGCCGAGCACAGGGTGGTCATGCCGCTTTCGGTTCTGGGATAGCAGAAGATGCATTTTTCCGAGGTGCCGGTTTTCCAGTTAAAATAGACCTTTTTGTAGGGGCATCCGGATACGCAGTAGCGCCAGCCCCGGCACCGGGCCTGATCCACCAGCACAATGCCGTCTTCATCCCTTTTGTACAGCGCGCCGGACGGACATGAGGCCGCGCAGGCCGGGTTTAAGCAGTGCTCGCACAGCCGGGGCAGATACATCATAAAGGCCTGTTCAAATTCCAGGTATTTCTGTGCATCCAGGCCCGCAAAATTGGTGTCCGCGGTGCCGGTCTCACACACCCCGGCCAGGTCGTCTTCCCAGTTGGGTCCCCACTGGATTTCCATGGACTGGCCCGTGATCTGGGAGCGGGGCCGGATGGCGGGCTGGTGCTTTTTTTCCGGGCTTGTGACCAGGCGGCCGCAATCATAATCCCAGGGCTCGTAATAGGCGTCAATCTGCGGCAAATCCGGGTTGTTAAAAATCCGGGCAAGCTTTTGAACCCGTCCGCCGGCGGCAAGGGAGAGCCGGTTGTTTTCAGCCGTCCATCCACCCTGGTAAATCCCCTGGTCTTCCCAGTTTTTGGGATATCCAATGCCGGGCTTGGTCTCCACGTTATTAAACCACATGTATTCCGCACCTGCCCGGCTGGTCCAGACGTTTTTGCACGGGATGCTGCAGGTGTGGCACCCGATGCATTTGTCCAGGTTTAACACCATGGTCATCTGGGCTTTAATCTTCATACCAGTCGATCTCCCCGGCTTTGCGGACCACGATCACCTCGTCGCGCTGGGCGCCCGTGGGTCCGTAGTAGTTGAAAAAATAGCTGAACTGGGCATACCCGCCGATCATGTGGGTGGGCTTGACCATGATCCGGGTGACACTGTTGTGGGTCCCGCCCCGCTGCCCGGAACGCTTTGAGCCCGGCGTGTTGATCAGCCGTTCCTGGGCGTGATACATAAACGCCTTGCCCGGGGAATCCGGTGGCTGACAACAGCCCGGGCCATGACCACGCCGTTGATGTTAAAGCACTCCACCCAGTCATTGTCGGCAACCCCGATGGCGGCGGCATCCGCGTTGTTGATCCAGATGGCCTCGCCGCCCCGGAAAAGGGTGAGCATCACCAGGGTGTCGGAATATGTGCTGTGGATGGACCACTTGGAGTGCGGGGTGAGATAATTTAAGATGATTTCCTTTCCCGGCTCCCGCGACACGCCGGCCGAGCCCATGGCATCCATGTCCAGGGGCGGGCGGTAGACCGGCAAATGCTCGCCGAATGCCAGCATCCATTCGTGATCCATGTAGAACTGGGCCCGGCCCGTAAGGGTGCGGAAGGGCAGTTTTTCCTCGATGTTGATCACAAACGGGGAATAGCGCCGGCCTTCGGTTTCCAGGCCGCTCCAGGTGGGCGAGGTGATGATTTCTTTGGGCTGGGCGCTGATGCTGTCAAAGGTGATTTTTTCGCCCTCGCGCTGCCGGCTCAGATGGGACAGGGAAAGCCCGCTGGTTTTTTCCACGCCCTGCCAGGATTTGACAGCCGTGTGCCCGTTTGTCTCCGGGGCCAGGGCCAGAATGGCGCAGGCCACGTCTCTTCCGGTTTCCAGGCGCGGCATGCCGTGGGTCGGCCCGGGTGCTGAAACAGTGCCCAGTTCGGATTTGAGATCTTCGTATTCCGTGTCCGCCTTCCAGGACACGCCCTTAACGCCCATGCCTTTTTCCGCGGCCAGGGGGCCCAGGGCGGTCATCATGCTGTGGGTCTGGCCAAAATCTCTTGTGACCACCGTGAGATTGGGCAGGTTTTTGCCGGCTTTTGGCGCGGTTTTTCCGTCCTTCCAGTCCTCCACATGGGGCTGGGCGATTTCGCCTGGCGAGTCATGGGCCAGGGGTGTGGCCACCAGGTCTTTGCGGCTGCCCAGGTGGGTTTTGGCCAGCTCGGAGAATTTTTCCGCAATGGCCTTGAACTGGTCCCAGTTGGTGCGGGTCTCCCAGGGCGGATCAATGGCCGGGTTAAAAGGATGGATAAACGGGTGCATGTCTGTTGTGCTCAGATCGTGCATTTCATACCAGGAGGCCGCCGGAAGGGCCACGTCCGAGTAAAGCGCGGATGTGGACATGCGCATCTCCATGGTCACCATCAGATCGAGTTTTCCTTCGGGCGCGGGGTCATGCCATTTGATCTGTTCGGGCCGGTGCGCACTTTCCGGGCCGGAGACCGCGCTTTCCAGGCCCAGCAGATGTTTTAAGAAATACTCGTGCCCCTTGCCAGAAGCCCCCAGCAGGTTGGCCCGCCACAAAAACAAAACCCTGGGAAAATTTTTCGGGTTGTCCGGATCTTCAACCGCAAAGGAAAGATCTCCGGATTTGATCTTTTCCGTGACATAAGAAATGATCTCGTCATCGGTCTTTGCCCCCTGGTCTTCTGCCTGTTGGCACAAATCCAGGGAATTTTCGTTAAACTGGGGGTAAGACGGCAGCCAGCCCAGGCGGGCGGCCACGGCGTTATAGTCGGCCGGGTGTTTTGAGACCAGTTTGTCTGCAAACATGGGCGAGGCCAGGGCGCCGGCGTCCATGGCATCATAGCGCCACTGGCAGGTGGCAAAATAATAAAACGAGGTGCCGTTTTGCTGCCGGGGCGGCCGGATCCAGTCCAGGCCAAAGGCGATCTGGGCCCAGGCCGATATGGGCCGGATTTTTTCCTGGCCCACGTAATGGGCCCATCCCCCGCCGTTTACCCCCTGGCAGCCGCACAGGGTGGTGAGGTTGATAATGGCCCGGTAGGTCATGTCACTGTGAAACCAGTGGTTGGTGCCCGCACCGAGAAAAATCATGGCCTTGCCGCGGGTTTTCTCGGCTGTTTGGGCAAATTCCCGGGCCACGCGGATGGCATCTTCTGCGGAAACTCCGGTGATGGCCTCCTGCCAGGCCGGGGTGTAGGGTTTGGGGTCCTGGTAGTCTGCCGGGTAATCGCTTGTATCTGCATCAGCAGGAAAGTTTTCCGCATTTTCCGTTAGCAGGCCCAGGTTTGCGGCCATAAGATCAAATACCGTGGTTACCCAGATTTCGCCGTCGTGTGTGGTGATTTTTCTTGCCGGCACATAAGCGGTGCGGGCGCCGGCACCGGTAAAGGCAAACACCGGAAACCGGGTTTGGCACCATTGCTGATTCTGATTGGACCGGGCAAAGCTCAGGCAGGGATCGATTTGCGCATCGGTTTGGGCATCCACATGGTGCAGGTTCCAGCGGCCTTGCTCGCCCCAGCGAAACCCGATGCTCCCGTTTGGCACCACGGCTGAATCGGTTGTCTGATCCCAGCACATGGGCTTCCATTCGGCATTGTTTGCGGAAATGCCCAGATCTGCCGCCCGCAGAAAACGGCCCGGAAGCCGGCCGCCGGAATCATCGTCTTTATCGTCTTTATCCAGGCGCACCAGAAACGGCAGGTCCGTGTAGGTTCTGGCGTATTGGGTGAAATATTCGGAAGCCCGGTCCAGGTAAAATTCTTTGAAAATCACGTGGGTCATGGCCATGGCCAGCGCCCCGTCGGTTCCGGCCCGGGCCGGCAGCCAGGAGTCTGCAAATTTGACGTATTCCGCGTAATCCGGGGCCACTGCGGCCACTTGGGTGCCCCGGTAACGGGCCTCGGTGAAAAAGTGGGCATCCGGGGTGCGGGTCATGGGCAGGTTGGTGCCCCAGACGATCATGTAGGCGGCCTCATACCAGTCCGCGCTTTCGGGCACGTCTGTCTGATCCCCCCAGATCTGGGGGGAGGCCGGGGGCAGGTCGGCGTACCAGTCGTAAAAGCTGATCATGGAGCCGCCGATCAAAGACAGAAACCGGGCGCCCGAGGCGTAGCAGACCATGGACATGGCCGGAATGGGCGTAAACCCAAACACCCGGTCCGGGCCGTATTTTTCAATGGTGTGCACCAGGGCCGCGGCCACCAGGGTGGCGGCCGTATCCCAGGAAACCCGCACCAGTCCGCCCTTGCCCCGGACCTTCTGATAAGCTTTGACTTTTTGCGGGTCCTCTGCGATTGACCGCCAGGCAGCAACCGGGTCTTTGTGCTCGTCTAAAGCCTTTTGCCACATATCCACCAGGGCAGAGCGGATATAGGGGTATTTGAGCCGCACCGGGCTGTAGGTATACCAGGAAAAAGTGGCGCCCCTGGGGCATCCCCGGGGCTCGTGATCGGGCATGGCAGCCCCGCACCCGGGGTAATTGGTTGCCTGCACCTCCCAGACGATCATGCCGTTTTTCACGTGCACGTCCCAGGCGCATGATCCGGTGCAGTTGACCCCGTGGGTGGTGCGCACGGTTTTGTCATGCTGCCAGCGGGATCGGTAAAAATCCTCCCACTCGCGCTGGCCGCAGCGCTCGGCGGCATGACCGGTCGAAAGGGTTTCTTCTTTGCATGAACCGTCCTTGGGTTTGGGGCGCAGAAACCGAAGAGAAGAAAAGGGGTTGTCCCGGGCCATGGCTCCCTCCGCTCAAAGTAGGGTGATTAATCAAGCTGCAAAACCACTAGGCACCTCTTATCCAATAAATATACCGGCAAATTCCGGTGCGTCAAACAACCGGTAACCAGCTTACTCTTTTTTACACCCCATATTTGACCATTGATTTGACCTGAATCAATTCGACAAAATTTTGGACAAGATTTCGTCCAAAGATGTGCCGGGGGATAACAATTTTTTAAACTGTCAGTTTTATACCCCAAAAGTTTGATTTAAGCTCAAATAACAACTCTTTTCATAAATCTTTTCTATTTATTTCAAGGTGTTGTTTTGGTCCGACCCCAGATTAACCAGATTAAAAGTCACGTACGCCTATAGATCAGGAGGCGGAACCGCTTTTGATCACTGCAGTGGCCCGGATTTCGCACAAAAGCTCGGGCATCACCAGTTCGGTTACGCCCACCGCGGTCCAGGCCGGAAAGTTTTCGGGAATAAACTCCGCCTTGATCTTTGCAAATCCCCCGATTTCCTTCATGGAGGTGTGATACGTCACCAGCTCCACGATGTCTTCCAGGCCGGCGCCGGCTTCAGCCAGAACGTGCTGCAGGCCGGCAAAAGCCGCCCGTGCCTGGGCCTCAATGCCTTCGGCGGCCTTTCCGTTTTCGTCAATACCCACCTGTCCCGATACCCAGACCATGTTTCCGGCGCGCACCGCCTGGGAAAACTGCATGCGCTGGTAAATCTTTTCGGTTCCGGGCGGGTTGATCAGGTTTTTTTCTAAAGATTTCATCAAAAGGCCTCCTTGTTGTGTAAACCTAAATGTAAGATAAAAAATGATCCGCGAATTCCGGTTCTTTTGACAGCTATGGATTCTGCTGCCAGATTTCGATCCGGTGTCCTTCCGGGTCATAAAAATAAAACACCCGGGCGCCCCAGGGATGATCTCTGATTTTTGTGGGGGAAACGCCGGATCTGTCCATATCCGCCCAAACCGAATCGATATCTTTCACTTCCAGGGCCAGGGTGATGCCTTTGCCGCCGCAGCTTTTGATGGAAGCGCGGGTTTCGTCTGCAATGCTGATCCTTGAACCGTCGGTCAGGCGGAATTCCACAAACCAGTCGTTTGAAAAATTCACCGGCAGGCCGAGGCGGTCGCGGTAGAAGGAAACGGTTTGTTTCCATTTCCTGCAGTAAAAAATGGTATTTGCGGTTTTGAAGTCTTTATTCATCCAGCCCCTGCTCCCTGTGCTTTGACGCAATGGCATCGGCCAGATTGTCCAGGGCATCCAAAGTGTCCTGTTTCGGCAGTCCTTTGCATAGCACGGGATCTATTACTTCCACCTTGAGATTGCCGATCATGCCCGCCAGGGTTTTCACGGTTTTGCCGCCCCAGCCGTAGGAGCCGACAATGGATAGAAACCGGGCTTTGGGGCGCAGGGCATTGGCCAGAAATGCGGCATAGGCCGCCGCTGGCGTGTCAAGCAGGGCGGTTTTCCCGCTTCCCTCAATCAGATAGGCATTGTAGGTGGTGCCGTCGGGCAGGGGGATCAGCGAATCAAACAGCCGCCGGTCCCAGTCCACGGCGCCCAGCCAGTAAATGTTTTCCCGGATCAGTCTCTTTTTCATCGGACAACCTCCATAATGTTTCGGTTTCGGAATGACGGGTTTCCGGACTGCTTGTCGCATTAAAAGATTGCGGGCGCATTGATTTAAGTCAATTAAAAATTGATAATATGGTTATCTGTTTGACTCCAGTGGAAATTGTATCGGGATCGAAATCGCTATCGGGATCGGGATCGAAACATTTCGATTTCGATAGCGATCCCGATTTCGATTTCGATAAACCCTTCCCATCATTTTTCTGATTGGCTGATTCCTTCGCACTGGAGTAAATCGGATAACCGAAATTGATAATATGAGCAATCATCACAAAACAGGCACAGTTTTTATCCGGTTTTATCCGGGGCATGCGCATCGGGCGGTCACCTGTTTAAAACCCGTTTATGCCAACAGCCGCTTGGCGATATTGCGCTTGTGCAGTGCGAGGCTGATCGTCCAGAACACCAGGAGGAACACAACGATCATGGCCAGGGCTGCGCCCGGGTGGATTGAGGTGTCCTGGCCCAGCGCAAAGCGCATTGTTTCAGTGGTATAGGTAAGCGGTGAAAAATAGGACAGGACCTGTCCCCATTCAGGCATCTGCCGGATCGGCAGAAACACGCCGGAAAAGAAAATAAGCGGCAGCCGGACCAGGTTGGCCAGGGTCATTATGGAAGCCGGATCATCTGTGGGCGGAGTTGAAAACAGCGTGCCCATCACCGCAAAGCACAGCGCAGAGGCAATAACGGCGGCTATCAAAACAGGTGCAGATGCCAGCGTGGCGCCCAAAAAGGTCAGGCTGATAAAAACCGGAACGGCCGAAAGCCCTATGCCGAACAGAAAAGCAGCCAATATGTCGCCTATGAGCAGGGTTTTCATGTCCAGCGGGGCTGCAAGCAGCCGCTCCAGGGTGCCGGTTCTGGTCTCAAACGGAAAAACCGTCGGGGTGGTGGCAGAAGCTGTAAAGAAAAGCGCCATGCCGATTAAGCCCGGTGCCAGTCGGTCGGGCGGCATATCTCTGCCTATTGCAAAGGCCAGAAAGAGAAACACCGGAAAAAGAATCCCGAAAATCAGTATCGGCCCCTTTTTATAGTAGACCCAGATATCTTTTTTCGCCACTGCCCAGCATTTTCTCCACAAGATCATATGTTATGGCTCCTTTTCCTCTGCCGGTTCGCGGCTTTCGTGGGCCAGTGAGACAAATACGTCCTCAAGGCTCGGGGCCAGGGTGTTTAAAGACAGAATTGCCAGGTTGTTCTGTTTTGCAAAATCAACCACCTCGGCGACCACCCGGCCCGGATATGAGGTGTACAGGCGGATCTTGTCGCCCTCTTTTTCGATCCTGTGAACCGAAGGAATCCTGCGGAGTTTTTCCGCTTCCACCGGGCTGTCAAAGGCTGTCAGCACGGATTGGCTTCCCTGAAAGGCCGCCTTTAGGGCTTCGGGCCGGTCCATGGCCACAATGCGGCCCTGCCTGATGATGGCAACCCGAACGCACAGATCATTGGCCTCGTCGATATGGTGGGTTGTGTAGAACACTGCCGTACCCTGGCGGGCCAGTGTCTTAACCTTTTCATGTATCAGGCGCCGGCTTTCCACGTCCAAACCCGCGGTGGGTTCGTCTAAAAACAAGATCTGCGGTCCGTGGAGAAGGGCCATGGCCAGCACCAGGCGCTGCTTCATTCCCTTGGAGTAATTTTTAACCGGTTCCCTGCGCCTTTGCCACAGCCCGAATTCGGAAAGCATCTCTTCTGCCCGGTTTTTAAGGCTTCTGCCGCTCATTCCGTAGAATTCACCTGACAGGACCATGTTTTTCCAGGCTGAAAGCTCGGTATAGGGATTGGCCGTCTCGGGCACGATTCCGATATGTTCCTTTGCGCCCATGGGATCCTTTGCCATATCGTGGTCCAGTATCCACACGCTTCCCCGGCTCGGTTTTAAAAGACCGGTCAGAATGCGCTGGGTGGTGGTTTTGCCCGCGCCGTTGGGGCCCAGAAAACCAAAGACTTCTCCGGGGTTTACCGTGAAGCTCACACCATCCACCGCAAGATGGCCGTTATATCTTTTGCTTATCTGGCTGACCCGGATACAGGGTTCCATGCTTTGATACTCCATTTGATTATCATCTCTGACTCCTTAAACATTTTTTCGCCAGCGCAATGAAATGATTCTGCAGATCCCGGCCGGTTTTTTGGGTTAAATGATTGTCATTTAGTATAATCTCGTTCACTGGCGAAGCAATTGACTTAAATCAATTGCAAAACTGTTTTTCGAAAATATTTTGTTTTGTATAACCGATTCGTCAAATCCACTTGAATGAAAAGGGGAAAATCAAAAAATGCGAAAAATTATAGTTTTATTGACTGGACTCATTTTATTGCTGCCTTCTTTGGCCGGGGCCTATGAACTTTACAAAAGCGGCGATGTAAGCCTGAACGTCGGTTACTGGGGGCAGGCCTGGTATCAGCATGTCAGCGATTATGATACCAACGGTGACGGGGTTGAGGATGACAGTTTAAACGACTTTATGATCCGGCGTTCTTATTTCAGTGTCAGCGGTACGGCCACGCCGGAATTGAGTTTTTTCATGCATTATGCAGCCGACCGGCTCGGCCAGCAGGATCTGGACAATTCCGGTATGGGGCTGGGCTCGGGTCTTGCGGTCCGGGATGCCTGGGTGAATTACAAAATTCTGGGCAACGATTTCATGCTGCAGATGGGGCGGATGTATGTTCCTTTTACCCGCAATTACGGCACCACTTCAACCAAGGCGCTTTTAACCACCGAACTCAACTGGGGCCAGGGCGGGATCCGAAGCGGAATTTTTTATCCCAGCAAAGTCGGCCGCGATGACAGCGCCACGGTCTGGGGCAATGTTTTGGACGACAAGCTTCAATACAGGTTTATGGTCGGAGAGGGTGCGGAAAGCGCCGCAAAGAACCCTGATGACGAACTGCGGTATGCGGGCAGGGTGAGCTATAATTTGCTGGACCCGGAAACCAGTTGGTTCAACAAGGGAACCAATCTGGGCGGGGCCTCCATCATCGCTATCGGTGCGGGTTTTGACTATCAGCCCGACCTGGTCTGGGACGGCGCCCAGGATGATTACAGGGCCTGTACTTTTGACGTGCATGTGGATATGCCCTTGGGAGCTGGCGCTGTTACAGGGGATGCCGCCTACATCAACATTGATAACTCGGCAAACGGTGTTACGGACTCCGACCTTGCCGCCGGCGGGGACGGAGAAATGATTACCGGTCAGCTCGGATACTTGTTTTACGACCGGATTCAGCCGTTCGGTCATGTGGAGGCCATTTTGCCGGATGCCGACGGTACCGAGGATACCATGGTATATGGCCTGGGGTGCAATTATTACATCAAGGGCCTGGCCAACAAGCTGACCCTTGAGTGGACAACCGTGGCCAGCGACAGCAATGCGGTGGAAGACAAGGATATCGTTACGCTTCAGGCGGCATTCGGATTTTAAAGCCTGCAGGCCCGGATGATGGCAGGAGGGACATGCCCTCCTGCTTGTCTCTTTGTACTACTGATTCAAGTCCCTGCGGGCGGCCATATCCACCAGGACCCGTTCGCGGGCCTTGTCAATGCCCAGGGCCTTTCGTTTTCCGTCAATATGGGTGATCATCATCTGCGCCATTTCTTCGGGATCCGGAGTAAACGCCCATTTGCCAAGGCCCTGCTGTTCGAGTTCTTCAAACATGTATTTGTGAAAACCGGTGCCTTCGATTACGGGAAAGGTCACGCCGAACACTGTAAACACGCCCGAGGCCACGAAATACTGCCCGATGGCCACCGCCTTTTCACTATACCATTCGGGTGCGGCGCCCGCTACCGGGAGATCCGCAATGCGGCCGCCCAGCCCGCCGGCGTTTACCATCTCCGTGACAGCCATTAAAATCCGGCTGTTATCCACGCAGGAGCCCATGCCCAGCACCGGCGGCATACCGACCGCCTCGCAGACCTCGCGCAGACCCGGGCCGGCAAAATATGCCGCCTCCGGGGTGCACAGGCCCGCCTTGGCAAGAGATATCTGGCTGCACCCTGTCTGCACCACCAGCACATCGTTTTCGATCAGTCGGCGCACCAGGTCTACATGCACCTGTTCCTGCCTGACCCTGGGATTTACACACCCGACCACACCGGCAACACCCAGTATCCGGCCGTTTATGATGTTGTCGTTTAACGGCGTGTAGGAAGCCCGGAAGCTTCCGCCGAGCATGTAGTTGATATATTCGTGGGAAAATCCGTGGATGCCGACGCTTTTTGACTGTGGAATGTCGATGGCTGCCTTGCGGTTTGCAAAACGCTCGATTGCCCTGGCAACGATTTCATCTGTGCAGGCGCGGGGATCGTGCTCGTCAAGCCCTATATGTTTTGCCCCCTCGATGCGGCAGCTTGGATTGGTGGTGAAAAATTCGGTTTCATAGCAGTCCGCCACGCTGGCAAGGCTTTGCTGGATACACTGTACGTCAACGCCCATGGCGTCAACGGCCCCGCTTGCCATGATCGCTTCCGTGGACATGAAGTTGCCGGCATGCGGGATACCGTGCCTGGAGAGCATTTCCAGGCCGGAACAGCACATGCCCACCAGGTTGATCCCTTTGGCCCCGGCCTGCCTGGCTTTTTCCTGCATTTTCGGGTCATTTACTGAAACCAGCACAGATTCCAGCAGATAGGGCTCGTGGCCGTGAATGATGATATTGACCTGGTCTTCCTTGAGACACCCCATATCCACCTCTGCGCTGACCGCAGCAGGCGTGCCGAAGAGCATATCGGATATGTCCGTGGCCATCAGGGAGCCGCCCCATCCGTCCACCAGTGCGGTTTTCATGATCTGGGTGGACAGGTTTTTGTAATCCTGGTCCATGCCGGCATGGGTACGCTGGATCAGTTCCATGACCTCGCACATGGCGCCCCTGGGGACAATGTCGAGCTTGCGCCAGGTCTCCAGGGTTTCGGGCGGCACCCTGCGGGCATAGGGGATTTCCCCGGCGGTCTGCAGGTATGTCTGATCCAGCACCGCACAGAGTTCGCGCGCGATCGCCGTATCATCTTTTTCTTCGGTTTCAATGCCTAGGGAGGCGGCCACCTGTTTTAGCTTTTGCGGGTCGCCGAGTGTGTAGTCCTGAGCCCTGCCCTCGATCACGTCTCTGAACAGGTTGAGCATGCTCATGCCGTGGCTCGAATGCGCCGCCGTGCCGCTGGCCACCATGCGGGCGAAATTTCTTGCCTGTATGGTGTCAATGGTTGCCCCGCAAACCCCGTTTTTGGCATAGGGGTCTTTTGCGTTAAGCCGGCAGGGCCCCATTGCGCAGTGCTTGCAGCAGGCGGATTTGGCCCCGATGGGGCAGGGCTTCATGTCCGAGGCGCGGTCAAATGCATTTTCAACCCCGTCGGTCCGCATCCGCTGCAGCATCTGCGCCGTGGCTGTGCACAGGGTCAGTTCGTTGACATCAATTTTCTTTTTATTCTCGGTCATGGTTTGCCTCCTTGAAAGTTGCCGTACAATTGTGCTATTAGAATTTGTACCCATTTTCGATATGTTATTATTTACCGCACGGCAGAAACCCGGTCCTTGATTTAAGTCAAATAAAAAAATCAGGCCGCAGAAAAGGGAAGCGCCCTGTGGACAAACAAGCCATTGACGAAAATATTTTTTCTCAATCCGAGTTGCTCAGGGATATACCCGAAAGCCAGGCTTCTGAGATACTAAATACCGGTATCCGGAAAACCCTTCAAAAAGATGAGATTTTATTCCATCAGGGGGATTCGGCGGCAAAATGTTATTTTTTACTTTCAGGCCGGATCAAACTGACAAAGCTGCATGAAGAGGGGCGGGAAGCTGTAATCCGCTATATCAGCCCCGGGGGGTTGACAGCGGCAGGAGTTGTCCTCAGGGGAAATCAATATCCCGTAACGGCAAAATCCCTTTGCCTGACTACCCTGATCGGCTGGGATAAAAACACCATGCTCAGCGTCATGCATCAATATCCCCAAATTTCCGTCAATATGGTTTCCCTTGTTCTCGACCGGCTCGAAGAAATGCAGCAGCGGTTCCTGGAAATCACCGCCGAGCAGGTAGAGTGCCGGATTGCCCGGGCTCTTTTGGGGATCATGCAACACGCCGGCACCAAAACAGACAACGGCATCCGGATCGATATTGATCTGAGCCGGGAGGACATAGCCGATTTCACGGGCACGACGCATTATACGGTAAGCCGCATATTAAGCGACTGGACCAGAAAAGGCTGGATTGCCACCAATCGCCGGCAGATTACGGTCATGGACGCCCACGCCTTGAGGCTGTGTACTGTAACATCCTTTTCCTGAACTTCTTTCCTTGAAAACGAAGCTGGCAACAATAATTTGGCGCCGGAATAGCGTTTTTTTTAATCGTACCCCTCTTTTTTGACTTAGGTCAATGCCGCTGGCAGGTTTCGATGCGATATAGAAGATAAAACGTGACTTCATGGAAACCGTGATAAAATAATCAGGGGATGATGATGAAGGCTCATATTTTGCAACAGGTTCCTTTTGAAGGCATTGGCAGCATTCAGTCATGGCTTACCGCACAAAACGCAAGCATTCATTGCACACGTTTCTATGAATCGCCGATATTGCCGGATATTACAGATATTGACCTTATCATTGTCATGGGCGGGCCAATGAGCGTTAACGACGTATCTTCTTTTCCCTGGCTTGAGGCAGAGAAGCAGTTCATACACGAAGCAATCCGAGTGAAAAAGTCTGTTGTCGGCATCTGTCTTGGTGCGCAGATTATTGCCAGCGCTTTGGGTGCGCGCGTATATCCCGGCCCTCAAAAAGAAATCGGCTGGTTCGATATCGAGGCGTCATCAGATGATACAACCGGCTTGTTCCGGTTCCCGGAAAAAACGACAGTTTTTCACTGGCATGGAGAAACTTTTGACCTGCCGCCCGGGGCGGCGCGGCTGGCAAAAAGTTCAGTTTGTGAAAATCAGGCATTTCAGGTCGGGAAAAATGTAATTGGATTGCAGTTCCACTTGGAGACCACACCCGAGGCGCTTGATTTGATTATCCGCAATTGCGGCGATGAGTTGACTGACGCTGAATATATTCAAAAGGAACCGGATATGCGGGCAATTCCCCAAAAGCAATACACAATCATAAACCAGCTGATGCATGAAATACTTGCATATGTCACACAAGCGTGAGCGCCTGATAATGCATCCTTACCTACTATTGATTCATATTTTACAACACCTGAAATTTAAAGGCTCTGGCAGCAATCAATCATGGTTTACTTTGGTATCCGGCGGATTATACAGCAAACCATTCTGCTGCTGACCATTGCGGCCGGTATTCAGTTTGTGGTCTACGTGTTCGCCGCAACGGGAAACGCTTTGCCGAACATTGCCAGGCCGCCGAGCGTGGAGGGGTTTCTGCCCATCGGCGCATTGATAAGCTGGAAAAGGTTTTTCGCCACCGGCGCATGGGACCCGGTCCATCCGGCGGCCATGGTGATTTTCGGATTTGCGATCCTGCTCTCGTTTCTTTTAAGAAATGCTTTCTGCGGATGGTTTTGCCCCGTGGGCACCGTGTCGGAGTGGTGCTACCGGACCGGTGAAAGCCTGTTCGGAAAAATATTCCTTCCACCCCGATGGCTCGATATCCCGCTGCGGGGGATGAAATATGGATTGCTCGGCTTTTTCGTTTGGATCATTTATACAATGGATGCATCGGCCATTGGCGCATTTCAGAATAGTCCCTATTACAGGATGGCCGATGTCAAGATGCTTTATCTTTTTCTGCGACCGACAACACTTACCTTAATTATCATCGGCACCATTGTGGTACTCTCATTTGTCATTCGCCACTTCTGGTGCCGTTACCTGTGCCCTTACGGTGCACTGACCGGTCTTGTGGCCGTCGTCGGCCCCACGCGGGTGCGCCGTAATCAGGATGCTTGTATCGGCTGCGGCCGATGTCGCAGTGCGTGCCCAAAAAGGCTGCCGATTGATCGTAAATCCCGAATTATCACCCCTGAATGTATCGGATGCATGGAGTGCGTGACCGCATGTCCGGCTGAGGGCGCGCTCTCGTTTACGAGCGTCGGCAAGGATACCGCATGGCCCGTAAAACGGGTAGGCATAACCATTGCCGCCACTTGGCTGATACTGATCTATGCCGCAACATTGACAGGGAACTGGAAAAGCGGGGTTTCGGACAGGGAATTCCAGATGCGGCTAAAACAGATGGACAGTGCCGCTTACCAGCATCCGAAAAAGATGGATGAAAGCATGGACGCCGACAGAAACCAAAATTGATAGAATACTTTACAAATCAGGAGAAAATAGGCGGACCTGTATGTCAAGTACGTGATCCACTTTTGGAAACGGCAACGGTCACGTTGTCATGCCCGCCTCTGTCAAGCGCGTATCGGACAAGATTTGCGCTGCCTCTGCACATGTCGGGCTTTGCTCACAGGGAAAACCAATTATCAGGCTTGGTCCCGCCTTTTTTCCATCAAAGAATAAGCTTCCTTGCGGTGACAGATGCCCAGTATAAGGATTTCATTGTCCGCCACCCTGAACACGATGCGATAATCGCCGACCCGGAGTTTCCAGTAGTTTTTAAGCGTCTTGCGCAGGGGTTCGCCATATTCCTGGGGGGCTGTCAGGAGGCGGGTTTCTATTGCCCTTTTGATCCGTTTTCGGATGTCACTGTTTAACTTCGGAATATCGCGCTTCACGACCTCCGGATGATAAAGAAGAGAAAATGACACACTATCCCCACACTTCTTCATGGGTAAGCGCCTTGCCGCGATCAAAATCTTCCTCACGTTCCGCGGCGAATTCGGCCAGGGCCCGGTCCTCGCGCAGCTCCAGGGCCTCCTTGACCAGGTCGCGCATTAGCATGGACAGCGAAAGCCCCTGTTCTTCCGCAAGGTCATGCAGCGCACTGTATAAGGGTTTTTCCAATACGACGTTGACTCTTGGATTTTTTGCGGGCATGAAAGACCTCTTTTATCTTGGACTTTTTGTTTGAGTGTTACACTTATGTACCACCATGTCAAGTCCCTTTTCGGCCTGCATGCACTTGTTTTTCATTTTGTTGCGCCAGCGCAATGAAACAGGCGGGAAATCCTTTTACCCTGCCCTCATGAGCAATCCATCACCTCCAATAACATCCGGGATGACCGTAAAAACGATCCTGGAAAAATATCCGCGGGCCACGATTGTGTTTTTCCGGATGGGAATGCATTGCCCCGGATGCCAGGCAGAGGCCTTCCACACCCTGGAAGAAGCGGCCCGGGCACACAACCGCGCCCCGGAACTGATGGTTGACGAATTGAACCGGGCGATTTTCTGTGACAACAAAACCTGAGACCCGGACTCATCAATGGGACAGGATATTTCCTGATACGCAGGGACTTTTATTTTTGACCTAAGTCAATGCAGAAAGCATGTTTTAATAGGATATACTGCGGAAAAACTGTCAACAGCGCCATTAAAAAAGAGGGATATCCATGCGGAAATTCATATACCGGCATATCCGGCGGGCAATGGTGATCGTTCCCATTGCAGCAGCGCTGGCGGTTTCCGGATATCTGATAATGCACCGGCCGGGACCTGAAAAAAAGGCCGAAGTTGAATCGGTACGGGCGCTTCGGGTCATCGAAGCGCCCGTTGTGGACCTGGTACCCAGGGCAACCGGTTACGGGGTGGCTGCGCCGGGACAGGTCTGGGAGGCGGTGGCCGAAGTCAAGGGTACGATAGTGGAGATGCATCCCCGACTGGATTCCGGGGAGATCATTGAGGCCAAAAGCATACTGGCAAAAATCGACCCCACGGAATACGAACTGGCTGTCGCCCGCCTGGAGGCAGGTATTGAAGAAGCCCGGGCAAAAATTTTTGAGCTGAACGCGGAAGAAAAAAACACAAAACGGCTGCTGGCAATAGAAAGGCGATCCCTGGATCTGGCCCGCAAGTCGCTGGAGCGGCAGCGCGCGGCACTGGAGCGGGAAGCCATCGCGCCGGATCAAGTGGACCGGGAGGAAAGAAATTTTTTGCAGCAGCAGCAAAAAGTACGGCAGCTGGAAAATACCCTGTCGCTTATTCCTGCAAGACGAAAATCCCTGAAGGCTTCGCTGGCAGCAAACCAGGCCAGACTGGAACAGGCTGAAATCGATCTTGCCAAGACCGTTATCAAGGCGCCTTTTGACTGCCGGCTCAGTGATGTCAAGCTCGAAACCGGCCAGTTCGTGCGCGCCGGCCAGTCGCTTTTCAAGGCGCACGCAACGGCTGTTACGGAGGTCGAAGCCCGGTTTCGGGCCGAACAACTCCGCAATCTGCTTGAGGTGGATAAACGTAGCCGGTTTCAGCCGGGAATAACGACCGGGACCTTCAGGCAATTATTCCGGAACGTGGGGGCAGTCGTCCGCCTGCAGAACGGGGAGTGGTCGGCTGACTGGAATGCCCGGGTCGACAGGGTCCGGGAAACAATGGATGCAAAAACCAGGGAAATGAGAGTCGTCGTCGCGGTGGATCGGCCTTATGAAAAGGCTCAGCCCGGTGTGCGCCCGCCTTTGACAGCCGGGATGTTCTGTGAGGTCACACTCAGCGGCCCCGTTCAGCCGAAAAAAGTTGTTCTGCCAAGATCCGCGATGCATGAAGGAACGGTGTTTACAGTAGACAACCAGCAGCGGCTGCGAAAAAAACAGGTAACAGTGGATTTTGCCCAGTCGGATTTTGTTGTCCTGAAGTCCGGGCTCTCAAGGGGTGAAAAAGTGGTTGTATCCGACCCGTCGCCCGCCATTGACGGCATGAAGGTCTCAACAACAACAGATGAGAACCTGAGACAACATCTTTTGACCATAAGCCAGGCAAAAGAGGCGCACTGATGATCCGTTTTTTTACCGGGCATCCCACCGCGGCCAACCTTTTTATGATCGTGTTTCTGGTTGCCGGCGCCCTTACCCTGCCGAATATCCTGCGCGAGACCCAGCCCGATTATGCCCCCACCGAAACCGAGATCCGCATTCAGTATCCCGGCGCCACTGCCGGAGAGGTCGAGGAAGTGGTCTGCCGGCGTGTTGAGGATGCAATTGACGGGATCAGTTTCGTCAAAGAAGTCCGCTCGGATGCCAGGGAAGGTTTTGCATCGGTTGTTGTGGAGATGTCTCCGGACGGCGATATTCAAACCTTCCTGCGGGATATCGAAACCGGGATCGACGCCATAGACGATTTTCCCGCAGAAGTGGAAGAACCCGTCATATCCGAACTCGGCCGGACAGACCCGGTCATGTCGCTGCTCGTCTCGGGTCCTGTGAGCGTTCCGGATCTCAAGGCCTATTGCGAGGACGTAAAAGACCGGATGCAGGAATCCGGCATTCCCCTGGTTGAAATTGACGGTTTTTCCGAGCACCAGCTAAGGGTATCCCTGTCTGATTCAGCCCTGCGCAATCTCGGACTCAGTGCCGCGCAGGTGGCAGAACGCATCTCCGCGCAAAGCCGGGACATGCCCCTTGGCACGATCGAGACCCGGGAGGAAAACATCCTGATCCGTTTTGCCGACCAGCGCAGCACGCCGGAGGCCCTTGAGAATCTGGTTATTCTGGCCGGGCGGCAGGGCGGTGAGATCCGCCTGGGTGCCATCGCAAGGGTTGAAGACCTGTTTGCGCTTGATGAAGAAAAGATCACAAAGGCCGGGAAGCGAAGCGCGCTTGTAAACATTGAGAAAACCAGGGCGCAGGACGCCATCCGGGTGGCCCAACAAGCCAGGGCATTTATTGAAAAAGAGCGGACCCGGCATCCGCAGATGAATCTGACCATCACCCAGGACCAAACCGGCATTCTCACAGACCGGCTGGAAATGCTTATCAGCAACGGCATCCAGGGCCTGCTGCTGGTGTTTGCCGTGATGTGGGTATTTTTCAATGTCCGGATTTCCTTCTGGGTGGCAATGGGGCTGCCGGTTTCTTTTCTGGGGGCATTTATCCTGGTGCCGCACCTGGGCCTTTCCATCAATATGTTTACAATGGTCGCCATGCTCATGGCCCTGGGGCTTCTCATGGACGATGCCATTGTAATTGCCGAAAACATCATGGCCCACCGGCAGGCGGGCAAATCCCCGCTGGCAGCCGCCGTGGACGGCACAAAAGAGGTGGCTGCAGGGGTTATTTCATCTTTTGTCACCACAGTCTGCATCCTTGGTCCGCTGGCCTTTATCGAGGGGCAGATCGGCAAAGTGCTGCAGGTAGTGCCGATGATGCTGATTCTTGTTTTGGCAGTAAGTTTGATAGAAGCATTCTGGATACTGCCCGCCCATCTCAATCACGCCATGCACGGCTTTGATCATGACAGCTCAAATCGCTTCCGCCGGGGTTTTGATTCGGTTTTCCGCTGGATGCGGGATCGCCTGGTGGGCGGAGCTGTAACGGTTCTTCTGAAATGGCGATACCTGTTTTTATCGTGTCTCATCGGCATATTTATCCTGTCTCTGGGCATGGTGGCCTCGGGCAAAATCAAGTTCCAGGGATTTCCCGAACTGGAGGGAGACCTGGTCCTGGCCCGGCTGCTGCTTCCCCAGGGAACGCCTTTATCAAAAACCGAATCCGTGGTTTCCGAAATCATGACCGCCCTGGAAGAAACCAATCAGCATTTCAAACCGCAGCAGCCCGAAGGCCGCGATCTGGTTGAAAATGCCTATGTCCGGTACAATCTGAACACCGAGGCATTTGAAAACGGGCCGCACGTGGCAACCATTACAGTGGACCTGCTCACCGCGGAAAAACGTTCCGGGACCATTGATGCTTACCTGGCGGATTGGCGGAAGCGAATCGGCAGTCTGCCGGATGTCATCAGCCTGACCCTGGGGGAACCGGGGTTCGGACCGGGTGGTCGTCCCATTGAAGTCCGCCTGCGGGGAAACGATTTGAATGAGATGAAAAAGGCGGTCACAGACCTGAAGGAATGGTTCGGCCAATTTAAAGGTGTGGTCAACCTGGCAGACGATCTTCGCCCGGGAAAGCCCGAGCTGCGCCTGCGGATGAAGGAAGGCGCCCATGGTCTCGGCATTGATGCGGCTGATGTATGCCGCCAGCTGCGGGCGGCATTTCAGGGCGTGATCGCTGATGAGATCCAGGTCGGCCCGGAATCCTATGAAATCGAGGTCCGTTTGGCAGACCCGGATCGAAGCAGCATGGATGACATTGAAAACTTTGACCTGGTTCTTCCGGACGGACAACGGGTGCCGCTGCAGGCGATTGTTGAATGGGGATCCGCCAGGGGATGGGCCCGAATTGCCCGTTTCAACGGTATGCGCGCAGTGACCCTGCGCGGGGATGTGGATACCCGGCTGATCAATACCAATGAGCTCATGAGTCGCTTCCAGGAAGATTACCTTGACCGGTTTAAGAAAAACTACCCGGATTTGAAACCGGCCATTGCCGGCTCACTTGAAGAAGTAAACACAACCCGCAAATCAATGCTATGGGCCATGATGCTCGGTTTCATCGGAATTTTCATCCTGTTGAGCTTCCAGTTCAAGACCTATACGGAACCGATCATCGTGATGCTGGCCATTCCCTTTTCACTGATCGGCGTGGTGTGGGGACACGGCCTGATGGGCGTGCCCATCAGCATGCCGAGCCTGCTGGGATTTATCGCCCTGGGGGGTGGTGGTCAATGACTCGATCCTGCTGGTTATTTTTCTGAAAAACGCCAGAAAAGAGGGCCTGTCCATGCATGAAGCAGCGGCCCGGGCCAGTCGTGAAAGGTTCCGTGCGGTGCTCATGACCTCGACCACCACCATTGCCGGACTTCTGCCCCTGTTGTTTGAAAAAAGCCTCCAGGCACAGATCCTAATTCCGCTGGTCATCAGCACCGCCTTTGGCTTAATGGCGAGCACCGTGCTGGTGCTGCTGGCAATCCCCTGCATGTACCTGGTACTCGGGGATCTCGGCATCGTGGAAAAAATCGGGACCGACGCCGGCGGATCGCTTGAGAAAAACGAGGAGGCAGGAGAATCATAATAGAGATTAAACGTGTTTACGCATCGGCCCAAGAGGAAGACCGCATCGGCCCGGGCAAGCACGAGGAGTTTCATCAGCTTTTACATCGGGTGAAACAGACTTACACCGATTAAGGCCTTACATAAACCTTGTTTTTATCCGATATCAGGTCGAAACCCTAAATGCCCCGCTTTTATTGATTTAAGTCAATGCGGCGATAAGGATTTTATGGGATAGTTTGATCCATTCTTTTACACGCATCCGCAAATACCGCCACATGGGTGTAATCGTCTTTGGTTCGGATTCAACATTTTAGATCAAAAAAAATTTGTAAATTCAAGCAAACTCTAAAAAAGACAAAGGAGAGAACCCATGTTTTGTTTTCAATGTCAGGAAACAGCCAAGAACCAGGGCTGCACAGTCAAGGGCGTGTGCGGCAAACCGGAAAATACCGCGGATTTGCAGGACCTGCTCATTTATGTATGCAAGGGCATTTCCGTATACGGGGAAAAGTTAAAGGAGCAGGGCACCGTGGATAAAGACGCGGGCAACTTTATCTGCAAGACCCTTTTTTCAACCATTACCAACGTGGCATGGTCAGATGACGTGATTATCGACCGGATTCTTGAAGCGCTCAAGGTGCGCGATACCATAAAGCAGAAGGCCGGCTCCGCCGTATCCGGCGCGCTTCCGGATTGCGCTACCTGGTCCCCAGCTGACCGGGATGAAATTCTGTCTAAAGCCCTGTCCGACGAAGTCCGCATCACGGCAACCGAAAATGAGGATGCACGGTCTTTGCGGGAGCTGCTTGTTATCGGCACCAAGGGAATTGCCGCTTATGCCGATCACGCAGCCATCCTGGGCCATGAAAAAGAGGATATCTACGGATTTATCATGGAAGCTTTGGCCTCAATCACAAAGGATCTGCCCACCGATGACATGATCGCCATGGTCATGAAAGCCGGGGATACGGCGGTAAATACCATGGCCCTGCTGGATACAGCCAATACGGAAGCTTATGGAAATCCGGAAATCACGGAGATCAACATCGGGGTTCGAAACAATCCCGGCATCCTGATCAGCGGCCATGACCTAAAGGACATGGAGGAACTGCTCAAGCAGACCGAGGGCACAGGGGTTGATGTTTACACCCACGGAGAGATGCTGCCGGCCAATTGCTATCCGGCGTTCAAGAAATATGATCATTTTGTGGGCAATTACGGCGGATCCTGGTGGCACCAGAACAAGGAGTTCGAGTCTTTTAACGGCCCCCTTATTTTGACCACCAACTGCCTGATTCCCATTAAAAAGGACAACTCCTACCTGGACCGGCTGTTTACCACCGGGGTTGTGAATTACCCCGCAGCCCAACACATCGCGGACCGGCCGGAAGGCGGGGTCAAGGATTTTTCGCCTGTGATCGAGATGGCCAAAAAATGTCAGCCGCCCGAGCAGATCGAATCCGGCAAAATTATGGGCGGGTTTGCCCACAACCAGGTGCTGGCCCTGGCGGACAAGGTGGTTGAAGCGGTCAAATCCGGGGCAATCAAGCGCTTTGTGGTCATGGCCGGCTGTGACGGGCGCCAGAAGTCCCGAAGCTACTTCACCGAGGTGGCTCAGAATCTGCCCAAGGATACGGTCATCCTTACGGCCGGATGCGCCAAGTACCGCTATAACAAGCTCGACCTGGGCGATATCGGCGGTATCCCCAGAATTCTCGATGCGGGGCAGTGCAACGATTCTTACTCCCTTGCCGTGATTGCGTTGAAACTAAAGGAGGCGTTCGGGCTGGACAATATCAATGAACTGCCCATCTCCTATGATATTGCCTGGTACGAGCAAAAAGCCGTGGCCGTTCTTCTGGCGCTTTTGAGTCTGGGCGTCCAGGGTATCCGGCTGGGCCCCACGCTGCCGGCTTTTCTGTCGCCCAATGTGGCCAATGTGCTGGTGGATAAATTCGATATCAAGCCGATCGGCACGGTGGAAGACGACATTGCCGCCATGATGGCCGGAAAATAAGTTTTTTAAACAAAAATCGAGATTGTTCGGCACTTCCGGGGAGATGATCCGGGAGTGCCGATCAATCCTTTTCTCCGGGTTTCCTACCGACTCAGTCATAAGGGAGAACACCCGGTGACCAACAACCGATGGGGGTTATCTATGGGACCGATTGCGGACCTTAAAGAAGAACACCAGGGCGTGAAAACCATGCTTCGGATTATTGAAGCCGCGTCGAAAAGATACGGGGGCGGCCATGAAGTCGATACCAGGGATTTTGATGCCATCCTTGAATTCTTGACCGTTTTTGTGGACCGCTGCCACCATGGCAAAGAGGAGGATTTTCTGTTTCCCGCATTGGAGGCCGCCGGTGTGCCGCGGGATCAGGGCCCCATCGGGGTTTTGCTGCATGAACACGAGCAGGGCCGCCGGCTTGTTGCAGGGCTTAGGAATGCGGCTAAAGACTTCACACCCGGGGATAAGACAGCCGGCAAAACAATCGAGAAAACCGCCCTGGATTACGTCGCCCTGTTGGGCAGCCATATTGAAAAGGAAGAAAGCGTACTTTTTCCAATGGCGGTTGACATGCTTGGCACGGACAAACAAGCCGAGCTGTCGGAGGCATTTGAAAAACTGGAAGAAGAACGCATCGGTTCCGGCAAGCACGAGGAATTTCATCAGCTTTTACATCGGTTTGAAACAGGTTTACACCGACTAAGGCCTGACATAAACCCTTACAATTAACTGGAGGCGGGAAAATGCAGAATCCAAGGCTTCGGGCCATATTTTTGTTTGTGCTGGCGCTGACGTTCGGCGTCTTGATCCTGGGCGGTTACGTAATCAACAAGGAAAAACCGCCGATCCCGGAAAAAGTGGTCAGCCAGAACGGAGAGGTCATATTCACCGGCGATGACATTATCTCCGGCCAGAAATACTACTTTTCCAGGGGCGGCCAGCATATCGGCACCATCTGGGGGCACGGCAGCTACCTGGCCCCGGATTGGTCAGCGGATTTTCTGCATAGAATGGGGCTTTACATGGCCGCCCGGCATCATGGTCTCGCCCCCGATGCCGCCCGCGGATTTTCCCAAGAAGATTTTGAACAGCTTCCCGCCCAGGAGCGGGCCAGGCTTCGGGCCCTTGTCACAAAAGAAATCAAGACCAACCGGTACGACCCGCAAACCGGCACGCTGGTTTTCACCCAGTACCAGCAAGAGGCGTTTGACGTCCTGTTTGACTATTATCATGCGCTTTTCCGCAACGGAAACGAGTCCATGGGCTTGCAGTCCGGCATTGTCAAAACCCCGGAAAACGCGTTTGCCGTAAACAGTTTTTTTGCCTGGCTGGCATGGTCTGCCGGGACAGATAGACCGGACAAGAACTATACCTATACCACCAACTGGCCCTATGATCCGCTGGTGGGCAACGAGCCGATCCCCGGGACCCTGATATGGTCGATCGTCAGCGTGGTGCTGCTGATTCTCGCCGTTGCCGCCGCCGTTTTTTTCTATCTGCGATATATCCGCTACGACGAACACGAGCCCGAGATTCTAAAAGAGTTTGCCGAACCGCAGCCAACACCGAGCCAGAAAGCCCTGCTGCCGTATTTCGTCGTGGCCATTGCCCTGTTTATCCTCCAGATCGGCCTGGGGGCGGTGACCGCCCATTACACGGTGGAAGGTACATATTTTTTCGGCATTCCCATCGGACACATTTTGCCGTACGCGGTGTCACGGACCTGGCACTTACAGCTGGCCGTGTTTTTCATCGCTACCTGCTTTCTGGCGGCCGGGCTTTTCATCGGGCCGTTTGTGGGGCGCGAGCCAAAGGGACAGCGCTTCTGGGTGCTGTCCTTGTTTGCCGCAATTGTGCTGGTGGTGCTGGGTTCCATGGCCGGGGCGTGGCTTTCGATCAGCGGATTTTTCGAAAACTTGAGTTTCTACTTTGGCCACCAGGGCTATGAATTTATCGAGTTGGGCCGGGTATGGCAGCTTCTGCTGATTGCCGGCATGCTCATCTGGCTGGTGCTGGTGCTGCGCTCCATTGCTCCGGCATTAAAAGACGAAGACGACAAGGGCGGCCTGACCCACATGCTGCTCTACAGCGCCGTGGCCATACCGCTTTTCTACATGGCGGGCCTGATGTATACCCACGGCAGCCACCTGTCCAATGCCGAGTATTGGCGTTGGTGGGTCGTGCACCTCTGGGTGGAAGGCTTTTTCGAGGTGTTTGCCACCGTGGTCATGGCCTTTCTGCTGGCCTACATCGGCGCGGTCAGCCGGAAATTCGCCCTGACAACCGTTTATTTTATCGTGTTTCTGTATCTGGGAAGCGGTGTCATCGGCACGTTCCATCACCTGTACTGGAGCGGCAGCCCCACTCCGATTATGGCCCTGGGCGCCGTTTTTTCCGCCCTGGAGGTGGTGCCGCTGACCCTGCTCGGTTTCGAGGTGCTCCACAACCTGCGGGTCATTGATGCCGGGGGCCGGGACTATGCCTACAAGTGGCCCATCTATTTCTTTATATCCGTGGCCTTCTGGAACCTGGTGGGCGCGGGGGTTTTCGGCTTTTTGATCAATCCGCCGATTGTGCTTTATTACGCCCAGGGCATCAATACCACGCCCATTCACTCCCATGCTGCGCTGTTCGGGGTTTACGGCATGCTGGCGATCTCGCTGATGCTGTTTTCCGTGCGCCATATCGTTTTGCGCCGGGCGTGGTCGGACCGGCTTCTGAAATGGAGCTTCTGGGGATTAAACGGCGGGCTTGCCGCCATGGTCGTGTTCAGCCTGATCCCCTCCGGCTTTTACCAGCTCTATTATGCGATCAAGGACGGTCTGTGGTATGCCAGGAGCCCGGAAATCGCATCCGGCCCGGTGATCCAAGCGTTTTCCTGGGCGCGGCTGGTACCGGACGTAATTTTTGCCGCAGGCGCCATCCTGCTGTTTTTCTTCCTGGTGCGGGCCATATGGCTGTCTTTTATCAGGCCGCGACAGGATGGAGTGAATGCATAAGATTCAACTTTTAAAGGAGGTATGTCATGCCGTTTAACTCCGATGATTCGGGCACCTCGCCCGTGGACCTTGAAAACGAGGACATCATTGCCGCTATGAAGGAAATGCAGGGCTATATTGATATCACGCCCGCAGATTTCATGGAAATCTACCGGTTTGCCTACAACCATGCAGTGGATCGCATCGCCCGGTCCATGCGCGCACAGGATATCATGACGCAATCGGTGATTTCCGTGCGCAAAGACACGTCCTTGCTCGAAACCGCGGAACGAATGGCGGCGGCCAACATATCCGGCCTTCCGGTAGTCGACAGCAATGACGCGGTCATCGGGGTGATCTCGGAAAAGGATTTTTTGAAAAAAATGGGGGCCGAGCCCTCGGGTTCGTTTATGGGCGTGATCAGCCAGTGTCTGAAAAACAAGGGCTGCGTGGCGCTTCCCATCCGGGGCAAGACTGCTGCAGATATCATGTCCGCACCGGCGGTAACAGTGGATGCGGCGCGCCCCTTGTCCGAGATTTCTCAATTGTTTGCGGAGAAAAAAATCAACCGGGTGCCGGTGGTGGATTCCGGCGGCCGGCTGATCGGCATTGTCAGCCGGGCGGACATGGTGCACTCGTTTTTTGCAAAAGTCTGTTAAGGAAAGATATATGCAGTATTTCAGAAAAATGAAAGGCGTTACCACGAGTCCGCCCAGAGTGAGCATCGACGAAATGATTTGGTCCTGGGTGGGCTCTTTTCTGGGTATTGCGGCAGTCGCTCTGGTGCACTACCGCATTCTTACGGATTCCGACCTGGTGATGATCATAGGGTCATTCGGCGCATCCGCCGTATTGATCTATGGCGCCATCCGAAGTCCGCTGGCCCAGCCCAGAAATCTCATGGGCGGGCACATGATTTCCGCTGTGATCGGGGTGGCGGCATTCAAGCTGCTGGGGGTAAGCATGCCCCTGGCAGCAGCCGTGGCCGTGGCAACGGCCATACTGGTGATGCACGCCACAAAGACGCTGCATCCGCCCGGAGGCGCCACCGCCCTGATTGCCGTGATCGGCAGCGCAAAAATCCACGCGCTGGGTTTCTGGTACGTGCTTGTGCCGGCCGGCCTCGGTGCGGCGGTAATGCTGGCTGTGGCCCTGCTGGTCAACAACATCGCCCCGCACCGTCGTTACCCGGAGTTCTGGCTGTAAGGCAGCGGCAACCGGATTCTGATCCGGTTTTCCTTTAACAGGACTTCAGGGCTTTTTACCGTCATGCCCGTAAAAGACCACCACTGGCAAATGGCAAGAGGCAGCCGGCTTGCACTTTTTACCACCCCCTGCGACCCCTTGATATCCTGGCGCAGCTTTTGGCCTTTGATTGATTTTACAGGGTAAAAAAATTTTAGGGTAGCACGAAATTCTCCCGCGTCAATGCCTGGTCACATAGGCATGGAATTTTTTCCATTGACAGGCCTGCATCTGCATAATAGTATCTGCGTAACTGCTTAATTAGATGGAGGGCGGATGCCAACTGCGGAAAATACTGCGCGGATATTCAAAGTTTTGTCTGTGGACACGCGCGTGCGGATGATCGAACTGCTCAAAAACCGCACCCTGTGTGTAAACGCAATGGCCAAATCATTGAATATCTCGCCTGCGGCCGTGTCCCAGCATTTGCGGATACTGCGGGACGCAGACATCGTGATCGCCGAAAAACGCGGTTATTTCGTCCACTACCGGGTCAATGAAGAAACATTGGCCAAATGGCAGAAAACCGCAAACCATCTGCTGGACCCAAGCCCGGCAAAATCCTTTATCATAACCGGGCCATTAAAAAATTCAAATTCCAACAAAGGAGGTCTGTCATGAGTCAGGACAACAATTGCTGCCAGAAACCCGAGATGCTAAAAGACGCACCCGAAAAATGCTCCGCCGAGCAGATCCGCATCTGCCACGGAGATGTGCAGAACCATCCCTGCACGTGCAATGACACAAAACCGGAAGCAAGCCCGAAAAAAGACGAAAAATAAGCTTCAGGCGCTGCTGCCATGAACATCTCTGTTGCCCTGTTTGCGGCCATATTTTTCATCTCGTTTCTGCTCACCATGGTGGGGCTGGGCGGCGGACTGATATTTTCCCCCCTTTTTGTGATCCTGGGATTTACAAAAAGCGCGGCGGCTTCCGCCTCATTGTTTTTAAACCTGGTGGCTGCAGGATCGGCCGCGTATGCGTACGCACGTAAAAAAATGGTGGATTTCTCCCTTTCCATCCCCCTGATCGTGTCCTCCGCCCTGGCTGCACCCGTGGGCTCCTGGCTCAACGTCCGGATCGCCGTTGGCCCGTTTCTTTTGATCATGGCCGTTGTGCTGGCCGCAGCCGGCCTTCGAATGCTGTTTTCTCCGCAGGGGCAGGCGGAGCAAACCAGTCTGGCGCCATGGAAAAAAATGGCCGGCGGTATTGTCATCGGCGCCTGCATCGGCCTTCTGGGCGGGCTTCTGGGAATCGGCGGGGGCGTATTTGTGGTCCCGCTGCTCATTTACGTGCTCAAAACCCCCACCAAAATTGCCGCGGCATCATCGACGTTTATCGTGTGCTTTTCTTCGTTGACGGGCTTTCTGGGCTACGTGTCCATGGGAGCCATCAACTGGTGGTTTATTCTGCCTGCGGCAGTTGCCTCTTTTGCCGGGGGCCAGGTCGGGGCCAGGCTGATGAGCACCCGGCTGAAGGGCAAAACCGTACGCGTTTTGTTTAGCCTGGTGCTGTTTGCCCTGTGTGCCAGGCTTTTGCACCAATACTTTGCATAACCGAAAGGAAGCGTGATGGCGGAAACCTTCAGATTCAACCGGCTGGAACTGGCCGGCTCCCTGGGTGATTTGGGAACACTTCTGCCCATTGCCATTGCCATGGTAATCGTCAACGGGCTCGATCCCCTGGGCCTGTTTTTGAGTATCGGGATTTTCTTCATTCTGTCGGGAATCTATTTCGGCATTACCGTGCCGGTCCAGCCCATGAAGGTGATTGGCGCCTACGCCATTGCAACCTCTTTGAGTGCTGACCAGATTCTGGCCTCAACTCTTCTGATGGGCGTATTTCTTTTGATCGTGGGGGCAACCGGGGCAATCGACCTGATCCGAAAGGCAACCCCGCATTCGGTCATACGGGGCGTTCAGCTGTCCACGGGCGCACTTCTGATTTCAGGCGGGATCAAATTTATAATAGGCACCTCCCGGTTCCAGGAAATCCAGAATGCAGTGGAACCCCACCTGGTTCTTCAGGCCCTGGGTCCTGTGCCCATCAGCCTGATCATTGGCGGTATCGGCGCGGTGATCACTCTGTTTTTGCTGGACAACAAAAAATTTCCAGCCGGCCTGATTGTTGTGATAGGCGGTCTTGCAGCGGGCCTGGCCCTGGGCGCAAGGGCTGATCTGACAGGCGGCATCGGATTTCACATACCGCAGATTCTGCCCTTTGGGCTACCTGAAAAAGTTGATTTCACCTTTGCCCTGTTTGCCTTGGTTCTGCCACAGCTTCCCATGACACTGGGCAATGCAGTGCTGGCCTATGCGGATCTTTCCAAAGAATATTTCGGCGAAAAATCCAGTAAAGTGACCAACCGCAAGGCGTGTATCAGCATGGCCCTTGCCAATTTCATGAGCTTTGGCCTGGGCGGAATGCCGCTTTGCCACGGTGCGGGAGGGCTTGCGGCCCATTACCGGTTCGGTGCGCGCACCGCCGGCTCCAATCTCATAATCGGTCTGATTTTTGCCGTGCTGGCGCTAACACTTGGCGAAAACATCATTGGCGTATTAAACCTTCTGCCCATGGCCATTCTCGGGGTCCTGCTCGTATTTGCCGGCTCCCAGCTGAGCCTGACGGTCATGGATCTGACCTCCCGCAAGGACTATTTTGTGGCCACCCTGATTCTGGGCATCACCCTGGCATCTAACCTGGCAGCGGGATTTATTGCCGGGATGATCGTGGCCTGGATACTGAAATGGGAAAAACTGTCGGTTTAATAAAATGAACCCATCCATCCTTGTTGAAAATCTTTCCAAGCGTTTTGAAAACGTGGTGGCGGTATCCATTTTGTTTGGCACCACTTCCATGCTGGCCGTAACCGTGACCTTTGAAAAAAAGCAGCGCTCCTTTGAACGCCTGCTGCTGTCCACGGTTTCCCATGATTTTTCTCTGTGGGCTGTTTTTCCCCATTGAGCAGCTGCCGTTTTTTTTAAAGCCGGTCTCCTAAAAAATGGAAAAACGCCCGGCTCGGAATTCATGAGCCAATAGTGCCTCCGGCCTTTTTTTTGAGACGATAGGCGTGAAGCAGGGGTTCGGTGTAGCCGTTTGTCTGGTCCCGGCCTTTGAAGATCAGGTCGCATGCGGCCTGAAAGGCCAGGCTGTTGTCAAAGTCTTTTGCCATGGGGACGTAGTGGGGATCATCTGCGTTCTGCCGGTCCACCACCTCGGCCATGCGCCGGAGGGTTTCCATGGCCTGGTCTTTGGTGCAGATGCCGTGATAGATCCAGTTGCAGATATGCTGGGATGAAATCCGCAGGGTGGCGCGATCCTCCATCAGGCCCACGTCCCGGATGTCCGGGACCTTGGAGCAGCCCACGCCCTGATCGATCCATCGCACCACGTATCCGAGAATGCCCTGGCAGTTGTTGTCCAGTTCCTGCTTGATATCATCGGCACTCAGCGCCTCCGGGTCGGCTATCAGCGGCAGGGTCAGAAGATCGTCAATGCCTGCGCGACGCTTTCCTGCCAGTTCCTGCTGGCGGGCGTCCACATCCACCCGATGATAATGAATGGCGTGCAGGGTGGCGGCCGTGGGAGACGGTACCCAGGCGCAGTTGGCCCCGGCCTCGGGATGGCCGATCTTGGCGTCCATCATGTCGGCCATCTTGTCGGGCATGGACCACATGCCCTTGCCGATCTGGGCGCGGCCCCGCAGGCCTGCGGCCAGGCCGATGTCCACGTTCCAGTCCTCGTAGGCGGTCATCCAGGCCGCCTGCTTCATTTCCCCTTTCCGGATCATGGGGCCGGCTTTCATGGAGGTATGGATTTCGTCTCCGGTGCGGTCCAAAAAACCCGTGTTGATGAAAATGATCCGGTCCTTTACCGCGCGGATGCACTCTTTGAGGTTGACCGTGGTGCGGCGCTCTTCGTCCATGACACCGATTTTCAGGGTGTTTGGCGCCAGGCCCAGGGCCTCTTCGATGCGGGCAAACAGGTCATTGGTAAAGGCGGCCTCGGCTGCGCCGTGCATTTTGGGCTTGACAATATAGATACTGCCGGTTTTGCTGTTTTGAAACCGGCTGTTTCCCTTCAGATCATGGATGGCGATCAGGGCGGTGATCATGCCGTCCATGATGCCTTCAAACACCTCGTTGCCCTGGCTGTCCAAAATGGCGCTGTTTGTCATGAGATGGCCCACGTTTCGCACCAGCATGAGGCTGCGGCCCGGAAGGAAGAAGGCTTTGCCGCGGGCATTGGTATACTGCCGGTCCGGGTTCATCTGCCGGGTGACGGTTTTTCCGCCCTTTTCAAAAGTTTCTTCCAGATCGCCCTTTGTCAGGCCCAGCCAGTTCCGGTAAATGGCGGTTTTGTCGGCTGCATCCGCGGCTGCCACCGAGTCTTCGAAATCCACGATGGTGGTCAGCGCGGCTTCTAAAATCACGTCTTTGACATTGGCGGCATCGGTTTTGCCCACCGGATGGGACGGGTCAATGGCGATTTCCATGTGCATGCCGTTTTTGACCAGCAGCACGGCATGCGGCTGCCGGGCAGAGCCGCTGTGACCGGCAAACTGGGAGGGGTCTTTAAGGCCGGTCTCAGAGCCGTCTTTTAACCGCACAACCAGCCTGCCGTCCTCTGCGCGGTATGCCGCCGCATCCGCATGGCTGCCCTGGTCAAGGGGGACGGATTTGTCGAGCACACCCCGGGCGTAAGCAATAACTTTTTCGCCCCGGACGGGATTGTATTGGGTGCCCTTGTGGGCCCCGCCTTCTTCTGAAATTACGTCTGAGCCGTAAAGGGCGTCATAAAGACTTCCCCAGCGGGCGTTGGCCGCGTTTAATGAAAACCGCGCATTGGATGCCGGCACCACGAGCTGGGGGCCGGCCACCTGCGCGATTTCCAGGTCCACGTTTTCCGTGGCAGCATGAAAATCCCCGCCTTCGGGCCGGAGATAATCGATTTCACGCAAAAACGCCTTGTATTCCGCCATGTCAACGGCCCGGCCCCTGTGCTGCCGGTGCCAGTCGTCCAGGGCGGCCCGGAGCCGGTCGCGTTTTTCCAGAAGCTCCCGGTTTCTGGAGGTCATGTCCGCCACAATGCCGGCCAGGGCCGACCAGAAATCATCCGGATCGATGCCGGTTCCGGCAATGGCCTCGTTATTGATGAAATCATAGAGAATCCGGGCCACCTGAAGGCCGCCTGCATTTACCCTTTGAGTCATGGCAACTCCTCCGTGGTTCAGGTGTGATAAACAGGTTTACAAATTGCTGTTTCGGTTATTTCCATAAAATAACGTTTTGTGTCAAAATGACAAACAAGGGTTTTTGTTTGCGTGCGGTAAACTAACAGAGGCGGGCTGCGGCAGAGCCGCATAACAGTTCATGGGGCCCGGTCAGACAATGCCCGCCATCAGGCAGACGGAAATGCCCAGCAGCAAAACGCCTGCGATCGTCTGAACTGTCGTCATGGTGACCTTGTGCATCCAGCGCTTGCCGATGATCACCCCGACAAATGCGGCCCCGGTTCCAGCGGCGATCAGGGGCCATTGTTCTGCGCCGATGGGACTTGCGGCACCTGCAGCCAAAAACAAAAAACCATAGGCAATAATCCGGGCCATGTCCACCATAAAGCCGATAAAGGCATTGGTGCCCACAAACGCCTCGGTGGAGACCCCTGTCTTTAGCAGGAAGGCCGATCGCAGGGCCCCCTGGTGGCCGGACAGGCCCCCGAAAAAGCCGGACAGCAGACCGCCCCACAAAAGGTGCCGGCGGTCGATGCGCAGACCCCGCAAAAGGGGAAGCAATTCAAACATGGCAAAAACCAGCACCAGAATCCCCATCACCAGCTTTACCGGTGTGATCACGGCGGTTTTTGTGCCGATGGAATAAGTAGCCAGGGCGTCAAAGCCCGATACATATCCAAGGGCGGCGGCTCCGGCAAATGCGGCCACGATCGCGGGAATGCCGAAGCGCAGCACAAGCTCCCGGTCCGCGTGTCTGCCAACGACCAGGACCTTGAAAATATTGTTGGCCCCGTGCACCACCGCTGTTGCCGCCACTGCCACATGCACGGGGAAAAAGATGGCAAACACCGGCATCAGCAGGGTGCCCAGACCGAAACCCGAATAAAGGGTCAGCCCGGACACAAAGAGGGCCGCCCCGCAAACCACAAGATAAATCATTGTTCTATGACCTCCTGGTAAAGCTCTTTGATTTTTTCCCGCATGCGGTTTAAAAGTTTTCTGCCCTCGGGTGTGATCCGGTAATACTTCCGCTGTTTGCGGGCGACCGTGCGGGTTTCGCAGGTCAAAAATCCGCCGGATTCCATCTTGGCCAGGATGGGATAGAGGGTTCCCGGGCTGATTTCATACCCGTGGCGGGCAAGCTCCTCCATCAGCCCGACGCCGAAAACCGCCTCCCTGTCTGCATGATAGAGAATATGGATCTTGATAAACGCCAGTTCCAGATCCCGGATCATTGCGCCTCCTTTTTTCGAAAATCAATATCGATAAATAATATCGAGATCCGATATTGTCAAACCTTATCACAAATGCTGTATATTTCCTTTACGTGGGCGTGCGGGCCGGACTGCCATGACCCCAAGTCCTTTTTTCGCTGGGGAAACGCAGACCGGTGCGCAAAAATTTGCATATCTCCCGCTGGGATGATAATATATGCAAAAATTCAGACGCTTTGCCTGGATGCCGGACAATTGACGACGTGCGCTAACAACCACCGCAAAGAGGCCGCCGCATGAATGAAGCCGAAACCCAAAATACTATCGTTATCTATCAAGGTTCAGATAAACCGGTTGAGGTTTGGCTTGATCCGCAGCGAGAAACCGTATGGCTCAGCCAACGCCAGATGGCTGAGATCTTTGACACCTCCACCGATAATATCGGGCTACACCTCAAAAATATTTATAATATTGGGGAGTTGGAAGAATCGGTAACTACCGAGGAATCCTCGGTAGTTCGTTCATAACGGAGATCAGGTGGTCAATGATATCGGTCTGGCTGCCCTGACGCTGCTGGTGGCTGAGTCCGATCCGGCGGAAAAGGATCTAATGATCCGGTTGATGATGAATATGCTGGCAGGAGAAAATAACGGCTGAATGAAGCCGAACCCCGTGCTCAACTGTAAAGGGCCGGTCTCTTCTTTGTTTCTGGCTGGTGCGGGAGTTGGGGATATCGATGACCGATATTGCGGACCGGCTCCAGATTGCCGTTCCGACCGTCAGTGTTTCCGTGAAAAAAGGTGAACATATTGCATCCGAAGCGGGTTTGGACCTGCCGCGCTTATTAAATATAAAAATATAAAGGGCGTCCCTCATAACCAGTTACCGTTCGCGGCATCATGCCTTTTCTCGCGTGTTTTCGACCGCCTGATCGTCTTTTGTGAAGCCAGAAAGCGGAACGGCCCGATAAGAAGTAGATAAGAAGTATATATTTGACACATTGAAATCAAAAGGCATACTTGAATTAAGGCCCGTTAAAAACAGGGCGAACAAAAACGGGGGGCATACCATTGCCCGAATTTTGGCGGCTTCGCAAAAAGTCCAATTGCTTTGCCGTCCCAGAATTGACTTTTTACGAGTCCATCAATTTAAAAAGGAGAAGGAAAAATGCCTGAAAAAAAAATGCCCAAAAACTACCAGGTAATGGAGTCTGAACACCCCAGGCTGATGAAGGCGGTTTCCGAACTCGGGCAGGCGGCCCGTGCGGAAGGCCCTCTGGACGAAAAAACGGTGGAACTGGTCCAGATGGCTGCTTCCGCCGCCCTCAGGCTTGAAGGGGCCGTGCACAGCCATACCCGCCGGGCCCTCAAAGCCGGGGCGAGCCGGGAGGAGATCCATCACGCCCTGGTGGTGCTGACTTCCACCATGGGGTTTCCCTCGGTTGCTGCGGCCATGAGCTGGGCGCGGGATATAACGGATTAGCGCGGGCGTATGCACTAAATAACCCCGCGGTAAAACGCTATCCGCCGGGCATCCTCCTTAAAGGGCGCAATAAGCTTCCGTCTTTCGGACTTATCCAGCGGCGCTTCCATGCGAGCGGCGGCGGCAAGGGTTTGCACTTCGGATTCGTTTGAACAGCCGACGATCGCAACGGTTATCGGTTTACTTAAGGCATAACGCAACAGCAATTCCGGGGTCACTCCGAGATGCGGCGCGATGTAATGCCCGCCCCCGAAAATTTTCATGCCGATGACAGCGATTCCCTTATCTGTCGCCGCCGGAAGCGTTCGGGTCAGAAAACCGCCCAGAACTTCCTCGACGGGATTGACCGGAAGCATGACCGAATCCACGGGCAATTCTTTAACCGCCCGGGCAAGAACGTCGGGGTCATGGTGTCCGGTAACCCCGATAAACCGTATTTTGCCTTCTTCTTTCGCCTCCAAAAAGGCCTCAAGCGCCCCGCCGGGGCCGGATATCACGGAGAGTTCCTCAGGGGTTCGAACGTCATGGATCTGCCAGAGGTCCAGATAATCGACGTTAAGCCGCTGCAGGGTTTCCTCGAGGTCTTTGCGCGCCCCGTTTTTGTCCCTTTCTGCCGATTTGCTGGTTTGAAAAATACGGCGCCTTTCCTGCGGGTCATGTTCCCATATCCCGCCGTAATAAAGCTCGCTGTCCGAATAAACGCGTGCGCTGTCATAATAGGTGATGCCTTCGGTGAGCGCCGAACGGATGACCCGATGGGCGGGTTCGGTTTTTCCGGTGGTTCTCAAAACCCCTTCGCCGCCTAATCCCACACGGGTGACCATCTGCCCGGTGGCTCCGAAATGGACTGCCGGTATACTGTTTATTTCCATGGCACGGTCCCCCTTCCTTTTTATTTCCCGGTTCTGATCCTGGCCAGCTCTTCCACATACCCATAGATGTGGAGGCCTTTACTGCTGGCCACGATGGGGCCGGATTCCACACCGATTTCATCGGCCATGGTTTTCTGGAGCACCGCGATACCGGCAAGGTTGGCGGGAAAACCGCCCCAGAGATCCCAGGATCGAAAATAGGGATAAAAAATCAAGGTATTGTCTCTGACCCGCATGTCAATATGCCGTAAGCACGGCGGATCATCGAGTTTATAGTCATCATGCCGGGCCACCTGCAGCACCGCCTGGTTCGTCCGGGGGGTTTTTTTAAGCACGTCGACCCAGTAGGGGATCTGCGGCGATATCCGGGAGCCGTAGGTGTATTGCTCGGTGGGTTCAATATGATCGGTCATTAAATACGGCAGATACTGTTCCACATACCCGTTGGCCACCGGATTGGGGATGTTGAGATGAGGCGGGATATGGGGCAGCATGGTGTCATAGGGCTCGGAATAGGGGAATTTGATATGCACGACAATATGATCAAACTCCAGCCGGGTCTGTCCCACAAAGGACCCATGCTCAATTTCATACTTAAACCCGACATTTAGAATCGCGGCAATACACTGAAACCAGGCATCCTGAATATCCACCGCATCAATTTTTGTCATTACAAGATCCATTGCTTAAATAATCTCTTTTCCGGTTTTGGTGGTTTTTTATTAAAATATCGTTAATTTCAGCCATGGCAAGAGTAAAACAACATGACCGCCGATTACGCAAAAAGCCCGGCCGTAATAAAGTCGTTTATAGATTTAAACAACATCAACCAGAGACGCGTATCCTCCGGTTGTTCCGTTTTCCTGATAAACCCATTATGACAATCTCAGGCTAACTAAAGAAGCATTCATTAAAACTCTGGGCTTTGGGCCAAGACTTTCTATAGATCAATAATGACAACAGTGACATTGTCTTTGCCCCCTGCTCTAAGGGCCTGATCTACCAATTTGTCAACAGCCCGCCGGGCAGTGCCGTCCTCTTCAAGGACAGCCTTGATCAAATCATCGGATACGTGTCTGATCAATCCATCAGAGCATAGAAGAAGTCGGTCCCCGGTCATAAACTTGATACTCCCGCTTTCTGCCTCCAATCCGTCACAACCCACGCACTGTTCAAGCACGTTGCGCAAAGGGTGTCGCTCTGCTTCCTCCTGGCTCAGGGTGCCGTCTTCAACGAGATCCTGAAGAAAAGTCTGATCCCTGGAGACTTGCTCCAGGGAACCGGTGTGAAAGAGGTAAAGCCGGCTATCGCCTACATGGGACCAGTGCACAGTGTCTTGGCCGACCAGCACGACAGTGGCTGTGGTTCCCATTCCTTCAAGATCAGGATCCACTTCGACACGTTGCCTGATTTTTTCGTTGGCCCGGCCAATAATTTGCTTCAGGTCCTGTTCAGTTGCCCGGTATGCGAACGAAGATTTTTCAAGCTCTTCGACAACCATCTGGGCGGCTATCTCCCCCCGGCCTCCCCGCCCATACCGTCTGCCACTGCCAGCAGAACGCCTTGATCCAGGGGGCGGACCAGGTAGCGGTCCTGATTGGTCTTCCGTTTGTGGCCGATATGCGACTGCCCCCAGACACGATCCCCCCATAATTCCATTTCACTGCTCCTTTGACGGGAGATTGAGTACGGTTCTAAACCCCACATTGGCAAAAGCTTCCCAAGGCTGGCGATGCAAATAGGCCTTTTGACGGCCAAGCGCTCCAAGGCCTCCATGGATATGAAACTCAATATTTTTTTCAGAAGGCTTGTATACGGTCCATTCATTCACGTTCCGGCCAAGCCCCCAAATTCCGAACTGATTACTTTCAAATGCAGTGACGTTTCTAATCCGCAGGTCCTCTGAACTGCTTTGTTCACTGCGCTGACTTTGACTCGAAGGGGGCATCATCCCATTCTCGGCACTTCTGTCCGGATTGACGATTTGGAGGGCCTTTTCTTCAGCTCGAATTGCCCGCCACCATTGAGCCATTGTCGGCAAAGCCCGACCATAAAAACGGGCATAGGCCATGGCCCCAATAGGGGAAACCCGGACAACAGGGTTTGAAGCTGCACCCGGCTTGATCCTGAACTCTCCCTCTTTGAATACAATAGGTTCATATCCTTCCAGCACTTCACCCAGAACAAGCCAGATCTGTCCGTTTTTACGAATCGTATTCTCTTTGACGACCAAGCCTTTGATGTTATGCAGAAACTCCACATACATGTGATTGGTGATCTTTGTCTCATCCATATAAAAACGGTTCACTGTTACTGAGCGCACTGCGTGCTGACGATCCGGTGCGCTCGGCTGATCAATAAAGACTCTGGCCTCTCCGCCCGGGATCAGGCGAAGGGTCATGTCATCACTTCCAAGTATCTTTTCCGGAAGAGCGGCCTCCGGAGACATCTCCGGCATTTGGGTGGGATCCCTGGACTTGAAATCAAAGTCGAATATTCCGGTTGAAGGTGCAGCACTGCTTGTATTCTTGTGGTTTTCGGCCTGATCGGACTCCATGTTGATCAGGTGGACCCCGAAGGTCCCAGCAAGCAAAAGGATCAATGCTGCTGCGATTCCGCTGATAAGCAGCATGTGTTTCCGATGCCTTTTGGTCGTGGACATCGTCTCAGCATACGCCGATTCCTGGATGATATTCTCCAGCTCTTTTCGGAGAACCTTAACAGAAGATGTTCTTTGATTTCGGTCCTTGGCCGTCGCATTTCGAATGACTTTGTCCAACCGTAAGAGCACCCTGGTTGACGGGGAATTCAGGTGAACGGTTTCAAAAGGCCTGTTTCGTTCCTGGGTCATTTTGCCTTCAATGGTTTCGTAAAGGATTTTGCCCAGGGAATAGACATCGGTCCTGGCATCGGTTGTGGCCAGGTCAAGGAACTGTTCTTCGGGCATATAGGGCGGTGTTCCAATAACATGGTAACTGCGGGTGATGTCGTCAAGCTGGTGCCCGCCGGCAAGTCCGAAATCGGAAATCTTTGGAATACCCTCGTCAATAAGGACATTTTCAGGCTTCATGTCCCTGTGTACCACGCCCATGGCATGGACAGCATCCATCCCTTGCAGAACCGGGAAGAAATATTTTGTAAGCCAGCCGGCAACAGCCTGTTCGTCCTGTTTGAAGCCTTCAGAAGGCATAGTCTGCCGCAAAGTCGGCCCGGGGATGTATTCCATGACGATGTAATCCAGGCAGTTGTCATTTGCTTTAATCTGATCAAAATCATAGACTTGGAGCACATTGGGGTGGCGTATACTGGCCATGACCTGGACCTCGCGCCGGAAGCGCTGTAGCTCGGATTCGTACTCCTCTTCTCTGCCCTCCAAGCTGCATAGAAACTCCTTGGACATGACCTTTAGGGCCACCTGCCTATTGAGAGCTACCTGCCGGACAAGGTAGACTTCCCCTTTCCCCCTCTGGCGAGAAGTTTAATAACTTCCCATTTCCCATGGATCAATTGCCCTTCTTCCAGGATTTGAAGTTTTGGCATGTTCACACAGATAACCGATTTGCGAGTAATAGAAAAGGCTGAAAAAATGGTAGGTTGGCCATCGTTGTCCGCGATCTCCGTAAGGCCCCTAACGGTCCTTCTGGCTGATTACCTGGACATCCCCGGTGTGTTTGTTAATGAGAAGCTCATAAACTGTGCGTCCATCCTTGCTGGTGACTTTGGCGGCAAAATAATGGCCGCGGTTTTCAATCGACTGCACGTCGTAGTCATGTTGCAGCTTCTTGCGCAAATTTTTATCCATAGCCAGGCGGGCCGTACTGTCGCTCATGCCGTCCCGGGAAGGTTCGAATTCGTTGCCATCTTCATTGCCTTCCGGAGAGGGGCTGTCGGAATGGTTTTTTCTGTCCTGATTCATGCGAACTCCTTTATTCCCGTTTTTCGAAGAAATTACAAATTAACATAATTCCTGATTGTAAACCTGGCAATTCCCTTGAAACAAAAAAATAAAACTCACTTTTTGAAAGAGCGAGATCAAAAATAAATATAACTATATAGAGTTCACCGTCCCCAGAGAAACCGGCGGGGCGGTCATCCGCCCCGCCTTAATCGTTTCTTACCAACACCATCGGCCGTTATGGTTCCAGTTTCTTCCATGGGAGGCCCCTTGATTAGACGGCCCGCCTGCATGCGGCATGTTATAGGCTTGCGCCTTGGATTGAATCTGGTTATGCAGCCGAGTGATCTCCTTCTGGAGCCGGGCGGCGCGTTTCGGGTCCGGATTGTCCCGGGCCATCAGGGCATTGTATTCACCGCGTTTGGCGGCCAGCTCTTCCCGAAGCGATGCTGTTTCATTGTTAAACTGCTGGGAGTTCGGGGCGGTATTATTGTTATAACCGGGATTTCCGTTCCATCCTCTGCCGCCGTGATAGCCGCATTGTGGGCATGCCCATGCCACACCGGCGATCAGGCCCAAAGCGATCAGTGTTGTTATTGCGATCATCATTTTCTTTTTCATTGTTTGCCTCCTGTAAGGGTTTTAGGTTTTTATTGCTGCTTGTTGCCATCATACTTTGCAACCGATGTGCCAATTTCCGAATATATTTTTAAATGCTTGATTTAAATTGATAAATTTTATAATTTAATAAGAGATAAAATAGCTTCGAGGGGCCTGGGAATTTTTTATGTATATATTTTATACAGAAAATGTGAAATAAATGACCAGATCAATGGTATGTTGAGAATAAAATGGAATGTCATAGATGCCACAAATAAAACGCAAGCATATCGGATTATCCCTTCCGCCCTGGATGATTATCGGCACCACGGTCATTCTTCTGGTGATCGTGGTGGTGATGGCTGTCAGTAACTACAACCGCGAAAAGGGTTACATGGCTGATATTCTTCTGGAAAAGGGAGCGGCCCTGATCAAGGCGTTTGAAGCCGGCACCCGGACCGGGATGATGTCCATGAGTTGGGGTGGGGGCCAGGTGCAGCAGCTCTTGGAAGAAATCGCCCGTCAGCCCGATATTCTCTATCTGGCGGTCACCGATGCAAAGGGGCGGATACTGGCCCATAATGATGCCGCAAGAATCGAAAAATCATTTTCAATGGCATTCGAAAAGGCGGCGTCCAGGCCGGCGCGATCGGCTCAATGGCGATTGACGACCGCGCCGGACGGTACGCCGGCCTTTGAAGTCTATCGATATTTCAAGCCGTTTTCCGCCGATGAATGCCGCATGATGCAAAACAGTGCGTGTTGCGGCCCGGAAAACCACCGGGGCGCATGGTGCGCGCCCGGCAGGTATGCCACAAATGATCAAATTATATTTATCGGCTTTGATCGGACCCATTTTATTGAGGCCCGCCAGGAGGATTTGCGCAATACCGCCATTATCTCATCCATACTGGTGATGCTCGGTTTTGCCGGATTTATTACGATGTTTGTGACCCAGAATTACCGGGCCACCCGTCGGCGGCTCCAGGACACCAGCGCCGTTGCCGAAGAGGTGATCGCCAACCTGCCGGTTGGATTACTGGTTATGGATTATACCGGAAGGGTCATTCTGGAAAACACCGCGGCGGCATCCATTACCGGCCGCCCGACCATGGATATCCGCGGAAAACCCGCAGCCCGGATATTGCCGGATACGCTCATTCGACTCATTGACACATTGCAAACCGAAGCACCCGTGATCGAACGTGAGGTAAAATGCCGTTTCGGCGATCAGGAACCCGTTTCGTTGAGTGTGAGCGCTGCCCGCATCGTCAATGCAGACGGTGTGTTTATCGGCAGCCTGATGATTCTTCGGGATCTGACCGAGATCAAGGATCTCCAACAGGCGGTCCAGCGCCAGGAAAAGCTAGCGGCCATCGGCGGGCTTGCCGCCGGCATCGCCCATGAAATCCGTAATCCTTTAAGTTCGGTCAAAGGCATGGCCACCTATTTCAAAAACCGATTCAGCGATGATCCGGAAGCCGGTGAGGCGGCGTCGGTCATGGTCAGTGAAACAGACAGACTCAACCGCGTCATCAGTGAGCTTCTGGAATTTGCCCGGCCGTCTGAAATCAATGCCCGGCCTACGGATATCAACACGGTCCTAGCGCACGCCATCCGGCTGATCAAGGCGGATGCGGATGAGCATCATATTCGTTTGCGATTGATTACAGATGATGATTTGCCGCCGGCCGATATCGACGGCGACCGTTTTATCCAATGCCTGCTGAACCTTTACTTAAACGGTATTCAGGCCATGGAAACCGGCGGTGAACTTACCGTGAAATCCCAGCCGGCAAAGGAAGGGGGCGTTGACATCCAGGTGGCGGATACCGGCCCCGGCATATCGGAAAAACATCTGAACCAGATTTTTGACCCCTATTTCACCACGAAATCCACAGGCACCGGATTGGGACTGGCCATTGTGCATAAGATCGTGGAAAACCATGGCGGCCGTATATCGGTTAAGAACGATCCCGGCGAAGGAACCGTCTTTACCATCCGGCTTCCTGAATCCCGGGCAAAAAATTCAAATGAGGACCAACAATGAATCCGGAAAAACAGCCGAACATTCTGGTCGTCGATGATGACCCCGGCCACCGGACGACGCTTAAAACAGTGCTCAAAAGCTGGAACTATCGCATCAGCGAAGCCGGCGACGGGCAGGCGGCGGTCAGCACCGTAAAAGATTCTCCGTGTGACCTTATCCTGATGGATGTCCGCATGGCGGTGATGAACGGCATTGATGCCCTAAAACAGATCAAAGTCTACAATCCGTCCATTCCGGTGGTCATCATGACGGCTTATTCCTCGGTTGAATCCGCAGTAGAGGCCATGAAAGCCGGCGCGTATGATTATCTGACCAAGCCGCTGGATTTCGATGAGCTGAAACTGACCATTGAGCGGGCCATGGAACATACGCAGCTTAAGGATGAAAACAGGGACCTTAAAGCCCAACTGAAAAACATGGCCCAAGCCAGGCAGATCATCGGCACGAGCAGCTCAATGCAGCAGCTTCTGGAAATGGTGGCCACGGTTGCCCCTTCAGAGGCGACAGTATTGATTACCGGTGAAAGCGGCACCGGCAAGGAGTTAATCGCCCGGGCCATCCATGCCAACAGCAATCGCAGCCGTGCGCCGATGGTCACGGTGAACTGCGCCGCCCTGACGAAATCCCTTCTGGAGTCGGAATTGTTCGGACATGAAAAAGGGGCGTTCACAGGGGCCGAAAAGCGGCGGGAAGGGCGATTTGTCCGGGCGGATAAGGGCACCCTGTTCCTGGACGAAGTCGGCGAAATGTCAATGGCCATGCAGGTCAAGCTGTTGCGTGTGCTCCAGGAAGGCGAGATCCAGCGCGTGGGCGGTGAGACGCCGATCTATGTCGATGTCCGGATTATTGCCGCCACAAACATGGATCTGCGAGCTATGGCGGAAAACGGCAAATTCCGTGAAGACCTGTTTTATCGGCTGAATGTAGTGCACTTGCACGCTCCCTCCTTAAGAGAGCGGGTGGATGACATCCCCTTGCTCGCCCAACATTTCTTAAACCACTATGCCGAGCGGAACCGAAAAAAGATCAAGGGGTTTAATCCTCAAGCAATGGATCGATTGCTCAAGTATCCATGGCCCGGCAATGCCCGGGAACTTGAAAACGCGGTGGAAAGGGCCGTGATTCTGTCGCCCGGTGATTATATCAGCGAAAAGGACCTGCCGTTGAGCATTATGCGGCCGGACAGCAGGGAGACCGACACACAAAAACCTGAAAGATCTGAAGAAATCGACGGGTCCCTGGATGATATTGAAAGGGCGGCCATTGAAAAGGCACTGTCTAAAACCAATGGCAACAAGAGTGAAGCAGCCCGGCTTCTTGGTATAAACAGGAGAACCCTTTATAACAAACTAAGCAAATACGGACTTGAATAGAAAACGGATAGAAAATCGCCAACATAGTCAAATTAAGCTTGTGTCGTTTTTGTTTTGATTAAAAAAAATAGTCAGCCCTCATCCATTTTGGGCGTGGAATGTAGGTCTCACCAAATGGGGGCTATTTCTTCACGCGGATAGTCTCTCCACGCACCGTGCCTTGAGGGGCCCACTAATATGAAGACCCCCGCACCGCCACGACCGGGCTTGTGCAGCTGCCGAATCAGGGCGCGGTTCGCTTCGCTCGCACGATCTATCCTTTTTCGTCAGGCACCAACTCCTCCTTCTCGCGCCTCCTTGGCCTCATGCAAGATCTGAACGCCGCCACGGACCACAACAACAGAGATCAATGCCCCGATGATCAAGTCCGGAAGAAGGCTGTCAAGGTACATGACCAGACCCCCGGAGATGATTACACCGAGATTAGCGATAACATCGTTGGTGGAGAAAATCCAGGACGCACGCATGTGAACACCACCCTTCCGGTGCTTTGCGATGAGCATAAGGCAAGAGACGTTTGCGATGAGCGCTATTGCGCCCATCGACATCATCAGCATGCTCACGGGATCTCTGCCGTAGAGTGAGCGGCGCGCTACCTCCACGAGGACTCAGATCCCGAGGGCGATCATAAGCACTCCGCTTGCCGTTGCGGCGTTGGCTTGGAGCCGACGGGACCGGCCAATGACATAAAGGGCTATTCCATAGACGGATGCATCGGCGAGCATGTCCAAGGAGTCAGCGAGAAGGCCGGTTGATTCGCCCCACCACCCCGCAATCGCCTCGCCGATAAACATCACGCCATTGATCGCTAAAAGCGCGCAAAGGGTTCTGCCTTCCAGTTCAGCGGCTTCTTCCATCTCGCAACCGCAATCAGTCATGCGATATCTCCGCTCTTGTTGCCATCGATGTGCCGAACCCTTTACCGCCTCATCATGCCATGCCCCATCATTCCTCCCATGTTCAGTGCGTGCTGAAACATGGTGTAATGCATGCGGGTCTGAAGCAGTATGGTTTCGATGATTTGTCGGGTCTGTCCATCGGAGGCGTTCCGGATCAGCCATTCATAATCGGGAACCAGTTCCTGCTCCAATTCCATTGCGACCCGGTACGCTTCTTCGGGGCTGGCCGTATTTTTTACCGGCGGCGCATCGTTGGCGTATGTTTCGCCGAAGGCCTGAAACAGGCCGCCAATCCAGGCTATGTGATTCTCTTCGTCAGGAATCACCCGCATATAGGGCAAGCGAAGATTGTATTGGCGGCTGTCTTTGACATACTGCTTTTCGGACAGTTTCTCCTTGCCCATCACATCGGATAACCGTTGCAGCCATGCCTCTCCGGGTTTGGACAGATCTTCCGGGATATTCATTTCTCCGTCATATCGCCCGTCCCACTGTTGACCGCACATCGGACAATGCCCCATTCCCATTTGAGCCCACGTCGGATTGCCTACAAATCCGAGTGAAAGGGCCAGAAGAATAAAAAGGACTGCGCGCTTGATGTTCATGCTGAATTTCCTCCTTTAAATGGTACAGGCCTTATATTGGCCATATGGTCAATTTAGTTTTTGGGGGAGACGTTATCAGGATTGAAGATCCTTCTTCCTGGCTTCAAATTCCTGTTTATCGATTTCGCCCCGGGCATAGCGCTCCTCTATTATGTCGAGGGCTCGGCTTCTTTGCCCTCCTGTGTGCGGACCACCCCGCGTGTTCTGGACCAGATATTTTATCAGGAAAATCCCCCCTGCAATGATCAAGGTCCAAAAGAGTATCATAAATATCATACCCAACCATCCTGTTCCCCACCCCATCATGTTCCCCATGGGGCAGCCATAGTATCGGGACCCTTGCTGGGCAAAGGCATTGGCCTGAAATGCCGGCAGCAGCAATCCGGAAGCGGATGGAATGAGTGTTGTAAAAATACGTTCCCCGTTCATTTTTTCGGCCCTCCATAGTTTGATTTTCATTATGCCGCCTCAACGATCTGTTTCAGCTTTTGCGCGATTGTCCCGGCAACATCCTGCAGCTGCGGGTTGTCTACCGCTTGCATCGATGCAATCGGATCGATGGCGGCAATCTCGATGGTTCCATCTGCCTTTTCCTGGACAATGACGTTGCAGGGCAGCATCGTACCGATTTTATCCTCCGCCTGGAGCGCCTTGTAGGCATAGGGCGGATTGCAGGCGCCGAGGATTTTATAGTTTTGAAAGTCGACATCCAATTTTTTCTTCAGGGTGCTTTTAACATCGATTTCCGTTAGAATACCGAACCCTTCCGCTTTTAAGGAATTCGTTATCCTTGAAACCGCTTCTTCGAAATCTGCGCGAATTGTTTTACTGTAATAGTATGCCATTTCTATCTTCCTCCCTGTTTATCAACGCGGGTATAGGTTGGACGATCTTTGTATTTTATCTGAAAGGATAACCGGGATCGTTGCAGTGTCAAATTTTTCCCCCGCCCAGGGGACCTTCGGCCAGTCCGTATTTTTGCAACAGCCTCAGGCGCCGGGCATAACCCCCCACTGCAGCCTGGTCCAAAAACAGGGCAATGCCCCGGGCGGCCATAACATTGATTGGGGGTTGATTGGGGGTGATTGGGGGTCGGGCCAAATTAATCTATTATAATCATATGAAATAAATCCAAAACAAGGCCTTTTGGGGCCCAATAATCCACTTTTTGGCCTCAAAAACGGAATTTTATTCATGGCCAACGCAAAGCGGCACTGCACTCCGGGACAAATATGGCACATCACCCACCGATCCCATAAGAGAGCGTTTTTGCTCAAATCGGTAAAAGCCCCCCGAAGGTGGCTGCAGTGGTTTTATGAAGCCAAAAAGCGACAGGGAGTTTCTCGGATTGAAAATTTGCAGGCGGCGTGTCGAAAATGGGTAGTCAGTGGTCTGGAAAGCGAGGTTAATGACCGCAGCGAAAAGTGGATGGCCAGTTTGGCCGTTGGAAGTAAAGCTTTTGTTGAGAGCATGCATGCCTTGATGGGAGTCTCGGCAATGGGGCGAAAGCCTTGTGAAACCGGGCAATCACTTCAACAAACAGCGAGAAGTGCAGGCTTCCTATCTATATTGACGATTTTGGCAGCAAAAAAAGCGAAATAGGCCCTGAAATTGCCTTTCCGTGGGATTGAATGCAATAAAATCCGATAGGTTGGCGTGGCCCGACCCGCCAACGGCACGCCCGCCAACGGCCGCCAACATGTTCCTCAAATGCATCCGTCCTTGTTTAGCATACAGGATGCATCATCCTGCTTTTCAATCTGTATGGTAGAATGTTCTATTCCGAAGCGATCATGAAGTTCTTGCTGGAGTTCCGGCAGAAAGTCATTTTGCAAAGCATCATCTTGGACAATCACATGAACAGACAGCGCCACTTCCGTTGTGCTCATCGCCCAGACATGCAGATCATGTATCTGAATCACGCTTTCAAGACTGGTTAAGTATTTTTTTATTCCAGCGATATCAATACCCTTAGGAACCGAATCGATGGCAAGGTTCATCGAGTCACGAAGCAATGACCATGTGCCGACGAGGATAACAGCTACGATAAGAAGACTGATCAGTGGATCAATCAACAACCAACCCGTAAACATAATAATTATGCCCGCCACCACGACACCGAGGGAAACACCGGCATCGGCAGCCATATGAAGGAATGCTCCCTTGATGTTCAGGTCATGTTTCCGGCCGGATACAAAAAGCAAAGCCGTGAGAGCATTAATAACGACACCGATGGCGGCAACCACGATAACAATCATCGCTTCGACCGGCTTTGGATCGAAGAACCGGCCAATCGCTTCCCATGTGATTGCGCCCAGCGCAACCAGAAGCACAATGGCATTGGCCAAAGACGCCATGATGGTTAATTTTCGGAAACCATATGTCCGTTTCTCAGACGCCGGTTTCGCAGCGAGCAAAGCCGCACCCCAGGCGAGCAACAGGCTTAGCACATCGCTCAAATTATGCCCTGCGTCAGCTATCAGAGCCAATGACCCGGCCGCAATGCCATAGCCCGCTTCAATGCCAACGAAAAGGACATTAAGTATAATGCCGATCACAAACGCGCGGTTGTAATTGCCGGTTTGATGCTGGTGGCTGTTGTTATCAATCATATCCATCATTACCCCCTTGGCCAATACATGATCACCGCCACGCCTGCCAATGCGATGATCCCTCCGATGATATCAAACCGATCGGGCGGTATGCCGTCGACCTTCCAGCCCCATAGAATTGAAAGTGCAATGAAAACACCCCCATAGGCGGCATATACGCGGCCGAAATTTGCCGGTTGAAGCGTGGGGATGACGCCGTACAATACAAGGATCACAGCACCAATCAAACCATAAGTGATCGGCTTGCCTTCGCGCAACCACAGCCACATCAGATAACCGCCGCCGATTTCACAAAGTCCGGCCGTAATAAAGTAGCTTATGGATTTAAACAGCATCAATCAGAGCCGCCTATCCCCCGGTTGTTTCGTTTTCCGGATAAACCCATTATGACAATCTCAGGCTAATTGCCGTTTTCCTCTTCACTTTTAAAATAAGTATCAAGCCGCCGGTTCGCCACGCCGGCCGCTGCTGATTCTTACCGCGGTTTCGACGGGCAAAACATAGATTTTGCCATCACCTCGAAGGCCGGTATGGGCGGCCTTTTCAATGGTTTCCACCACTTTTTCAGCCAGTTCGTCCCGGCAGGCCAGTTCCAGCCTTATATGGGGCTTATAGTCCAGCGATATCTCCGATGCCGTTCGGTCCCGGCCGAACCCGCGCACATCGGAATTGCTGCAGCCCGTCAGTCCCTCGACTTTGTGGAGCGCCAGCATCACGTCATCGATTTTGTTGAGTTTGACGTAGGCAATGATCATTTTCATATTTCTGCTCCTTAGTTCCCGTTGGTTTCGGTTTCAATGCGCGGTGCAAACCATTTATAAAGACTCGGCAGCACCAGCAGCGTCAAAAAAGTTGAAGAGACCAGGCCGCCGATGACCACCACGGCCAGGGGTTTTTGCACCTCGCTGCCCGTGCCCGACGAAAGCAGCAGCGGGATTAAGCCGAGGGCCGTGGTCGCGGCCGTCATGAGCACCGGCCGCAGCCGCATGCAGGCCCCCTGGATCGATGCGGCACTGACCGGCACACCTTCCCGGACGAGCTGGTTGATATAGGTGACCAGCACCATCCCGTTTTCCAGGGCAATGCCGAATAATGCGATAAATCCCACAGATGCGGGCACCGAGAGGTTCTGGCCGCCGATCCAGAGGGCCACAATCCCGCCCACAAGGGCCAATGGGATGTTGAGCAGGATGAGCAGGGTGCTGGAAAAGGTCTTAAAGCTCATGTAGAGCATTATCGCAATGAGCGCCAGCGTGACCGGAATCACGATGGCCAGGCGCTGGTTGGCCTGCTGCTGCAGTTCGAACTGCCCGCCCCAGTTGATAAAATAGCCGGCCGGCAGCTCGATATCGGCGGCAATCCGTTTCTGCGCTTCTTCCACGAAGCTGCCGATATCCCGGCCCACCACGTTGCATTGAACGGCAATATAGCGCTGGTTGTTTTCCCGCAGGATCTGGCGCGGGCCCACCACGGTTTTCACGGTTGCCAGCTCGGAAAGCGGCAGGCGAACCCCGTCCGGGGTCTGTACGATAATATTTTTTATGGCCTCGGGGGTGCTTCGGGCGGAGGCTTCATATCGGACGTAGATGTCAAACCGGCGGATGCCTTCAAATACTTGTCCGGCTTCAACTCCGCCCACTGCGGCTCGGATCACGTCCTGGATATCGGCGATGTTTATGCCGTACCGGGCTGCGGCCTTTCGGTCCGGCCGGATGATGAGCTGCGGCGCACCGGTCATCTGCTGCACCTGAACGTCTGCTGCGCCGGCAACATCGCGCAGCACGGCGCCGATGGCATCGCCTTTCTCCTTGAGGGTGTCGATGCGGTTGCCAAACAGTTTCACGGCCAGCTCCGCTTTCACGCCGCCGATGAGTTCATCGACACTTAATTGGATCGGCTGGGTGATATTGGTCTGAACGCCGGGAAAACCCTTTAATTTACTACGGATTTTGGCCTCGATATCCGGCTGGGTTTTCGCATCCGTCCATTCGGATTCGGGTTTTAACAAAACATTCATGTGGCTGACATTGACCGGCGCCGAATGCGCCCCGACTTCGCCGCGCCCGATGCGGCTGACCACTTCGGACACTTCCGGTATCGTAAGAAAGCGCTTTTCCAGAAGCATCACGTTGCGCTTGGTCTCCGAAATGGATGCCGAGGGCGCAAACGTGAGGTTTACCATGATATCGCCTTCCAGGAGCCGCGGGGTAAATTCCTGGCCGAGACGCGGATAGACGAGCGCCCCGATGACAAGCAGCAGCACGGAAAGGCTGACGGCGAGCCACCGGAACCGGACGAAAAATCCGACCAGCGGCTTATAGGGTTTGAGCAGCACCCGGACCACCAGGGGTTCTTTCGGCGTCGGCGACGCTTGCCCCGAGGATTTGCCGCCGGGACGCTTGAGCAGCAGCGCACAGAGTGCCGGGGTCTGAAAAATGCTGTAAATCATCGCCCCCAGCATGGCAATGGATACCGTGTAGGCCAGCGGCCGGAAGGTCTTGCCCTCCACCCCTTCCAGGGTAAACAGCGGCAGAAACACGATGATGATAATGCTGATGGCAAACAGGATCGGCCGCGCCACTTCCCGGCAGGCCCGGGCGACCACATGGGATACGGATTCGTCCGGGTCGGAGCGGCGCAGCATGCGATCGGCGTTTTCCACCATCACGATGGTGCCGTCGACCATCATCCCGATGGCAATGGCCACCCCGCCCAGGGTCATCAGGTTGGCTGACATGCCGGTGACGCGCATGACGATGAAAGTAAACAATACGGAAAAGGGTATGGCCAGGGACACGATCAGGCTGGGCCGGATGCCGCCCATGAACACGAACACCACCACCAGCACCAGCCCGATGCCCTGGACCAGGGCGCTGGTAACCGTGTTGACCGAAGCGTCCACAATGGTTTTCTGCTCGTAAAACGGCACGATTTCGACGCCTTCCGGCAGACTGTTCTGGATTTCCGCCAGTTTTTCCTGGACCTGCGCAATAACGGTCGATGAATTGGTGCCGAGAAGCTTGATGACCATGCCCGCCACCACTTCCTCCTGGCCGTTTCGGGTCTGAAGCCCCCGGCGGATGGCCCCGCCGATCTTTATGTCCGCCACGTCGGCAAGATAAACCGGCCGGCCGTCTGCGCTTTTGACCACGATTTTTTCCAGATCGGAGATGCCTTCGGCCAGGCCCTCGGAGCGGACAATGAGCTGCTCACCGTTTTGTTCCAGAAACTGGGCCCCGACATTTCGGTTGTTGTTTTCGATTCTTTCAATGATTTCCTGCAACGACAGGTCGTAGCGCAGCAGGGCATCCGGGTCCACGACCACCTGAAACTGCTTTTCGTGCCCGCCGATGCCGAGGACTTCGGTCACACCGGGAACGGTCTGCAGGTTGAACTTCACGATCCAGTCCTGGAAGGTTCTCAGTTCGGTCAGGGAGTACTGTCCGGTGGTATCCTTGAGATAATAATAAAGAATCTGGCCCTGGCCGGTGGCAATGGGCCCCATCTGGGGATCACCAAAGCCTTCGGGGATTTGTTCCCGGGCCTCGCCGAGCTTTTCGCCCACCACCTGCCGGGCGAAATAAATGTCGGTGCCGTCCTCGAAATAGATATTGACCACCGACAGGCCGAAATTCGAAACGGACCGGATTTCGCGCACCTTGGGCAAACCGGTCATCTTGGCCTCGATGGGGTAGGTGACGTATTTTTCGACCTCTTCGGGGGCCAGGCCTTCAGTAACCGTAAAGACCTGGACGAGGGCAGGCGATACATCCGGAAAGGCATCCACCGGCAGGCTCCGGTAGGCGTAAACGCCGAAGCCGAAAACCAGCACGATGGAGATGACCACCAGCAGCTTGTTGGCCAGTGCGGTATGGATAATATTTCTGATCATAATTTTTCCTCTTAGTGATTGTGTCCGCCAATGGATCCCTTCTTCAGCTCTGATTTGAGCATGAACGTGTTGGTCACGGCAATTTCGGTATTCGGTGCGATCCCGGCAGCAATTTCTGCGTGCGTGGCATTTTGCTTTCCGATCTTGACATGCGCGGGCGCAAAACCATGATCTGTTCTGACGAACACCACCGGTTTTTCATCGATGGTCTGGATGGCCGACTTGGGCACCACGATATCGGCCGGAATCGATGCCGTATCGACTTTGCCGGTGACAAAAAGCCCGGGCCGCCAGCGGCCGTCGGAATTGTCCAGTATCACCCGGGCCGTGGCCGTGCGGGTGGCCTCATCCACCACCGGGCTGACATAATCGATTTCACCTTTGACCCGGGCATCGATCTTATCCGCAAAGACAGTGACCGGCTGGCCTTCGGCAACGACGCCCAGATCCTTCTGGTAAACGGTCAGGTTCACCCATACCGTGTTCAGATCGGCCACTACGAAGATGTCGGATTGCGGGTCAACGACTTCGCCCACGGCAAGGCTTCTGTCCGTGACAATACCGCCGGTGGGCGCAGTGATCTTGTATCGGGTCAGGCTTTCCTGCTGCTGATCCGACAGACCGGCCACATATTGCGCGTCAAATCCCAGGGCCAAAAGCTTCTGCTTTGCGCTGTAGAGTTGGATATCGGCTTCGGCCATGGCGGTCTTTGCATCCAGAAATTCCTGCTCGGAGGTGATTTTCTGGTTCCAGAGCCGTGTTTCCCGTTCAAATTCGGCCCGGGCCAAATCCAGCCGTTTGCGCGCCGTCAGGTATTCGGATTTCACATCCGCCAGCTCCCGGCTGTCGATCACGGCCAGCACCTCTCCGGCGGAGACCGTATCGCCCGCTTTTTTCAGCACTTCCCGGGTAAAGCCCGACACCCGGGGCACGACATGGGCCACCCGGTCCGGGTCGGCGACGATTTCGCCGGGCAGCTCGGCCTGGGCATGGATCTCTCCCGGTCCGGCATCTGCGGTTTGAATACCGAATTCTTTGATTTGCGCGGCGGTCATGTGAACCGCTTCGGCATCTTCTTCTTTGCCGCTGAGGGCTTGTTCGGAAGCCTCTCCGCTGCCAGGGGCAACATGTTCTTTCGATTCAGGAGTGTTATCTTCGGCATGAACTCCCCGGGCATGTTCATGAGGCGCCTGTGTCTGTGCCGCGACGGGGCCCGCCGGCAGGCAAAGGAGCATGGCCGCAGCCGATACAATGAAAAAAGCCGCAGCCCTGACAATCAATGCAGTTGTAAAACCGTGTTTCCAGTTTTTCATTATCCTCGATCTCCTTGTTTCTTTTCGATATGGATTGCGCCTTGTGTTTTCGCAGAAGCTTCTGCAAGGGGTTGCCCCGTCAGTCGCTCGATTTCAGCGATCGCCAGATGATAGCGAATCCGGGCGTCATTGTAGCGCTGCTGGCTTTCAAACAGGACCCGCTGGGCATCGAGCAATTCCAGAAAAGAAAACTTGCCGCTTTCGTAGCCCTGTCTTTTGGCGGAAAACACCTCCCGGGTGGCCGGAATGATGTCGCGCTTTAAGGCCAGGACCTCGTCGCGCGCGGCCAGTGCGTCCTGGAATGCGGCGTTGAGCTGTTGCCGCCGGCGGTTTAGGGCCTCGTATCGACGGTCGGCAACCTGGTCCACTGCCGTGCGTGCGGCTTCGATTTCGCCCTGGTTTCGGTCGAAGATTTTCAAAGGAATTGATATTTCAGCGATAAAGGCGGTATCATCGGACTCCGGTATCTGGCGGTAGCCGCCGGACAATGAAAGGTCGGGGATGCGCCGGGCCCGTTCCAGATCGTATTGTGCTTTCTGAAAGGTTTTTTCCGCGTCGAAACGTTCAATATCCGGATTTTTGTCAAGGCCGGCTTCAAGGGCGGCAAACGGCGGCAGCTCGGGCATTTGGTCAAGACGGCTGGCAACTGTTTTGAAACCCGGTTCGGCGGTCTTCCAGAAGGACGCCAGGGTTTTTCTGGCACTTTGCAGCCGGCGATGTAAGGTTTGCAGCGACTGGCGATTGTTTTTCATCTCGATTTCGGCTTTTACCGCCTCTATGGGCGATACCTTGCCGGCATCCGCTTTTTGTCGGACCGTGTCATATACCCGGGTTGACAGATTCACCAGATCCCGTTGCAGACGGACGGCGCTCTGGGCGCCGGCCACTTCCACAAAGGCTTTTTTCACGCCTTTCCGGATATCTTGTTCCAGGATTTTCATCTGCCAACGGTTTTTTTGAATTGCTTCGGCGGCCACCCGGGTGCGTTTTCCAATTTTTCCGCCAAGCAGGATATCCTGTTTCAAATAAAAGCTTCGTTCGGCATTTTCCGTGCCGGAAAAGGGGCCGCTGCCGCCGAATCCCTCCAACTCGAAAGCCAGTTCAGGATTCGGGTACAGGCCGGCTTGACGCCGACGGGCTTTTGCTTTTTCGATTTCAGCCTGGAAGGCGGCCAGTTCCGGGTTTGCGGCCAGGGCCTTTTTTATCGCCCGGTGGAGCGATAGCGCATCAGGTGGCGCTTCGGCATTGGCCAGCACCATCCGGCCGGGTATGCCGGCGATAATAACGGCTACCAGACAGGCAAGCAGGCAGTAACGCATAGGGGTATTCCTCTTCATTTTTTCTTTTTTATGAACGGCACAACGGCACCGGGCGTCATCAAGACATCCGTACGGCTGCCGGCCTGCCCGTGGCTTGCTCAAAAACCGACTTCACGGGTCAAACGGCAACTTTTTCCGCTAAACGCATTCGTCCGTTGAATGATGATTTGATCGTTTTGGGTTTTCCGGATGGAAAAGAAATTCGAGGCGGCGGTTTAATTCAGAAAGGTCTGGGTCTGGAGGAAAATCGGTGGAGCGGGTGCGGGAAAAGATGATTCGACAGAAGGGTGGCGGTTAAAGAACATGGCCATGTCATCTGAATCGAGCAAAACGCCCGATGCGATGATGGCCAGGGATTGAAATGACGTGGGGGTGGGAATGTTTTGCGCGGCTTTTGCCAGAGAGATATCCACACAGCGTTTTTTCCCGCTGTATTGATCCGCATCGCAAGTGCGGCCAAAATTCTGTTGCCCGGCGGACAAATCCCCATGTATCGCATAGTGGATTGCGGAACCGCCGGGGTGGGATTGGCTGAAACAAAGGGCCAGTGCATCCGAACTGCCTGTGGCGATTACCAGGCAGAAAAACAAAGACACTACAACTGCCCTTTTAAATTGTATTCGATACATCTTCATCATAGGGGATTATTAATATGAGTATTAAAAACGAAGAAAACATAAACTTGAAAAACGCACAGGTCAATATTTTTTTTATTCCTTCTCCACCGGAAAGGTCAATGCCGCCCCATACCAGCCGATAACCGTGACCAGCGGGAAAACGGAAATCACCAGAATAAGGTAAATGACGCTGATTCCCCGAAAATTGAGCAGGATGTCCGGAACTGCGGCGCGCATGACAAAAGCCGCGGCCGCAACCACAAACATCAGGATTGACATCCGCTTCTTGATCTTGACCGGCCGCAGCGGTTTTGCCAGGTAGTTGAGCCACCAGGTGTACCACCCGGTCCCAATGGCCACGAGCGAGAAGAGAACCCCGGCGCCTAAGCAATGAAATACAGTGGTATCAAAGGCGGCAATTCCGGTTAACAGATAAAGAACCGTGAACACTGTGGTTGCAAGCATGAAGGCAATGGGGAAATGGACGGTCATGGGGTGAGGGTGCCGGCGGAGCATGGGTATCCGCTCAAGCAGAGCCGATAAAAATTCCGGTACATTTATTTCATCGGTGCCGGTCTCTTTTTTCAAGGTGCCGACCTGGGGGTACCTCTCCAGGACATCAGGTTCATGGGGAGCCGCCTGGATATCCGTGGTCAGGTCGTTGCCGGCACTATGGCGCTTCATATGAATGCCGCCCGTCCACATTTTGCTCCCGCTGACATCATAGACCTTGCCTTTGTGCGCCACATAGATTTTTTCGCTGTCTTTCCCGTTGAAGGCAGCCAGCTCTTCGCGTGTGAATTCTTTCATTTTGGGCTCCGTTGGCAGAATGAGATTATTTACTTTGAATAATCGATAAATTAAGCCCTGATTTTATAATATGCCAAAAGTATCTGCGGCAAAGTTGAAAATCGCTCAATTTAGATCATAGTCGATGCGTTATTGGCTGCCCAGGCGTTTGGCCAGAATTTCTTTGAGAAGCTTGGGATTGGCTTTTCCCTGGGAGGCTTTCATGGCCAGGCCCATGAAAAAGCCGAGCACCTTGGCGTTGCCGTTTTTGTAATCCGCCACGTCATCGGGGTGTTCGGCCAGAATGGCATCAACGATATCCTCCAGTTTGTCTGCATCCGAGACCTGTTCAAACCCGCCCTCGGAGATGATCTGCTCGGGCGGGGCGTCTTTGTCTATCATCCGGGCCAAAACTTCCCGGGCGGCGCCTGTATTGATCTTTTCCTGATCAAGCAGCCCAAGCAGGCCGGCAAACCGTTCGGCGTTCAGGCAGGTGTCTATAAGGCTCTGGCCGCGATCCTTAAGCGCAGGCAGCAAATGACCGGCAATCCAGTTGGCGGCTTTTCGCGGGGCTCTCTCCTGCTGCACCGCGGCTTCAAAAAATTCGGCGATCTCCCGCTCCTGGCTCATGGCAAATGCCTCGGCAGCGGGCAGATCGTAATCGGCCATGAACCGGTCGGCTTTTTGGGCCGGCATTTCCGGAAGCCTCTCTTGAATAGTCTCCAGCCATGCCTGATCCATTCGGATGGCCGGTACGGAAGGGTCCGGCACGCAGGGGCCGGCAAATTTTTCCCGCATGGGTGTCGTGGCCCGCTTGTCCGGGTCCCACAGCCGGGTGTGCAGGGTGACGGGTTCGCCCCGTTCCAGGCCCTCGGCCTGGCGTTGGATCTCATGGCTGATAGCATCGCCCACGTGGTGGATGGAATTCATGTTTTTGACCTCCACCTTGGTGTTAAATTTGTCGCTGCCTGCCGCTCGCAGGGAAATATTGGCATCCGCCCGCATGGTACCCTGTTCCATGCTGCACTCCGTGGCGCCCGTGTAGCGAAGCTTTGTGCGAAGGGATTTTAAAAACTCCATGGCCTCATAAGGGTTTCGCATGTCCGGTTCAGTGACGATTTCGATAAGCGGCGCCCCGGCCCGGTTGAAATCCACCAGGCTGACGGGTGTTCTCCCCTCGGTTTCATGGACCAGCCGGGCCACATCCTCTTCCATATGGATGTGATGGATGCCAAGCCGCCGCGTATTGCCGTTTTCCCCGATAATGTCGATCCAGCCGTTTACCGCCAGGGGTTTGTGGTGCTGGGAGAGCTGGAACCCCTTGGGCAGATCCGGGTAATAGTAGACTTTCTGGTCAAAGGCGCTTTCCTCGGAAATGGTGCAGTTGGCGGCCAGACATCCCAGCACGGCCTTTTCAACAGCCTGCCGGCTGAGCCGTGGCTGGGCGCCGGGTAGCCAGAGGCAGACCGGGCAGGTGTTTCGGTTGGGCGCTTCCCCGGGCTGGTTGGGGCAGTCGCAGAAGAGCTTTGTGGCGGCATTTAACTGCACATGGATTTCAAGACCGATGACCGCTTCGTATTTGGACGTATCAGGCGTCATTTGCTGCCGTCTCCTTTGATGCGCGCATTTATTTTAAGCCCGGCGGCCAGTACCTGGGCATCCGTCATGCGCGGGCCCACGAGCTGCAGGCCGAGATCGGTTTCACCGTCACGGACAAGGCCCGGCAGGCAAAGCGCGGGCAGTCCGGCCAGGCTGGCCGGCAGGGTCATTCCGAAGGCCGCGTAGGTTTCTTCGATGGATTCGGCTCCGCAGGGGTCGGCATTGGACAGACGCGCGGGCAGGGCCAGCAGATGGACGGATTCGAATGCCGCATCCAGACGGCTGACCAGTTTTTGCCGCAGGGCACAGGCATTTTCAAATGCCGGATAATTTTCAAACTGAAAATAGGCCCCCTGAAGCAGAAAGGCTTTGAGCCGGGCGCCGAACGCCTCCCCCCGGGTTTGAAGATACATTTCATTCCAGTTTTGGGCATCCGCCGCCTGAAATCCATAGCGCACCCCGTCATATTTGCCGCAGGAAGACGAGGCTTCAACCGAAGCAATCACCTGGTGGGCGGCGGCAAATTCGTCAAAGCCCGGCAGGTCTATCTCTGTGATGTCAAATCCGGCCTGTTCTGCCTGTGAAAGTCCGGCGGAAAACGCATCCCGGGCGGAGGGGGATAGATCCTGTTCGATCTGCCCGGGAACGCCGATCCGGTTTGGCGCATGCGCAGAAAGCGCCGAGGGGGTCAGGTCCGGCGGCGGATCCGGGGCCATTGAAAAATCGTTTTCATCCGGACCGGCCGCTTCCGCCAGGGCCGCCGCGATGTCGGCCGGCGTTCGGGCCAGAAAGCCGGTGCATTCCATGGATGGCACCAGTCCCACCAGGCCGAATCGGGAAAGCAGGCCGTAAGACGGCTTGAATCCATACCAGCCGGCAAGACAGGCGGTCATGCGGGCTTCGCCCAGAAAATCGGTCACCAGCCCCAGGCTGCCATGTTCCGCGCCAAGGGCGGCTGGCATGGTGCTGCCGTTTATGCCGAACCCCAGCTCCGCCATGCGGGTGCTGCCTGAAAAGCAGGCGCCGGCGGATTTTAACCGGGCCACAGTGGTGGCCTCCATGACTGCATGAAAACCGGTCAATGCCTGGCTGCCGGCATCTGTCAGCCAGTCCCGGACGGATAGATCCGGCTGGATCAGCACCTTTTTGCCGGCCATTGCTCCGTCCCGGCATTCCTGCAGCTCGGATTCGGGTTGATAGGTAAAAATCTCAGCGTTCATAACTGTCCTTTTCTGCTATTCCAAAACCGATGCAACTTTGAAATATCCGCCTTTCACCGCGGCGGCATTTTTAGATAAATCCCCGGATTCCGACAGCTCGCTGACCCTGGCCGCGGTGCCGTCACGAAACCGGTTGGCCGCCGGTATCACGGAAAACAAAGGAGGCTCGGGGCTCTCGGTATTTTCCGCCGCCGCTGCCCGGCTGACTTTTTCGGCCAGGGCTTTGGCCTGTTCAAGGACTGCCCGCATGGGTTCGCGTTCCGCGTCCGAAATGGCGATACGCGAGACCCAGGATAAGGAATCCAAAAGGTCCTTTTGATCCCGGGCCCTCGAAAATGTTGGGCCGCCCTTGATATCGAGCAGTTCAAGCTCGGCCAGCTGCTCCTGTGAAACCTGTGACGGAGCCTGGGTCAGGGGGCAGTAAGCGCTGCGATTTTTGGGAAAGGCGATGACCTCACGGATGGAGGGGGCAGAGAGGATCATGGCCGCCACCCGGTCAAGGCCCAGCGCCATGCCGCCATGGGGCGGGGCCCCGTATTCCAGGGCCTGAAGGAAAAAACCGAATTTTTCCGCCACGTCCGCTTCCCCCAGGCCCAGGGCCTGAAAAATTTTATCCTGCAGGCCCCGGTCATTGATACGAATGCTGCCGCCGCCGAGTTCCTCTCCGTTTACCACCAGGTCATAGGCCCGGGATTTAAGATCCAGGAGCGCATCTTCATCCTCAGGATCAAAGTCGGTGCGATCCGGCATGGTAAAGGGGTGGTGGCTGGATGTAACACCTGTATCCGCGGGTTCAAACAAAGGAAAATCCGTCACCCACAAAGGCTTGTACGCCTCTGCTGGAATCAGGTCCAGCCGGTTGGCCAGGTGAAGGCGAAGCTGGCCCAGGGCGCTACAGACCAGGTGCCAGGACGGATCCGCGATCATCAGGATCACATCGCCGGTTTCAGCCCCGAACCGCTTTAAAACCGCCTCCTGTTCCTTTTTGCTGAAAAACTGGACAATGTTGCTGTCCAGACCGGCCTCCGTCACGCGCATCCAGGTCATGCCCCGGGCGCCGAAACCGGGCACGATGTCCTTGGCATATTCGTTCTGCAGAATGTTTTTGCTCAAGGCCCCGGACTGGCCCTTGACATTGATCCCCTTGATGCAGCCGCCCCGGTCCAGAATCTGCCTGAAAATGGCATAGTTCGTATCCGTAAAGATATCCGTGGCATCTACAAAGGTCATGCCGAAGCGAAGGTCGGGCCGGTCTGAACCCGCGGTGTTCATGGCGTCGGTCCAGGTCATGCGGGGAAACGGCCGGGGCAGGTCAATGCCGCCCACGGAAAACATCCGCGACACCAGCTCTTCGAAAACCCGGTAAATAAATTCTTCGTCAATAAATGCGGCTTCCAGGTCGAGCTGGGTGAATTCGGGCTGGCGATTCGGGCGCAGGTCCTCGTCCCGGAAACACCGGACGATCTGGTAATAGCGCTCCACTCCGCCCACCATGAGCAGCTGCTTGAACAGCTGGGGCGACTGGGGCAGGGCATAAAAGCTGCGGGGGTGATGGCGGCTGGGCACGATATAGTCCCGGGCCCCTTCAGGCGTGCTGCGGGTCAGCATGGGGGTTTCCACCTCGATAAACCCCTCTTCATCCAGAAAATTGCGGATGGTCCGGGAAATGGCATGCCGCTTGATGAGATGATCCTGCATGGACGGCCGCCTCAGGTCCAGGTAGCGGTATTGGAGTCTTAAATCCTCGGTAACCGATTGATCCTGGCGAACCGGCACCCCGGCCAGCATGGATTTTTCCGATATGGGAAAGGGCGGGGTTTTTGACCGGCTCAAAATCTTCAAGTCCGATGCGCTCACCTCCACATCGCCCGTCGCAATATGGGGGTTTTCCGTGCCCACGGCCCGGCGCACCACCTGCCCGGTAATGCGAACGCAGAACTCGTTTCTCAGGTGCTCGGCCTGCTGGCAGACGGCTTTGTCCGTGGATTCAGGGCTGAACACCACCTGTACGATGCCGCTCTGGTCGCGCAGGTGGATGAAAAGCACCTCGCCATGATCCCGCAGGGCGTCCACCCAGCCGGCGAGCATCACCTGCCGGCCGATATGGGCGGTACCCATGCGCCCGCACATGGATCGATCAGGGGACGTCATATTTGTGTGTTTCCTTTTAATTAAAAATGTTAATAATATAGGATTTATGTTTCATAAGCCCTTACCGGATTTTAGGGCGGGTTTAAAGAGATTTTTTATTTCCAAGTTTTTCTGGATGCATATGCCACATACCGACAGCCCCAACAAAAAGGCCACCCGGCTTCCGCCGCGTCTGAAAGGGCTTATGATGACGCTTGGCGGGGCATTCTGCTTTTCGCTGATACCGATATGGGTCCGCTCCATTGATGCCTACTCCTCCATGAGCATCGCCTTCTACCGCGCCTTGTTCGGCATACTGTTTTTGTTTTTCTGGATCCTTCGCCGGCACGGCGGGGTAGAATCCCTTGATTTGCGAAAGCTGGAGCGCAGGCATCTGTTCGTGCTGTTTTGTGTGGGAGTTTCCATGTGCATCACCCCGGTCACCTACTATCTGGCCATTATGAAGATCTCCGTTGCCAAAGCGGTGCTGCTTCATTACACGGCGCCGATCCATGTGGCGATTTTAAGCCCCTTTATCCTCAAGGAAAAAAATACGCCCCTGACCTGGTTTGCAGTAGCTGCGGGGTTATTGGGCACGGCGCTTATCACGGAACCGGCGGGTTTGCTGCAAGGAGATCCGGGTGAGCTGTTGGGCATTGCAAGTGCGCTGGTATCGGGCATCGGCCTTGCCGGGGTGTTTATGTTCGGAAGGTTTCTGGCCGGCCATCTTCCCGCCCAGACCCGGGCTCTCTGGGGATGCGTCATCGTGACGATTCTTCTGCTGCCGTTCGGGATTTTGATTCCTCCCGGATATTTCTGGCAAAACCTGCCGTTTCTGTTTCTGCTCGGCACGGTTTCCCTGGCAATCCCCTACACCCTTTTTTTTAAGGGCGCCAATTACATCACCGCCCAGGCCGGCTCTATCGTGGCGCTGTTTGAACCGGTCTGCGGCATTTTAATCGGCCTCCTGCTTTTTGGCGAGCGCCTGAGCCCGACGGGATGTTTAGGCGCCGGCATAGTGCTGCTGAGCATCTATATCGCCAGCCGGAAATAAGAAATAGGGGTCAAATCTTTAATCTTGACAATTTGAGGATATGGCCGACAAATTGTCAAGATTAAAGATTTGACCCCTAAGACCCGGCCGCCGTGATTATTTCGGCTGCCCGGGCGACTTCGGCTTCGGTGCTCATGCGGCCGGTGCTCAGGCGAAGCGTGCCCTTGGCCCATTTTGCATCCAGACCCATTGCCGAAAGCACATGGGAGACAGAAACCGTGTCCGCATGGCAGGCCGCGCCCGCGGAGGCCGCTACTTGATCCTTTATTTCATCGAGTATCCTGTTGGCCGCCAGCTCGTAAAATGAGATGCTTAGCGTGTTGGGCAGTCTGTGCTCAGGGTGGCCGTTTATTTTTGCATCAGAGATTTCGGTGGAAATTTCTGCTTCCAGCCGGTCGCGCAGGTTCTGCATATGGGTGAAGTTCTTGTCAAAATCTCTTTCTGCGATCTCGCAGGCCTTGCCCAGGCCGGCGATCATTGAAACATTTTCCGTGCCCGCCCGGCGGCCGCCTTCCTGACCCGCGCCGTGACAGAAAGGCTCAAGATGCAGGCCGCTTTTAATGTAGAGGGCGCCGATGCCTTTGGGGGCATAGAGCTTGTGGCCGGCAATGCTTAAAAGCGACAGGCCGGAAATATCGGTTGTCGTCCGGATCTTTCCAGCGGACTGGGCGGCGTCTGTGTGCATGAGAATGCCGTGTGTTTCCGCAATGCCGGCGATTTCCGTTATGGGCTGGACGGTGCCGACTTCGTTGTTTGAGTGCATGATGGAGATAAGGATCGTGTCCGGCCGGATTTCGGATTCAAGCATGCCGGCAGAGACCCGGCCGGTTTCGTCCACCGGCAGGTAAGTGGCCTCAAATCCCTGCCTTTCAAGAAAGCGGAAAACCTCGAGCACAGCGGGATGTTCAATCTGCGAGGTAATTATATGTTTGCCCCGGTCTGCGCGCAGCATGGCCGCGCTTTTTATGGCGTGGTTGTTTGCCTCTGTGCCGCCTGAGGTAAAGATAATTTCTTCCGGCTTGCAGCCCAGAAGTTCCGCAACCCGGCGGCGGGCCGAATCAACCGCCCGCCGCGGGACATCCCCGAATGCGTGTGAGCTGGACGGGTTGCCGAACTCTGTTTCAAGAAACGGCCGCATTGCCCCAAGGACTTCAGGGGCAAGGGGCGTGGTGGCGTTGTAATCGAGATAAATTGTCTGCGGCATCCGTTTTTATCCTTTGGCTTAAATAAGTTGTATTTCCGCGGGGGACTCTCCCCCAGACGGAGGTTAAAAACAGGGCTTAAAGGATAAATCAACCCTGAATCCGGATAATATAAAATTTTATTGGCGCAATTGATCCCGGTCAATTTTTTGTTCACCGTTTTCGGCCATATTTATTTCGCATCACTGCTGCCGACGGGCGAAACATTTATGATCTGCGGGGCAAAAATAGTTATTGAAAAATCGTAAGCTGTCTTGATATTTAAGTAATCAGCCGGATATAGAAACATGTAGAGACGCTGAGGGCTATTCTGTCAACCTTTCTTGTGGGCAAGGGACGCTATGTTTTCAAAGAAATGGGTTAAAGCGTTGGTTTTGGTGGCACTTGGCATTATCATCGGCTTTCCGGTTTTCAGCATGACCTACTACACCATGGTCCGGACATCCACCCCCCAGTTCTGCGCCTCCTGTCATGAAATCGAATACGCCTATAACACCTGGAAGACATCGACCCACCACAACAACGCCCAGGGCTTTGTGGCAGACTGCATGGACTGCCACCTGCCGGCGCCCCACGACACCGTGGATTTTTTCTACACCAAGACGTTGCACGGTTTAAAGGACGTGATCGCCCATTTCACCATGGACGAATACGATCACCACGAAAACCGGATGAAGGCCTACAAGTCCTTTGACAACGCCCAGTGCCGGAAATGCCACCGAAACATTTTGTATATCCCGGAAAAGCGGGGTGCCATGCTGGCGCACCGGTCGTTGGTATATGCCCGGCCCGGCAACGAAAAACGATGCGTAGACTGCCACCGAGACCTGGTGCACAACCCCACGACAACGTATCAATATAAACAATATCAACCCGGTTTGCGTTAATCCGGCTTACATTAACCAATGGGAGGAGGGTATGAAACTTTTTTCAGGTGTCGCGGCCGCTATGGCGGTTTGCTTTTTGTTATTGGCCGCCCCCGTTATGTCCCAGCAAAATGACCAGAAAGCAAAACCGGACATGGCCAAAGTGAAGGAGTTCCGGATCGAAAGGGCCATCTCGGATGCCGGCATCGCCTGCATCCAGTGCCACAAGCGGGAGCATCCGGGGATTTTCGGCGATTGGGCGGCCAGCGGGCATGCCGAGTCGAATATTACCTGCATCGACTGCCACCGGGCGGAGGAGCATGACGACGACGTCAGCAAGCAACACTACAAGCAGTACGAAAAATCGGATTCCAAGTGGGGCCGGTCGCAATACAAGGTGCCGGTGGCCGGCGTGGTGACCCCCAAGGACTGCTCCCGGTGCCACCCGGATGAGGCCAAGCAGTACAGCAAAAGCAAGCATGCCAATACGCTGGAGATCATCTGGAAGATCGACCCCTGGTTAAACGACGGCATGAACAGCGATTTCGAGCGGGCGTCCGGCTGTTACTACTGCCACGGCACGGTGCTCGAAACCGACGAGGAAGGTAAGCTGACCCCCGAGACCTGGCCCAATGTCGGCGTCGGCCGCATGAATCTCGACGGCAGCAAGGGTAGTTGCAGCAGTTGCCATACCCGGCACCGTTTTTCCGTCATGGAGGCCAGAAAGCCGCAGGCCTGCGGGCAGTGCCACCTGGGGCCGGATCACCCCCAGATCGAAATTTATACCGAATCCAAGCACGGCGCCATTTATGATGCATTCGGCGATGAGTACAACTGGGGTGCGGCGCCGGGGACCTGGTCGCCGGGCGTGGATTACCGCGCCCCGACCTGCGCCTCCTGCCACATGTCCGGTGCCGGCTCGGTCCGGACCACCCACGATGTGACCGAGCGCCTCTCCTGGGAGATTCAGGCGCCGCTGACCGTTCGGCCCTCTGAATTTAAAGCCTTCCCTGCTGAGACCAACTGGGAGGTGGAACGGGAAAAAATGCAGGAAATCTGCATGCAGTGCCACGGGGAAAACTGGGTCAAGGCCCACTACGAGACCCTGGACCAGGTGGTTGAAGAATATAATAATGTGTATTTTAAGCCGGCCAAAGAGATGCTGGACAAGCTTTATGAAAAAGGGCTCCTGGATCAGGACCGGTTTTTTGACGAGGCGTTGGAAAACGAATTCTATGAGCTCTGGCACCATGAGGGCCGCCGTGCGCGCATGGGCGCGGCCATGATGGCGCCGGATTATAGCTGGTGGCATGGGTTCTATGAGTGCAAGCATCGGTATAACGAATTCATGAAGGAGGCCAGGGAACTGATAAAAGAAGACCGCAAGGCCCATCAATATGAGGACTATCCCAACGCCACGGGCATCACCACGCGGCCCCCGGAAATTTTTGGGGAAAATAAATGACGGCTTCGCAAAAAGTCCAATATCTTTGTTGCGCTGCATCCCTCGGAATTTCACGTACGAGTAAGTACGCTGCATTCCTCGGGATTTGCGCGCCGCGATCTTGAACTTTTTTCTTTGCCGTCCCAGAATCGACATTTTACGAGTCCATCAATAAATAGCTTAGGCCATTGTGATTGGCTCAGTTGATTTGATTCCGTTAATTTGATTCCGTTGATTGATCAGGGCGGGTTTTGCAACCCGCCTTGTTTTTTTTTAAGATCGGGCTGTGAACCTGGAAGACATGGGAAACATGATATGACACAAGTCTGGATTGCCTTCGGCCTTACCCTGTTTGCCGGAATGGCCACCGGCATCGGCAGCATTATCGCGTTTACCGCCAAGCGGACGAACTATCGTTTTCTATCCGTGGCAACCGGGTTTTCCGCCGGGGTCATGCTCTATGTTTCATTTGTGGAGATTTTTTTAAAAGGCATTGAGTCGCTGACCCTTCAGTACGGGGATTACTGGGGGCACTGGGTCAATGCCGCCTCGTTTTTTGGCGGCATATTGCTGATCGGCGTAATCGACAATCTGATTCCATCGGCTGAGAATCCACATGAACCGCATTCCGAAGAGCTGACCGCCCCGCTTCGCGATCCATCGGCGCCAATTCCGGACTACCATGCAGTTTGTCAGGGCGGCAGTCAAAGCTTGTCCGCATCGGCTGATGAGGGCTCAAACAGAAAGCTCATGCGCATGGGCCTGTTTACGGCCCTGGCGATCGGCATCCACAATTTTCCCGAAGGGCTGGCCACATTTCTGGCCGCACTCCAGGACCCGAAGGTCGGCCTGGCCATTGCCATTGCCATTGCCCTCCATAATATCCCCGAGGGGATCAGCGTCTCCGTGCCCATATTCTATGCCACCGGCGACCGGAAAAAAGCATTCGTATATTCCCTTCTCAGCGGCCTGGCCGAGCCCGTCGGCGCCGGCGTCGCCTATGTGGTGCTTCGCGTTTTGGTAGGCGGCCCCCAAGGCGTGATCCCGCCCCAGTTAATGGGTATTCTTTTCGGCGGTGTTGCCGGAGTTATGGTCTATATCAGCCTTGATGAGCTTCTGCCCACCAGTCAGGCTTATGGAAAGGGCCATGACAGTATTTTTGGGCTGATAGGGGGGATGCTGGTCATGGCCGTCAGCCTGTTGATAATGAAATAGGGGATAATTGATGGATAAATACGGGTTTTAATGTATTCACGCCGGCGCGGGGTTCCTTTATTATACAGACGGACTGCCGGTGCCCTGGCGGAGTAAGCCCGTGGAGGAAGCCATCCGCGGCCGGCGCCTGGATGCGCAAACCATTGAAAAAGCCGCAAAAGCGGTGGTTGAAGGCGCTGACCCGCTGCCCGGCACCGCATATAAGCTGGATCTTTTTAAAGGCGTGATTGAGGAAGAGCTCAACGCTATTCAAGAGGTAACCTATTGAACGAGACAACCGTATTTGAAGCACTGGAAGCGCGGAGGCAGCAGGGCATCCCCTGCGCGCTGATTATCCTGGTGGACAGCCAGGGGTCGGTGCCCGCTAAAAAGGGCGCCAAAATGCTGGTGGCAGAAGACGGCCAAACCATAGGGACGGTTGGCGGCGGAGCCATGGAAAATGAGGCCGCTGAAATGGGCCGCCGGATGATGGCCGAAGGCGAGCCCCGGCTTCTGCATCTGGAGTTGACCGAGGCGGCCGGGTATGCCTGCGGCGGCCGGGTGAGCCTCTATATCGAGCCCATTCTGCCGGCCCCGCGGGTGATTGTCTGCGGTGCGGGGCATGTGGGGCAGGCGGTGTGCCATCTGGCTGCTTATACCGGGTTTTCCGTAACCGCCATTGACGACCGGGAGGATTTCTTAAGCCCGGAGATGCTGCCGGATGCGGATCAGATGCGGGCCTGCGCTTTTGATCAGGCGTTTTCGGATATTTCCGTGGATGCGGATACATTGATCGTGGTCTGCACCCGGGGGCATGCCCATGATTTAACGGTTGTTAAAGCCGCGCTTGAAACCGATGCCGCCTACATCGGCCTTCTGGGCAGCAAGAGCAAGCGGGCCTCGTTTTTTGAAAAACTTCGCGCTACGGGATTTTCGGATAAGGACTTTGAGCGGGTGTATACCCCGGTGGGACTGGATATCGGGGCGGTGACGCCCCGCGAGATTGCCGTTAGCATTGTGGGCGAACTGATCGCGCAAAGGAGGGTTCATGGCCGCAGAATTGGGGGCCATATTGCTGGCCGCAGACGCATCGCAGCGGATGGGGCAAACCAAGCAGCTTCTCCCTGTGCAGGGTGAACCGGCGGTGCGATTTTGGCAGATGCTGGATGCCGGGGTCGAGACCATTGTTGTGGTCCTTGGGGCCGAGCGGGATAAAATTCGGCCGGTCATAGGCGAAATGACAACCGAGTTAATTTTCATTCTTAAGTTAATGGCATTTTTGGGCGCCACCATTTTAGCAAAAAAAATTCGGTTCTTGACCTAAGTCAAACAAACCCCTGCCACACGCCTGTATAAATGAAGTCAAATCGGGGCGATTCCCGAAAAGCTATGAATCTGAAATTGATGGAAACCAATGATACAAAAAGGAGGCAAACGATGTTTTGTTATCAATGTGAACAGACTTCAAAAGGCGAAGGCTGCGACAAAATCGGCGTATGCGGAAAACAGCCGGATGTGGCGGAATTGCAGGATCTTTTGATGTATGCGGTCAAGGGGCTTTCCCAGATCGCGGCTGAGGGCAGAAAGGTCGGCGTGCGGGATCAGGCCATCGATCATTTCACCTGCGAGGCCATTTTTTCCACGCTGACCAATGTGGATTTTGATTCGGACCGGTTTGTGGACCTTATCAATCAGTGCGTCAAACACCGGGAGGCGTTAAAGCAGAAAGTGGATGCCGCCGGCGGGTGGACCGATTTCACCGAAGGCCCGGCCACATTCGTGCCGCCCAAGACCAAGGATGAAATGGTGGCCCAGGGTGAGAAAGTCGGTGTGGAGGCGGAGACCGACCTTGATCCGGACATTCTTTCCTTAAAGGAGACCCTGACCTACGGCCTCAAGGGAGTTGCCGCGTATGCGGATCATGCGGCGATTCTCGGCCAGACGGATGAAAAGGTGTTTGACTTTATCCATGAAGGCATGGCCGCCACCCTGGATACCAGCAAGAGCGTTGATGACATGCTGGGGCTGGTTTTAAAGTGCGGGGAAATCAACCTGCGGGCCATGGAACTTCTTGATGCCGGCAATACCGGTGCATACGGCCATCCTGAGCCAACACCCGTGCCCCTGGGCGCCAAACAGGGCAAGGCGATTCTGGTTTCCGGCCATGATCTAAAGGACCTCGAAGAGATCCTTAAGCAGACCGAGGGCAAAGGCATCAATGTCTATACCCACGGGGAGATGCTGCCCTGCCACGGCTACCCGGAACTAAAGAAATATCCCCATTTTTACGGGCATTACGGCACGGCCTGGCAGAACCAGAAAAAAGAGTTTTCAGAATTTCCGGGGGCTATCGTCATGACCACCAACTGCATCCAGAAACCGCAGGAAGTCTATCAGGACAATATTTTTACCACCGGTCTGGTGGGCTGGCCCGGGGTGACCCATATTGCCAACAAGGACTTTACCCCGGCCATTGAAAAAGCCCTGGAACTGCCCGGCTTTCCGGCAGACACGGACAAGGGGAAGGTGACCGTCGGTTTCGCCAGAAACGCGGTCCTTGGTGTGGCCGACAAGGTCGTTGAAGCCGTCAAGAATAAGGATCTCAGGCACTTTTTCCTCGTTGCCGGCTGCGACGGGGCCAAGCCGGGCCGGAACTATTACACGGAATTTGTTGAAAAAGTGCCCGAGGACTGTGTGGTGCTGACCCTGGCATGCGGCAAATTCCGGTTTTTTGACAAGGATCTGGGCGATATCGGCGGGATTCCGAGGCTCCTGGATGTGGGCCAGTGCAATGACGCCTATTCCGCCATTCAGATCGCCTCCGCCCTGGCGGACGCATTCGGCGTGGAGGTCAATGATCTGCCGCTTTCCATGGTACTTTCCTGGTATGAACAGAAAGCGGTGGCCATCCTGTTGACCCTGCTTTACCTGGGGATTCGCGACATCCGGCTGGGGCCGAGTCTGCCGGCGTTTGTGTCGGAAAACGTGCTTAACGTGCTGGTGGACAAATTCAATATCATGCCCATCAATACGCCGGATGAGGATTTGCAGGCCATTTTGGGCTAGACGGGAATTTACCGACTTGTCATTATCGAGGAGCGGCAGCGACGAGAAATCTTTGTGCGATATAAGCAACTGAAAGATCTCTCGCTGTCGCTCGAGATGACAATTTAAGTAAAATTGAACAATTTAAAACCAGATTTGCAGAAAATAATTGTTACAATCCGATTTAATATAAGGAAATCCTAATATGATGGAGCGACATGAGCTGTTCAAAGATGTGGGATTCAAGGAGAATGCGCCGTACAATTACCTGGTCCATGACTCCCCGTATTTCAAGGTAATCAATTTTAACTTTAAGGCCGGGCAAACGCTGCCGGTCCACTCCCATGATATTGAAGGTCAGCTGACCATTGCGGTTCTGGAGGGCCGGGGCAAGTTTCTGGGAAAAGACGGGGCGGAGATACCCGCAGAGACCGGGGATGTCCTGGTCTCTGATATCGCCGAGCCCCACGGCGTCGAAGCAGAAACCGACATGCGGGTGCTGGTCACCATTGCCCCGCCGATATAGGGTGTGACTTTTATGGAACGCGTTGAAAAATATATCCCTCCGCCGAACAACCGAACCCATGATAGGGATTCAACCTTTTTAAGCGAGGTGGTTCGGCGCTCCGGGGTCAATGTCAGCCTCTGCTGGCACTGCCGGTGCTGCGGAAGCGGCTGCCCCTTTGCCGCGGATATGGATTATCTGCCCAATACCATCCTTCGGCTGGTCCAGTTCGGCTTGAAAAGGGAAGCCCTTGAAAGTTCGGCCATTTGGATATGCGTCGGATGTCATACCTGTTCCATGGAATGCCCCCAGGCGATCGATATGGCGGCGGTCATGGACACGCTTCGGGAGATGGCGATGGAGTCCGGAATTCAGGTGGGGGAGCCGGATATTTTAAAGTTCCACAACGAGGTGCTGAAATCCATCCACCGATACGGCCGGACCCATAAACTGGAAATCATGATGCGCTACAAGCTGTGGAAGCAGGATTGGTTCAAGGATCTGGATGTAGGGCTGAAGATGCTTTCAAAGCGCAAGCTTGACCTGATGCCGTCAAAAGTCAGAAATCTTGGAAAAATCCGGCAGTTGTTTGTTGCGGAGCGGGAGGAGAAAAAGAAATGAATCCGGGCCGGTTAAAGGAGATTTCATATTTTCCCGGGTGTTCTCTTGCCACCTCGGCACGGGAAAATAATCAGTCAATGTTAACGTTTTGCCGGCAATCCGGCATCGATCTGGTTGAGCTGGATGACTGGAACTGCTGCGGGTCATCATCCGCCCATAGTGTCGACCCGGAAGTCGGATCTCAGCTGCCCGCCCGGAACCTTTCACTGGCCCCGGCCGGCCGCCCCCTGCTTGCCGCATGCCCCAGCTGTTATCTCCGTCTGAAAATAACCCATCAAAAGCTTTTAAAGGACAAAGACGCCCGGAGAGCGTATCATTCGCGCTGGGGCCGGCCCTTTAATCCGGAACTTGAAATCATCCATTTTTTTGATTTGCTGGCCGGCATGGCCGATGCCGGCAACTTTGGGGATCGCTTAAACCGGCTTAAGGGATTGCGGTTTGTGCCGTATTATGGCTGTATGCTGGCAAGGCCGCCGCAATTGCGAAACGAAAGAAACTTCCATGGCACCATGGAAAACTTTCTTTCATCCCTGGGGGCGGAACCGCTGCCCTGGTCCCATAAGTCCCGATGCTGCGGCACGTTTTTATCGGTTTCCCGACCGGATATTGCCGCCCGGAGTGTACGCAAAATTATGGACGGCGCCGCCCAGGCAGGGGCTGAATGTGTGGTCACCGCCTGCGCCATGTGCCATTTAAATCTTGAAATCCGGAGTGCGCTGCCGGGAAAGATACCGGTGCTGCATTTTTCGGAACTGCTCTCCCTTGCCATGGGCATTGGCGGCGGTATGGGCTGGTTCCGCCGGCACCTGATCGATCCGCGCCCGCTGCTCAAGTCCCGCCGACTGATCGCCTGATTATCCGCTCGGGATTGAACTTTAAAGATTACGAATTATCTTTAGTTAAGCCACAATGTGGTATCTAAATTTAGGTAGCAGTGTGTGGGCGGATTTTACTCAACTTGAAAAACAGTTTAGGATAAAGGGTGTTTGAAAAGGGGGTGTTAGCCATGTGGGAATATACGGACGAAGTCAAAGATCATTTTTTGAACCCCCGCAATGTCGGGGAAATTGAAGATGCCGACGGCGTGGGGGAAGTCGGATCAATGGCATGCGGCGATGCGCTGCGCCTGATGCTCAAGGTCGATGAAAACCAGCGGATTGCGGATGTGAAGTTTCAGACATTCGGGTGCGCCAGTGCCATTGCTTCATCCTCGGCCCTTACCGAACTGGTCAAGGGGATGACCCTTGAAGAAGCGGAAAAAATCACCAACGACAATATCGCCGAATATCTGGGCGGGCTTCCCAAAGAAAAAATACATTGTTCCGTGATGGGCCAGGATGCCCTTAAACAGGCGATTTTAAACTATCGCGGGGTTCGTGAGGCCCCGGCGGCCGAAGGCAATGTGGTGTGTGAATGCTTCGGGGTCACGGACAAGCAGATTGAAGACGTGGTAAAGGCCCATGATCTGAAAACCATTGAGGATGTCACGGATTATATAAAAGCCGGCGGGGGGTGTGGCAATTGCCATGAAAATATTCAGGCCATAATTGACACGGTGCACAAAAGAGAAGCGCAGCCGGCGGCTGCCGGAAAAAAGCTTACCAATGTTGAGAAAATCAAGAGGATTGAGGAGACATTAGAGCGGGAGGTCAAGCCGGCACTTAAAAAAGACGGCGGCAGTATTGAGCTGATCGATGTGGAGGGCGACACCGTTTACGTGAAGCTCATCGGCACCTGCATGAATTGCGCTACTTCCGATGTTACGCTCAAGCATTTTGTGGAGGCCAAGCTGCAGGAATTCGTCACACCGGAGCTGGTGGTTAAGGAGGTCAAACAATGACTGTGATCTATATGGATAATAATGCCACCACCCGGGTGGCAGACGCGGTCCTGGACGAGATGATGCCTTATTTTACCGAGTTCTACGGCAATCCGTCGAGTATGCATTCGTTCGGCGGGCAGGTGGGCCAGAAAATCAGTGCGGCAAGGGGAAAAATAGCTGAGCTGATCGGGGCATCGCCGGAGGAGATTATCTTTACCGGAAGCGGCACGGAAAGCGACAACACCGCCATAATGGCGGCGCTTAAAGCCCATCCGAACAAGAAACATATTATCACCTCCCGGGTTGAGCATCCGGCGATTAAAAATCTGTTCGAACATTTGGCCAAAACCGGCTACCGGGTGACCTGGGTACCGGTGGATCGCCACGGCATGCTGGATCTGGATTATCTGTATGCGCATTTAAGCGATGATACCGCGGTTGTCAGCCTGATGTGGGCGAACAACGAAACCGGCGTTATTTTTCCGATCGAAGAGATTGCGGACCGGTTAAGATCGCGGGGCATCGTCTTTCATACAGATGCGGTCCAGGCCGTGGGGAAAATACCGGTGGATGTGGGCCGCACCGGGGTGGACATGCTCTCGCTGTCCGGGCACAAACTTTATGCGCCAAAGGGGGTCGCAACGCTTTATGTGAAAAAGGGAACTCGGTTTGCGCCGTTTCTAATCGGCGGCCACCAGGAGCGCGGCAGGCGGGGCGGAACGGAAAACACCCCGGGGATTATCGGACTGGGAAAGGCGGCGGAGCTTGCCGGAGAGCATTTGCAAGATGATATGGCCCGGGTTAAGTCGTTGCGGGACAAACTGGAATCCGCTATACTGGAGAATATTCCGAATGTTTTGCTAAACGGCGATAAAGATCGCCGGCTGCCGAATACGCTGAGCGTCAGTTTTGAATATGTGGAGGGTGAAGCCATCCTGTTGATGCTGGATCAGCTGGGTATCTGTGCATCGTCCGGCTCCGCCTGTACATCCGGCTCGCTTGAGCCCTCGCATGTTCTCCGCGCCATGGGGGTGCCTTTTACCGCCGCGCACGGTTCTATCCGGCTCAGCCTGAGCGTCTACAATACGGATGAGGAGGTTGATTTTGTGATTGATAACCTCCCGGCGGTCATTGACCGTCTCCGGCATATGTCGCCTTTCTGGAAGCGGGCCGCCTGCCAGACGCAGTAGATAAGGCGCTGAGGCACTAAGGCACTGAGGCACTGAGTCTCTTAAACCCTGAACTGTGAACTCGAAACATTTGGCGGATGCGCTATCGCTTATCCACCCTGCTGATTCGTACTGAGGCAATGAGGTAATGAGGCAATGAGGCACGGTAAATTTGTTCTATCTATTTTTCAGGCGGGCACGGTGGTCCCGCCCTACGCGATAATGCCGACATTTTGTAGGGTCGGCCACCGTGCCGACCTTACATGCTTAAAAGAAGGCTGAAACAGGCTATTAACTATGAAACCAGATGATGAAGCCCGCAGGGCGTCCGCCTGCCGCGATGAAATTTATAGTTATTCCAGATACCGCAGCCGGCTCAATGAGCTGGTGGATCGAATAGCCAGCGGCTGCGATGACACGCGCTGCTATTCCCATGTCGACTATGAGCAGCTGCCCTCGCGGACCGCGGTAATAGAGATGATCCATAAATTCCGGGAAATTCTGTTTCCCGGCTACTTCAGCCGGGCGAAGCTCGATCCGGCCAATTTAAGCTATCATATCGGCCAGACCGTGTCCGAACTTTTTGATATCCTGGCCGAGCAGATTTCGCGAAGCATCCGCCACGAGTGTTATAAATATGATCTTGAGTGCTCGGACTGCACGGAACAGGGCTATCAGCATGCGCTTGGCCTGATTGAAGCCATTCCGGAGATCCAGGATATTCTCGCCCAGGATGTGATCGCCTGCTTTGAGGGCGATCCGGCGGCAAAAAGCTATGATGAGATTATTTTCAGCTATCCGGGGATACTGGCCATTACCGTGCACCGGATTGCCAGGCGGCTTCACGAGATGGGGATTCCGCTTTTGCCCCGGATGATGACCGAATACGTCCATTGCGAGACCGGCATTGATATTCATCCGGGTGCGGCTATCGGTGAGCGGTTTGTCATTGACCACGGGACGGGCATCGTCATCGGCGAGACCACGGAAATCGGGCCCAATGTCCGCATCTATCAGGGGGTTACTCTGGGGGCCTTATCCGTGCCCACGGACAAGAGCGATGAGATGCGGGATAAAAAGCGGCACCCCACCATTGAAGAGGGCGTGATCATCTATTCCGGGGCCACCATTTTGGGCGGGGACACGGTTATCGGCGCGCGGTCGGTTATCGGCGGCAATGTCTGGATCACCCAATCCGTGCCGCCGGGGACAACGGTATTGCTGGACTCCCCGCGGCTGATCTATCGCTGAGAAGGCAGGAAAATGACGGAGCGGCACAAATCGTTTTTAAGCGGCGAAGTAGGCCTGGGCCTGCCGGTGCATCTGATTTAACTGATCGGTCAGGTTCTGGCGAATTTTTTCGATCTGTTCTTTATCGGCATCCGCCGGGACGAAAATGGGCGGGGCATAAAAAAAGATAATATGGCTAAACGGCAGGGGCAGAAGGGTTTTATCCCAGCTGTTAAAGAGTTTTTTGCGGTTGGCCCAGCACATCACCGGAATAAGCGGAAGACCGGTTTTTTGGGCGATTTTAATAATGCCGGTCTTGGCGACGCCAAAGGGGCCTCTGGGCGCATCTGCCACCAGACCGGCACTGCACCCGGTTTGATTGACCTGTTCAATCATTTCATACATGGCTTCTTTTCCGCCCCTGGAGCTTGAGCCCCGGACGGATTGAAAACCGAACAGGCGGAGAACTCGGTTAATTAAATCCCCGTCTTTGCTTTGGCTTACCATTATCAGGCCATTTCTGTTACGGAAGTGATAGACATAGTAAAGCAGGCCCTGATGCCAGGAAACAAAAAGGAGGGGTTTATTCTTGCGAAGGTATTGATCCTCATGTTCCTTGCCGAATACGGTCACCCGGCAGGTCCGGTAGATCATCTGGGCGAGGGCATAAAAAATAAATGATGCGGCGGAAAACAGTAGCCTTGTTTTCCAGTCAATTTGTTTCTTGCTTGCCATGGTAGTTTTTTCTTACGAGGGGGCAACCATATTTATATTTATTTTAGAACCTTGCGCCACTGTCATTCCGAGGCGCGCAAGCGACGAGGAATCTTGTAGGAAAAGATTTCTCGCCGCCGCTCGAAATGACAGTATGGACGGATTTTGAGCACCTCTTTGAGTTGCTTTATTGCCATACGCCTTTTAAAAGATTTATCACCGTTTCACCCCCCTGGGTGTTGGCATATTTTAAAACAATCGGGATAAATTGGGATACCATCCCCTCATCCAGTCCCAGTTTGGAAAACTGATTCTTCACCGTATTGAGCCGATTGACATTTTCAGCGGTCTTTTTGAGCGATCCCAGTCCTTCCGCGGCATCGCCCATTTTACCGGACAACCCGGAGGATGATTCTGAAACATCCGGAGCAGCGGAAATCAATTGGCTGATCCCCGGAAGCGATTCTGAAACCTTGCCAAACTCGTCTTCCGAAAGACCCTTCTGAGCCATCTGGAACAGGGAGCCGGCCCCGCCGGTGGCCTGTTTTTCAGTTACCCCCAGCTGATCGGTAAGCATTTTGACAAGGCCCATTGCGTTTGATGTATCCGCGGAAAAAGCCGGGCCGGTCCAAAGGAAACCGAGCAGGCCGCATATGATCCCGATACGAATAAAAACTCCTGTTTTCATAATAATTTCTCCAATGGCTATAAGATTCTGATGGATTAATGGGGTTAACCCGAGAGGTTAACCTAAAAATAATGGTTCAATTTTCGCGCTAAACTAATCCAACTTTATTATCCCAGTGGGGCAAACGCAAGGCGATATTAAAATTTTTGGACTTTATGGTTTGAATTTATTGCATGCCAGGGATATTCTTACAAGTATTGACGGCTTAGCCGGGCATCGGTTTTTAATCTTCAGCTGACGAAGGATCAATAATTATGAAAGTCTTTTCTACCGTCCGGTATACGATCGGGGCGACCCCTTTGGTTCGGCTTAAAAGGATGAGCGCGGACCTGAACGCGGAAATTTTGGTAAAACTCGAGTTCTTTAATCCCCTGGGAAGCGTCAAGGACCGGATTGCCGCGGCCATGATCGAAGCTGCCGAAAAAGAGGGGAAAATCGGACCGGATACCCTGATTGTGGAGCCTACCAGCGGCAACACCGGCATTGCGCTGGCCTTTATCTGTGCCGCCAAGGGCTACCGGCTCTGTCTGACCATGCCGGAGACCATGAGCATGGAGCGCAGAAAGCTCCTTTCCCATCTCGGGGCGGAGCTCGTTTTGACCGAGGGCAAATACGGGATTAAGGGGGCGGTTCAGACCGCACAGGAGATTTTAGCCGCCAATAAGAACGCCTTTATGCCGGATCAGTTCTCCAATCCCGCCAATGCCAAAATTCACCGGGAGACCACAGCCGAAGAGATCTGGAATGATACCGAAGGCGGGGTGGATATTTTTGTGGCGGGTGTGGGCACGGGCGGCACGATTACGGGGGTGGCCCAAATGATCAAGGAGCGAAAGTCCGGATTTAAGTCAGTGGCCGTGGAGCCCGCGGATTCGGCTGTACTCTCCGGCGGGGAGCCGGGCCCCCATAAACTCCAGGGCCTTGGCGCCGGTTTTGTACCGGAGGTGCTGGACCGCTCGGTTATCGATGAGGTGCTTACTGTGGGGGCCGGGGAATCCTTTGAAACCGCCCGTCGGCTGGCCCGGGAAGAAGGGCTTTTGTGCGGGATTTCGTCAGGTTCCAATGTGGCGGCCGCCCTGCGCATCGCCGCACGGGAAGAGGCCGCAGGGAAAACCATCGTCACGGTGCTGCCCAGCACCGGTGAGCGCTATATCAGCACGGACCTTTTTTTATCCGAGTAAGTTCTTAGAAAGGAAAACCTCTATGCCAGATTCCTATCAGTTCAATACCCTTTGCCTGCATGCCGGGCATACGCCGGATGCTGAGACCCGTTCCCGGGCGGTGCCGGTTTACCGGACCACCTCCTATGTATTTGATGATTCTGATTACGCGGCGGATCTTTTTTCCATGCGGCGGCCGGGCAACATCTATACCCGGATGATGAATCCCACGCAGGCGGTGCTGGAGAACCGAATGGCCGCTTTGGAGGGCGGGGCCGACGCCCTGGCCCTGGCATCCGGCACTGCGGCCATCTATTATTCGATCATCAATATCTGTGCTGCCGGCGATGAGGTGGTTTCCGCCAACAATCTCTACGGCGGCACCGTCACCATGTTCAACAACATTCTGCCGCAGTTCGATATTCGGGTGAGCTTCGTGGATCCGCGGGAACCTAAAAATTTTGAGGCGGCCATTACGGAGAAAACCCGGGCGCTTTTCATGGAAACAATCGGCAATCCGGCCCTTGAGGTCACAGATATCCGGGCGGTGGCTGAAATCGGGAAAAAATATCAGCTGCCGGTTATTGTGGACGCAACCTTTACCACGCCGTATCTTTTGCGGCCCATTGATTACGGGGCGGACATCGTGGTCCATTCCCTGTCCAAATGGATCGGCGGCCATGGCACGGGCATCGGCGGGATCGTGGTAGACGGCGGCAAGTTCGACTGGACCGATGCCAAGTTTGGACTTTACAATACCCCGGATCCCAGCAATTTCAATTTGCGATTCGCCCACGACCTGGGCGTGGATAATCACAAGGCGTTTATTATCCGGATGCGGCAGGTCCCGCTTCGCAACCTGGGCGCCTGTATCTCCCCGGACAACGCCTGGCTGTTTCTGCAGGGCCTGGAGACCCTGCCGCTTCGGATGGAGCGGCATTGCGAAAACGCCATGAAAGTGGCGAATTTTTTGAAATCCCATTCGGGCGTGGAATGGGTCCGGTATCCCGGGCTGGCGGATGATCCGGCGCATCCAGTCGCCAGCCGATATTTGACCAAAGGCTTCGGCGCCATGGTGCTCTTTGGCATCAAAGGCGGCCGGGAGGCCGGCCGGCGGTTTATCGACCGGCTGAAACTCTTTTCCCACCTCGCCAATGTGGGGGATGCCAAGAGCCTGGCCCTGCATCCGGCAAGCACCACACATTCCCAGCTTACAGAAGAACAGCAGCTGGCCGGCGGCCTCTCGCCGGACATGATCCGGCTTTCCGTGGGCATTGAAAGTATCGATGACATCCGGGCCGATTTGGAGCAGGCATTGGCGGGATGAGCGCTGGCGTGTAAAATTTTTGCGCTCGGGTAAAGTCATTGAGGCACTAAGGCACTGAATCCTTTAAACTGTGAACACTGAACTGTGAACACTGAACATTGAAACCTGAACATTGAAACCTGAACCCTTTAATTTTACACCTGATACCTAATACCCAAAACCTAAAAACCGTAAAGCTCAGAGGCAGGGATAGGGGTGATGATGCTGAAAAAATTGCTGGATATATTTGGTCGCCGCCCAAAAAGTCGCAGGCAGCTAAAACCCGCTATGGAGGGGGTGGAGCGCATCATCCGGACCCGATGCCCGAACCTGATATTAACCCGCAAAAACCGGGCCTCGTTGATGGATGCGGTCCATAGCGCCATGGACCATGTCTCCGGTTTGATAGATCAGGTTCCGGGGCCGGTTGAATGCATACCGGATCATTGGAATTCGGATCCGGCATTAAATGCCTTGTTTGTCAACTCTGATGCCATTAGAAAGGCCCTGCAAGCCAGTGAGCCGTTGAATAAATTTTTCAAACAAACGGCTGCACCCCAATGCGTTGCGCTTTTGACGGCCGCCTGGCATGAGAAAACCATTTTCGGGACGGCAAAGGAAGGCGAAATTTTCCGCCGGGATGTGCCGCAGCGGGCCATATCTTTTGCGGATCATAAATTTGTCGCCCCGGCCGCGGATTTGGCCGCCGCCCAAACAGGGCTCCAGAAAGAAGCTTTGACCTCCATTTGCCGGCAGGCGTTTGGCCAGACCCGGGATTTAAAGGCGTGGGAGGCCGAGCTCAGGCAGCAGCGGGATCTTCTGGCGTTTAAGGTAAATCCCCGCAGCGGCCGGGCAGGGGATAAAGAATATGCGGCGGAAAAGCAGGTCCTCAATGATATTGATAAGAAAATTGCGTCTATTCAAAATGAGCTGGGAGACAGTGAAAGCAACTTTCAGTATATACTTGGCATCCTTTACAGGCCGCAGGATCTGATCGCGTTTAAACCGGTTTCTCTTCGGCTCAGCCGCCTGGGGATCGTAGATGATGATGCGTCTGATGACAGGGCCAATGAATTGAGCCTGGCAAGATATAAAATCGCTCATATGCCTGAACAGGGCGGGATATGGGTAATCGTGGGGCGCGAGCACGTGGCGGGGGCGGAATTAGACGCTTAAGCCAAGCCGCGCATTATTGTATCGCAGATAATATGCGAAAGGTCATATAGGCGGCGAAAATGCCCAGCAGCAGCGCCCCTTCCCACCGATCCAGAGACTGCTTTTTCCCGGTGAACATGGCGGCAAAGAGGATAAAGCTGGCCAGCACGACCATGCCGATGTCCGGGTTGCTTGCGGGCTGAAAAGGCAGCGGCTTAATCACTGAACTGATCCCCAGGACAAGAAAAACGTTGAAAATGTTTGAGCCCACCACATTGCCCACCGCCATTTCCACATTGCCTTTGTAGGCCGCCATTGCCGATGTGGCGAGCTCAGGCAGAGAGGTGCCGATGGCCACAATGGTAAGCCCCACCAGCGCCTCGCTCAAGCCGAAGACGGATGCCATATGCACGGCCCCGTCGGCAATCCATTTGCCGCCGATTGTCAGTCCGATCAGCCCGGCGATTACTAAGAGCACGCTTTTGCCCGCGCCCTGATTCAGCCGCAGCGGCTCCGCCTGATGGCTGCTGCCGACATGGGCGATGCTTGCCGAATAATACAGAAAGATGGCGAAAAACATGAGAAAAATCAGGCCATCGGATCTGGAAATATCCGAATACGCCCATCCGTCGATCAGGTTGTCATTGGCTACGGCCCACAAGGCCAGGGCCGCCAGCAGGCTGAACGGGATCTCGCGCCAAACCGTGCCGCGGGTCACCCGAAGGGGACGAATCAGCGCCGCCAGCCCGAGAACCAGAAGGATGTTGGCAATGTTGCTGCCCAGCACATTGCCGATGGCAATGCCGGTGCTGCCCTTGAAACTGGCCGCGATATTGACGAACAATTCGGGCGTAGACGTGCCGAATGCCACAACGGTCAGGCCGATGACCAGGTCCGAGATGCCGAATCTCCGGGAAATGGCGGATGCGCCATCCACCAGCAGATCCGCCCCCTTGATCAGCAGGGCGAATCCGGCGAGCAGCAAAATGTAAGGGAGTAAATGGGTCATTGGCGGTTTAATTTAACTTTTATCGGTTTTTGGTAATGCCATATGGCAGGCTATATTTTGAAAATAGGCTCCAAATAAAGTGATTGTCATGTTGCCATAACCTTTGCTGCTTGTTAATAAAAAAATTGGATGGCGTCGCAAAAAGAAGTAAGACCGTATAGGATTGATGAGATTATGAGCAGCCAAGCCAAAACCGCTTCCAAAACCCAAACAGACGGCACCCTGGGCACCTTTGCCGGGGTGTTCACCCCCAGCGTTTTAACCATCCTGGGCATTATCCTGTTTCTGCGCCTGGGTTACGTGGTGGGCAACGCCGGCCTGGGGCTGGCCCTGGTCATTATTGCCCTGGCCAATGCCATCTCCGTGTTAACCTCGGTGTCGCTGGCTGCCATTGCCACCAATATGAAGGTCAAGGGCGGGGGAGACTATTACCTGATATCGCGGACCCTGGGCCTGGAATTCGGCGGGGCCATCGGCATTGTGCTGTTTTTGGCCCAGTCGGTCTCCATCGCGTTCTACAGTATCGGATTTGGCGAAGTCCTGGCGGCCTTGGTGCCCTTTTCCATGCCGGGGCTTTCCCAGATGATTGCCGCAGCCGCGGTACTTTTGCTTTTTATATTCGCCTGGCTGGGCGCGGACTGGGCCGCCCGGTTTCAGTTTATCGTCATGGCCATATTGGCAGCAGCCATTTTGTCCTTTTTTGTGGGCGGCGCTCTGCGCTGGGATACCGCCATGCTGGTGAAAAATTTTTCAGCCCCGGCCGATACCCAGCCGTTTTGGATCATATTCGCCATCTTTTTTCCGGCAGTAACCGGGTTTACCCAAGGGGTGAGCATGTCCGGCGATTTAAAGGACCCGGGCAAAAGCCTGCCCAACGGAACCTTTGCGGCCGTGGGGGTCTCCATTGTCATCTATTTCGTGGCGGCCGTGGTATTTGCGGCTTCGCTTCCGGGCGATATTCTGGCAACAGATTACCATGCCATGAAGCGCGTGGCAGCCATTGATGCGCTGGTTTTGGCCGGCGTGATTTCAGCCACCCTTTCCTCGGGCATGGCCTCGTTTATGGGCGCCCCGCGGATTCTGCAATCGCTTTCCGCAGACCGCATATTTCCGTTTTTGCTCCCCTTTGCCAAGGGCGTAGGATCAACGAACAACCCCCGGCGCGGGGTGCTCCTGGCCGGCGGTATCGCGCTTTTCACCATCGCCTTGGGCAACCTGAACCTCATTGCCCCGATTGTATCCATGTTTTTTCTGATCTCCTATGGGCTCTTAAATTATGCGACGTATTTTGAGGCCCGCGCGGCCAGTCCCTCGTTTCGGCCCAAATTCCGCTTCTATGATAAGCGCTTAAGCCTTGCCGGCGGGCTTGCCTGTCTGGGGGCCATGCTGGCCATTGATATTACTGCCGGCATTGTGGCCCTGGCGCTTTTATTCGCCGTGTTTCAGTATATCAGGCGAACCGCCGGTCCGGCCCGGTGGGCGGATAGCCGCAGGTCTTACCGGTTCCAGCAGATCCGGCAGCATCTGCTGGAAGCGGCCGAGGCGCCCGAGCACCCGCGGGACTGGCGGCCCAATCTGCTGGTGTTCTCGGATGACTCTGATCGGCGCAAACCCTTGCTCCGGTTTGCGGACTGGCTGCAGGGGGAGAGCGGGTTTGCAACGGTGGTTCGCATCCTCCAGGGCGAGGGCGGCAAGATGCGCAAGCCGAAGGCCGATGCGAGTGAGGAGTTGGTCAAAGATATTCATGCGGTAGAGGCGGATATGTTCCCCCTGGTGGTAAACGGCCCCAACATCCGGCTGGCGCTTCAATCCCTGGTCCAGTCCTATGGCATCGGTCCGTTGAAGGCAAACACCATGATGACCAACTGGATCGGGCGAAGCGACAATGCGCCGTCCGAATATCGGAGCAAGCGGTTCGGCATCTATTTGAGTACCGCCTTTCGGCAGGGGTTTAATATTCTTTTATTTTCCGCCGGAAAAGATGCATGGCAGAGGCTCCAGGAGATGCCGGCGGAAAAACGGCGGATCGATGTATGGTGGCGGGGCGATGCCACCAGCCGCCTGATGATTCTTTTCGCCTACATGGTTTGTCAGAATAAATCGTGGAGCGGGACCAAGATTCGGGTGCTGGACGTGAGCGCGGATGTGTTTGTCTCCGGTCGGACGGTGGCGGATCTTGAAAAGACCCTTTCCGAGATTCGGATAACCGGGGAACCGGAGATCGTGGCAAGTGCGAATGCCGATGCGGTGGCAGCCTATTCCGAGGACGCCGCCCTGGTCTTTCTGCCGTTCCGGCTGATCCAGGAAGAGCCCAAGGATCCCTTCGGCAATGACCTCTCCGGGCTGCTCTCCCGGCTGCCGGTGACCGTGGCGGTGCTGGCGGCAAAGGATGTGGATCTCTCCGCAGAGCCCGAGGCGGGGCAGGCCGGCGAGATTGCCGAAGCCATGGATAAGCTCGATGATGCCCACAAAAAAGAGAAAGCCGCGGAAAAAGAGGCGGAAAAAGCCTCCCGCGATGCAGAGGCGGCCATCACCGCCTGGCAGCAGGCCATCGAAGAAAGGGAGTCAGAAGAGACCATCCGGCAGTTGAACCAGGAGGTGATGAATGCCAAAAACCGGGCCGTTCAGGCTGGCCGGGAAGCCGCAAAACTGGCCGCCCGGGTGGAGGATTTAACCCGCATGGCCCGTCAGATAGGGGCGGATATTCCGGAAGAGAAAGAAAAAGAGGAATCGGTGGATTAGACCCGTATACGCGTAGGTTGGGTTTCGCTGCGCTTAACCCAACCTACTATACTTAGTGGGGGCGCGTACGAATTGCCTTGACCGCGTCAAAGTTTGTTATTACAATTGTATTAACAAATTTGTGCAGGAGGATGCGATGTATGCCATAAAGCTAAGAAAAATCGGAAATTCCATTGGGATTGTCCTTCCCAGGGAGACATTGGCCAAGCTCAAGGTCCGTGAAGGGGAAACCATTTATCTGACGGACGCCAGGGACGGTTTCCGGATCACGCCGTATAACGAGGAGTTTGAAGTTCAGATGAATGCGGCAGAGCAGATTATGAATGAAGACCGGGATATTCTTCGGGAATTGTCCAAAAAATGACTTATCGGTGGATTCTGCTCGCAACGGTTTTAGCCATCCACGACCGTCAGATTGACGATCACGGCGGCTTGCCCGGCATCCGGGATTATGGCCTGATTGAGAGCGCTGTCAATCGGCCGCAAACAGTCGCCCTTTATGCTGAAAATCGGTTCGATGTTTTTGATCTGGCTGCCGCTTATGGATATGCGCTTATCCAGAACCATGGGTTTTATGACGGCAACAAACGAACGGCTTATACCGTCACCCGCCTTTTTTTAGAGTTAAACGGATATCGGATGACCGCCCCGCCGGCTGAAAGGGTGATTACATTTTTGAAATGCGCCCAAGGGGAAATTAAAGAGCCGGATCTGGCTGAATGGCTGCGTCAAAACACTCTTAAGAATAAAGCGGATGTCTGATTTGATGAGGCCTTCAAGTATCGCGCTCAGGTCTTTGTTTACAGGGAATAGCGCCAGGGCTTCGGCGGACCGTCAAGCTTGCGCTTGCGCTTGTTGACGCAGGCAATGCAGCTGCAGCCGGGGGTCAGCGGATGCGGCCCTTTTTCCATCGCGAGCCGCATGGACGCCTCGATCATCTCGGTAATCAGGCGGCGCTGGTGAAGGATGCGCTTTTTTTGAAATTGATCAGGCATCAGGCAAACCCGGCTTATTCTTCAAATCAAGCAATTGCAATAATGTTTTCAAGCGTTCGATTAAATTTACCAGAAGCGCTGGAGACAGGCAAGCTCAAAGCCATCGGATATGCCTGAACAGCCAGATGAGGCCGGCGGCAATGGTCAGCAGGATGATTGTGACGATGCTAAACGCCATTGGATTATCCGCGCCGGGAATACCCCCTAAATTAATGTCCAGAATGTATTTATTGATGTTTATTTGGAGACCAGGTTATTTGATGTTATATTGAAAAATAAATGAAAAATTAGGGGCTTGATAATATGGCAAAAAAATTGATCCGTTCCGCCACCCAGCGCATGTTTCGGCTGGGCGGGCTGGCGGGGCGTGTGGGGGTGTCCATGGCCGGAAACACCATGGCCAATTTTTTCCGGGATTCGGATCAAAAAGACGAATACCGGATGGATACCCTTTTAAAAAATGCCCAGCGGGTCACCGAGCAGCTTGGCCAGCTAAAAGGGGTGCCCATGAAGATTGGGCAGATGCTGAGCCTCCATGACAATTTGTTTCCCAAAGAAGTGATCCGGGTTTTTAAGAGCCTGCAGCAGCAGGCGCCGTCTGTGCCGTTTGAAGAAATGCTGGCGATGATCCGCGCTGAGCTGGGTCCCGCTTATAAGCATATTGCCCATATTGATAAAACCCCGCTGGCCTCCGCCTCCATCGGCCAGGTGCATCGCGTGGTGTTAACAGACGGCCGCGAAATCGTGCTCAAAGTCCAGTATCCGGGCATTGATGAGGTGATCCGCTCGGATCTGAAAACGCTTAAGGGGATTTTAAAGCGGGTCTTTTCCATGTTTACCCGGATGGATATGGAGGAGATCTGGCAGGAGCTAAATGCCCGGCTGCTTGAGGAGCTCGATTACGAGAACGAAGCCGCCAACATGCGGCGAATTGCGGAATATTACCAGGACGATGACCGGGTCATCATCCCGGAGGTTCTTGATGAAATGACGAGCCGTCATGTGCTGGGCATGGAGCTGGTCCAGGGGATTTCCTCGACCGCGGCCACCAGCGAGGCATACCGCGAAGAGTTAAGAAGCGACTGGGGCGTATCGCTTATCACTTTTGCGATGCGCGGGCTTTTTGAGTTCAAGTTTCTGCATGCCGACCCCAATCTTGCCAATTTTGCATTTCTGGAGAACGGCGGCATTATCGTATATGATTTCGGGTGTATGAAAGAAGTCCCGGAGCGCCTGTGCGCCGGGTACGTGCAGCTGGTTGAAGCGGTGATGAATCATGAGTACCCGCGAATACCGGAAATTCTCAAGTCCATGGGGGTCCATAAAGCTTCGGGCGAGAAGGTTTCCTGGGAGATGGCAAAGGATTTTGCCGACGTGTTCCAGGAAATCATTGATACGCGAAACCATTTTACCTTTGGCGAGGATGCGGACATATATTCCCGGCTTATTTCGCTGGGTCACAAATACGTGAATGAATCCATGTCTTTTATCTTCCCCAAAGATGTCATTTTCATCGACCGGACTTTCTCCGGCCATTTCGGCAATCTCTGCCATTTAAAAGCCCGCGCCAACTGGCGGGCCCTTCTCATCGAACAGCTGGAATCCGCCGGCTATTCCATCCGGCAGCCGCCCGAACAGTGACGGCTTCGCAAAAAGTCCAATATCTTTGTTGCGCTGCATCCCTCGGAATTTCACGTACGATTAAGTACGCTGCATTCCTCGGGATTTGCGCGCCGCGATCTTGAACTTTTTTCTTTGCCGTCCCAGAATCGACTTTTTACGAGTCCATCAACAGTAACTGAAAAATTTCTGAAAAAATTCTGTTGTTAGCATGAAAAAAATTGGACAAAATTCAAACAGCGTTTACATTTAAATACGGTGTTAAAATTTACTCTCAACCCCTTCATAGAGCTTAATAACCAGCCATTTTCAAAGGAGGATCTGTATGCAGGACAATTTGGCCAATCCCGCACCGCTCGGCCTGATGGGCTTTGGTATGACTACTGTGCTTTTGAACATTCACAATGCCGGTTTTTTCCCATTGGGCGCGATGGTGCTGTCCATGGGCATTTTTTACGGCGGCATCGCCCAGATTATTGCCGGGATTTTTGAGTTCAGAAAGGGCAACACATTCGGGCTGGTGGCCTTTCTTTCCTACGGCCATTTCTGGCTGACCCTGGTCGGGCTCGTACTGCTGCCGAAAATGGGGCTCATCGATGCGGCGCCGGCCGGATTTATGGGATGGTATCTCTTTATGTGGGGGTTATTCACCTTTTTCATGTATATCGGCACGTTAAAGAAAAACCGGGCGCTTCAGACCATATTTCTGACCCTGGTGATTCTTTTCTGGCTGCTGGCCATCCGGGATTGGACCGGAAACGCGACCATTGGCATTATTGCCGGGTATGAAGGGATTTTTTGCGGGGCCAGCGCGATTTATCTGGCTATGGCCGAGATCATCAATGAGGCCCACGGCAAAGTGCTGCTGCCCATCGGGGAAGCCAAAGCGGTTCAGGAGAGCGAAATATAGAGCTGTTTAGGTTTTGAATGTCCCGCACCCGGTAATTTGAGCATGCTTCCGGGTCGCGGGATATTCCCGGCAGACTTCGGGTTTTACGTCATGGATGCTGCATTCCCAGCGGTCCGTGCCCGGAATTTTTTTAAGCCAGGGACAGATTGGCGCATATCTGCGCGTGCCAAGCTCAATCCATATGGCATAGGTAACAATTCGGCCGTTTCTGCGGAATGCACCCACCCATTCCAGAATATCGGTCCGGCCTTGATCCACCCATAGCTGGTAGTCGGCATCGGTGAGTTCAAACCGGTAGTCCAGTCTCCGGCAGCAGCGGCCGCATTGCCGGCATTCAAAATTCTTCATGCCGGTCTCAAGCCAGATGCCCGCCCGCCCGTCAGTCTGGTCTTTTCCGGCCGTTGCCGGCGTCTCGAAGACATATTCACACAACCGCACGAGCCGCGAAGTCTCAGGGGGCACCATTTCCAAGGTGTGGCAAAGATAGGCACCCAGCTCCCGGAAGCTGATTTTTCGCATCCGCCGTTTGCGACGGGTTGGAACAGCGATCCATACGCTGTCTTGATGCGGATCCGCAATGACCGGGACTTCCGGTCCCAGGATCATGGGGCTTAATTCGAGAAAGAGGCGGGTTTGCGGCGGGTACTGGGTGAAATCGGCTCGGATGGCCCTTATCGCCTCTTCCGGGGTTAAAAATGTTTGGTCTCGGGCGGACACACAAACGCCTCCCCCAGTTCCGGTTTTCGAAAGGCTTGTTTATTTTGGGCTTTATTGTTTTGGATAAATATAGTAGTGTAAAACGCATGTATTGCAAATGCTTTTTTAGCAGGGGCTGGGGTAGTAATATACTCAAAAACCAGCACTTCAGTTTTTTGACCGGCAAATCGCAGGGCAGATAAATTTGTTTTTTCCACCGTACATCACTGGCAGGCCTTGCAGGCCGGGGGTTTTATTCACCCGGGCGGACACAGGAGGCTTCTAATGCAGCCGGCTGCCGCTTATCCATATATACTGAAAGATTTACTTAAGCACAATCAATATGAAAATATTGTTGATTCCAATATATTGACCCCCTATATCCCTGAGGGTTCCCCTGTCCCGAAAATTAAGGACCCACGCCGAACACAGAACCTATACAGCAGCGGCTGTCCCCGGTATCCGGCCTATGTCAAATCCCCCCAAATCAATCAGATTTTCAATTATATCGGCTTTATTAAACGAATGAACAAGCGGTCGTATGCGGTTTATCTGCCCATGCTGTTTAATGAGCTCAAACGCTTTATCCGGGTGGTTGAGGAAATCGTATACACCCCCTGTATATCGATCTCAGTCGAGATCCATGCGGAATTAAATTACGGGCTGCAGAATTTTTTTCACGCCTATTACAACCGCAGCCGGGATAATGAGGATTGGATTGAAAAGATCTGGCGGTATCAGAAGATCTATCTGGATCATATTGACATGTTTTTAAAAACCCTGGAGTTTACCGGCCGGGTTTTTGATTATAAAGAAACCTCGCTGCACGGCGAGATTGTCTCTTTCTTTGAAAGCCATTTTGACGACGCACACCGGGACCCCCCGTGTGCCACGGACATCAACTTTGTCTCCAACTGCTGCACCAAGGCGGCGATGGATAATGAGTCCAAGACCATCTGGTCGGGCGACCGCCACATTACCCGCTTGTTAAAGGCCTTGTACAACCGCTCGGACCTGTACCGGCAGTTTCCGCAGCTCTATCTGCGGGCCAGCTATCAGCCGCTTCGCTTCAATCAGTTATTCCCGCCCGCTTCATCCTTTCCGCTGCACTAAGGCAAAAACCGTTTGTACAGATTTTTATGAGTCAAGATCCGCTTGTTCATCTAACACAGCTCTCACCTTGCGGGCGATATCTGCTGCCTGATAGGGTTTTCCGATGAAACCGCGGGCGCCGGATGCCAGTGCCTCTTTGGCCAGGCCGTTGGCCGCATACCCGCTGGAGATAATCACTTTGGCGTTTGGGTTTAAGGTCAGTAGTTCCCGTAAGCATTGATTGCCGCCCATGCCCGGCATGCTGAGATCCAAGATCACCAGAGATACCTGATTTAGATTTTCCCGGTACATGTCAATGGCCTGTTCCGCGTTTTCGGCGCAAAGGATCTGATATCCGAAATAATGAAGGATTTCGGTTGCCGCCTCCCGCACCGGCAGTTCATCATCCACGATCAGGAGGGTTTCGGCGCCGCCTTCGGGCATGGCCGATTTCTGTTCGGTTTCTGGCTCAGGGACCGGTTCTGATGCAGCGGGCAGATAGATTTTAAAAGTTGTGCCCTGATTGACCCGGCTGTCGCATAATATGTGCCCCCCGTGGCTTTTGACGATGCCGTAAACCGAGGCAAGGCCAAGGCCGGTGCCTTTACCCACCTCCTTGGTAGTGAAAAACGGATCAAAAATCTGTTGCACCGTTCCGGCATCCATACCGCAGCCTGTATCGGATACCGTGAGCCGGACATAGGGGCCGGGCGCTGCGCCCGGCACTTCATCCGGGTTTTCTTCTAATATGATATTACGGGTCTCAAAGCTCAGGGTGCCGCCCTCGGGCATGGCATCCGCCGCATTGCTGCCCAGGTTTAAGAGGATTTGTTCAATATGCACCGGATCGGCATAAACCGGCCAGAGGGACTCATCTAAGTCGGTCCGGCGCTCGATCATTTTGGGCGTGGTCTGTTTTAACAGTTTTTCCACCACCTGAATTTCCTGGTTTAATGATACATGCCGGCGCTGGCCTTCCATTTTGCGGCTGAAGGTCAAGAGCTGCTCCACCAGATTGGCCGCCCGCTCGCCGGAATTTTTAAGCTGGGTCAATTTGCTGTAATCCGGGTCATCCGGCGTTTTCTGCATCAGCAGGAGCTGGGTATAGCCATTGATAGCCTGTAGAATATTGTTGAAATCATGGGCTATCCCCCCGGCCAGGGTGCCGATGGCCTCCATTTTCTGGGCCTGCTGGAGCTGGGCCTCAAGCCTTGCCTGGTGAGCCTCTGTTTCCTTACGTTCGGTTATATCCCGTATGATGCCCCGGAAACCAACGGGCTCATCCGCCTCGTTTTTGATTAAAGAAGCCGAAATCTCTACGTTTCGTTTATTCCCTGCCTTGGGGATGATTTCCAGATCAAATGCTTTGGAGGGTATGCCGCTTTTATAAACCTGGTGAAAGGTATGGAATAATCTTTTGGCGTTTTGGGCATCCGTATATTCCCGGTAATTCATGCCCATTATTTCATCCGGCCGGCGGCCGGAGATGCGGCAGACAAAATCATTGAAAAAATTGAAATTGCCGGCCAGATCGACCTCGTAGTAACCATCCTCGATATTTTCAAGCACCGCGCGGTATTTCTCTTCGCTTTTTCGAAGCGCCTCTTCGGCCAGTTTACGCTCGGTAATATCGATCACTGTGATGAGCCCCGCCGGCTGGCCCTGATACATCAGGCTGCTGCCGGAAAGGGAAACCCAGACTTCCCTACCGGATTTGTGAATGATTTTGAAATCATAGGCTGGCGGGGCGTTCTGCCCGGACTGCCGTTTGCTGCCGCGGTTTCTGACGAGGGATTGGTAGTCCGGATGGACAATTTCCCAGAAGCGCATCTGGTAGAGCTCATCGGCCGGGTATCCGGAAATCGCTTCAGCCGCGGGGTTAACATACACCCAGAAGTCATTCTGGTAGATCATGATGGCAAAGGGGCAGGCCTCAGCCAGGGTTCGGAATTTTTCCTCGCTCTCCATCAGGCGGGAAACGATCTGTTTGCGCTCGGTAATATCGCGGTTTACGCCGATAACCCCGATGGGTTGATTGTTTTCATCCCGGATAAAGGAAAATTTTGCTTCCGCCCAGATCGTCGAGCCGTCCTTGCGATAAACTTCAGCTTCGATTGAATGAATGCGGTGGGGGTCGGCGGCCCCGGATTTTGTCAGGGCCATTTCCTCTGCCACCACAGCTTCGGCCCTTTTTACCGAATCGGGTGTAGCCATCTCCCGGAATGAGCGGCCGATCACCTCTTCAGGTGCATAGCCGCGCATTCTTTTGATTGAGGGGCTGACATAGGTGTAATTGAGATCCATATCCAGCTTGAATATCACGTCCTCTAAGTTGTCGGCCAGCAGACGGTAGTGCGATGCCGCTTCTTGGCGGGCATTTTCCGCGATTCGGCAATTTTTTTTCAGCCGGGCCGCATAAAGGGTCATGTCAAGCATTTGCCGGGCTTGTTTTTCGGAAAGCGGGATTTCCAGATACCCCTGGGGGATGGACATTTTTTCTGACGGGATTTCAGCGGCCTGCCCGGCATCGCAGAAAAAGATTACCGGGCAATCGATTTGTTCGCGGATACGGGCTGATCGGTCTAAGTCTTGGGCAAATGCTTCGGCCTTCAGCTCAAACAGCAGCAGGTCAGGGGGGTCTTTTTCAAATCCGCTGAGATCGATCTGCCCGGATGCATCCGCATGGTGAACGGCATAGCCTATATTTTTTAAAACGGGAATGATATCGGATTCGCAGCGTTCGGTATCACCGAAAACAAGAATTCTGGATGAATCAGTTGTCAGTTTATTTCTAAAAGTCATGTTATTGCGGAGTTGTCAATCGGCCTGAAATGTTAGTAATTTACTCAATTGATTGCATTAATTATGCCGAATGTCAATTGAAAACCCCGCATGCCCGCCCTCTTCTAAGTAACTTCATGGGTATTCGGTTTTGGGTATTAGGTATTAGGTTAATGAAATCAAGAATTTATGGTCGGCACGGTGGCCGACCCTACGATGAATCGGGTTTTTCCCATTCGTAGGGCGGGGCACCGTGCCCGCCTGAAAGATAGATAGAACAAATTTACCGTGCCTCAGTACGAATCAGTAGGGCGGATAAGCGATAGTGCATCCGCCAAATGCCTTAAAGTCGGTACGACTGCTCATTCCCGGCCCTGGGCCAGACCGATACGTTCCAGGGCGTTTTCAATCTCCTCCAGTATAACCGGGTCATCAATGGTGGCAGGTATTTTAAATTCCTGGTTGTCCGCGATTTTCTGAATTGTGCCCCGCAGGATTTTCCCGGATCGGGTTTTGGGCAGGCGCTTGACCACCGTGGCCATTTTAAAGGCGGCTACCGGCCCGATCTGCTCTCTCACGCTTTTAACAATTTCCGCGATGATTTCCTCCGGATCCCGCTCGACTCCGGCGTTTAAGACCAACAGGCCCACCGGCATCTGGCCCTTAAGCGAGTCTTCGACCCCTAAAACCGCGCATTCGGCCACATCCGGATGCGCCGCCAGAACCTCCTCCATGGCGCCGGTGGAGAGCCTGTGGCCGGCCACGTTAATGATATCATCTGTGCGGGACATCACGTAGATATACCCGTCTTCATCGATCATTCCGGCATCCGCGGTTTTGTAATATCCCGGGTAGTCATTCAAATAGGTCTCGATAAACCGTTCGTCATTCTGCCACAGGGTGGGCAGCGCCCCGGGCGGCAGGGGAAGTTTAACAGAGAGGGCCCCGATCTGGCCGGCGGGCATTTCCTCATTGTTCGGATCCAGCACGCGGACATCCCAGCCGGGCACGGCCTTAGTGGGGGATCCGTATTTAACCGGAAACGGATGCAGGCCCATACAGTTGGCGGCAATGGCCCAGCCGGTTTCCGTCTGCCACCAGTGGTCAATGACCGGCACACCGAGATGCTTTTCAGACCACTGGATAGTGGCCGGATCCGAGCGCTCGCCGGCGAGAAAAAGGATTTTAAAATGGGAAAGATCATAATGCTTCAACAGTTCGGCGTTCGGGTCTTCCCGCTTGATGGCCCTGTAGGCTGTCGGGGCTGTGAACATGCACTTGACGTTGTGCTCTGAAATGATCCGCCAGAAAGCCCCGGCATCCGGTGTGCCGACCGGTTTTCCCTCAAACAGTATGGTGGTGCAGCCTTTAAAGAGCGGGGCATAGACGATGTAGGAGTGTCCCACGACCCAGCCCACGTCAGAGGCCGCCCACCAGACATCATCCTCATCAATATCGTAGATGGCCTTCATGGTCCACTTAAGGGCCACCATGTGCCCGCCGTTATCTCTTACCACGCCCTTGGGCTGGCCGGTGGTGCCTGAGGTATAGAGGATGTATAGGGGATCGGTGGCTGCCACATGGACGCAGTCGGCCGGGCTGGCTGACGCCATGGCGGTCTCCCAGTCCTTGTCCCGCCCGGGTTTTAAATCCGCTGTTATTTGGGGCCGCTGGTAGATGATGCAGGTTTCAGGTTTGACGGCCGCCCGGTCGATGGCCTCGTCCAAAAGGGGTTTATACGGAATGGTGCGCGCCCCTTCAATCCCGCAGGAGGCAGATACGATGGCTTTTGGCATGGCATCATCAATGCGGGTGGCCAGTTCCCGGGCGGCAAACCCGCCGAACACCACCGAATGAATGGCCCCGATGCGGGCGCAGGCCAGCATGGCGATCAAGGCTTCGGGAATCATGGGCATATAGATAATCACCCGGTCGCCCCTGGTGACGCCCTGATCAGCCAGTACACCGGCAAATCGGGCAACCTCATCCCGAAGTGCGGCATATGTATATTTTTTGACGGTTTCTGTCACCGGACTGTCGTAGATGAGCGCGATCCGGTCGCCCCGGCCCCGGTCGTCCACATGGAAATCCAAAGCGTTATAGCAGGTATTTAACTCGCCCCCGGTAAACCATTGATACAGGGGTTTTCGGGAGTCATCCAGCACCCGCTCCCATTTCTTAAACCAGTGGCAGTCTTGGGCCACCTCCGCCCAGAATTCCTCGGGATTTTTGAGGGATCTTTGATAGACCGCATCATAGGGGGTGCTCATGTTTTACTCCTTTAATCGGGTTGTTTGATTAATGTATAAAGGCAGGCAACCGAGAAAAACCCGGACCGGGTTGATCAAAAGGCAAACGGCATTATAGTTTTGCCAGAAAGCTGGTGAGTCGTTTGTTAAAATCATCAGCCGCCTCGATGTTTGACAGGTGATAGGCATGGGGAAGAACCGCCAGTTCAGCCCCGTTAATATTTTCCCGGATTTGGCGGGCGATGTCAACAGGCGTTCCCGGATCATTTTCCCCCACCATGATCAGCGTGGGAATGGAAATTTTGGGCAGGCGAGGGGTCACATCAAAGTTTTTGATGGCATGGGCGCATCCGATAAACCCGGCAACCGGGGTTCTTAAAATCATTTCCCGGATTTTTTCGGTGGTCGCCGGGCAATGGGCCTGAAAATCCGGGCTCAGCCAGCGGTCCAGGGTGGCATCCGCCACGGCAGACATGCCCTGCTGTCTGACAGTTTCGATGCGCTCGTCCCATACCGGGTGCATGGCTTCCGGGATGCCGCAGGCCGTATCACAGAGGATCAGGCTGGAAATGCATTCCGGATGCTTGAGGGCCAGAGTCTGGGCAATCATGCCGCCCATGGAAATACCCAAAAAATGGGCCGTCCGGATACCGATTTCATCAAAGAGATCAACCACATCATTGGCGAGCATTTCCATGGAATAGGGACCTTCCGGTGCTGAGGACTTGCCGTGGCCGCGCGTATCAAACCGGACAATTCGATATTTTTCGCGCAGTGCGATGACCTGCGCATCCCATATGTCGGAATTTCCTGCCAGACAATGGCTGCAAGCAATGACCGGGGCATTCTCAGGGCCGTCAATTTCATAATTGACCGTGATATCGTGAAGTTTGGCCTGCATCGCGCCTCCTTAAGCGGGTATATTAGATATTATTTAAAATATAACCCTGGCTAAAGGCAGCGCAAAAATCAATTTTTGGACTGTAAACAACGTTTTGTTATGATTATAAAAAAATTTTACGATGGGGGAGGAAAGGGCGGGGGCATCCCATAGGGAAAAATATCGGAGCCGGCCCTGAACAAGGTAAATATCGGGATGTGTTTAAAGGTTCCCCGGCCTTTTATTCATATCTCCGGCCAGGGAACCCTTGTTTGAGTGGCGGTTAGCAGATGGTTTTTGGCCCCATCCGGCGTGCCAGGGAAGTTTGGATGATCAGCAGCATCCCGACGAAGAGCAGTCGCCGCCGCATCCGCTGGTATCGCAGCCCTGGGGCATTTGGGTCGGGGTCTCATTGATGTCCACGACCTCAACTTCAAAGCTGAGGGTCTGATCCGCCAGAGGATGGTTTAAATCCACAACCAGTTCATTTTCATCAAATTTGGCCACCTGCGCGGGGATCTGCTGGCCGTCCGGCGTCTGCAGCCCGATAATTTCGCCAACCTGGGGATTCATTTCTGCCGGCACTTCCTCACGGGAAAAGGTGTGGATATTGTTTTCATCACGGGTGCCATAGCCTTCCGTTGGCGGCACGGTGAACTCTTTTTTCTCGTTAAGTTCCATACCGATCAGGGCTTCCTCGAAGCCTTTGATGATTTGGCCGGCCCCGACCTGAAGCTCCATAGGATCCCGGTTCTCAGTGGAATCAAAGACTTCGCCGTTTTCCATCATGCCTTTGTATTCGACGGTGACAAACTTTCCGTTTTCGACTTTCTGCATGGTTCTCTCCTTTTTATGAAATTCAAAAATTGTCCCATAAATTTATGTATAATTTTTAAAATGTCAAACAATCGATTGCCCAAGCCTCGGTGACACATCAAGGCACAGCCCGCATTCCTTGACTTGGCGGTTTTTTGGCCTATACTATGCATATATCGGCTACATCGAAATCTAAGGAGGGTCTATGAAATATCCTTTTTTTATCATCCTGACAGCGCTTGCGCTTATGTTTCCCTTTTCCGCCTGGGGCGATGAGGTGCATATGAACGTGCATGTGGATCAATCGGGTATGGCGGATGAAATCATCAAGCTCGATGAGCATGCGGTCAAAATGCGGGAGGAGGCGCGCCAGCGGCTGGAAGCCGAACTGGCTGAGCTCTCCACCGAAGCTTACAAGGTGGGGGCGCTGTATTACAAGGCCGGTGAGATCGAAACCGCGGTGGCCTATCTGCAGAAGGCCGTATTTTTGGATGAAGGCAACCAGCCGGCGCATGAGCTTTTAATCAAGGCTTCAAACAAACGGGATGTAGAAGAGCAGCAAGTTGGCGCACACTATCACCAGGCCATGGAATATTACCGGCAGGGCATGGTGCAAAAAGCGGTGGATGAACTGGTCGTTGAAATCCGGAAAAATCCGGAAAACGATGCAGCCCGTATTAAGTTGAATGAAATCGAGGCCCGGCAGGGCGACTAGAGGCATTTGCCAAAGGCGCTGAGTCTTTTAAACCTTGAACTGTGAACTCGAAACATTCGGCGGATCCGCTGTCGCTTATCCGCCCTGATTCGTACTCGTACGCGTACTCGTGCTCGTAATCGGCTTTTAATTTTTTCGAGTACGATTACGAGTACGAGAACCGTCCCGCTTGCGCGGAACTGAGTACGATGAAGTTCCTCAGAAACCTGAGCACTGAACACTGAAACCTGATATTCGTCTTTTCCCCCCTTTTCTTTACCCGATAGCCGAGGTTAATTGCAGGCCAGGATTCCAATCTTGACTCGATTCCGGTAAAAAGCATGGACAACTCTCTGGTATACCTGATAATAGAGAGTGAGAATACAAGGTTTCAGGAGACCAGCTTTGACCGAAGACCAGAAGCAATCGAGATTCAGCCTCTTTTTTGACCAGCGGGACCATGGCCTGCTTGAGATCGTCAATGAAATGCTTGCCGGAGACATCTCCCATCTGCATGCACAGCGGCGGTTTTTCCACTATCTTCATCCCCGGGGGATCAAAGAGATGGCCGAATCCAGAGGGCTTCGGATCGCCTATGCCGTGATCCATCTGCTGGAATCCCTGGAAGGCGGGGAGGTGGAAAATCGGCTCTGCGCCCTTCGCGCGCTGCGCGATGAGGTGATGTGCAGTGATAACCGGGAATTGCAGATTAACACCGCGCGGGTGCTGATCGAAATTATGAAAGAGCTGGTGCGGGCGCACGGCAATTACGCCCGCCAGCTTCAGCTGGCCCATGATTTCCGGGTCGCGGCCTCGGGAAAATCCCGGATTGTCCGGGGGTATTTGAATAAATACCATTTGCTGGAAATGCCCGAGGAATGGAATCAGCTCGCTTTTGACGATCATGTCCACGATGCCAGCACCAAAGGCAGAAAATCCGCCACCCATTTGATCATGGATGCCTGGATCAAAGGAATCCGCCGGCTTCGGGTCATCTATTACAATTTTATCCGGCCGGAAACCGCCGAGGAATTAATTGAGGCGGCCGATATCATGGGGATTCTGGTGCGCATCGGCATCGAGTTTTCCGTCTCGTTTCACGGCCGTTATGTCCAGTTAATCTGGGTCCCCCGCGGGTTTGCGGATGCGGATGATTTTATCCGCTTTCTTTCCCGCAACGCGGTTGATAACCTGATGAATGACGGCGGCGAGGTTTCCGACTACCAGCGCAATTACGTGCTGGCCATACTGGACCAGTTCAACCGAAAGCACCGGCATAGCATTAATGACAAGTTTGACCTCCATCTGCCGGCCCTGGATGTGGGCGAGTTTCTGTCCTTTGTGGGCATCGGGCAGGCAAGTCTTCTGCATCTGGCCAAATTTATCCATGCCAAGCTGCTGCCCCTGATGTCGGCAAAAGCAGAGGCCCTGCGCCGCCGGTATCCGAATGCAGACGCCGCCGAACAGCAGCGCATGGCCGCATTGGTCGATGAAATGGATCAGCTGGATCTTCAGGCCATCCATGACAAATATCTTAAGGCGGATCAAAATCCGGAGGTGCCGGATATCAAGCGGGCGGATATCGGTGAGCCCCCCGCTTTAATGCAGCACTCTCCCGCGGAATTGATCAGGCATCTTGCCCAGTTCCATCTGGGCTACCGGATAACTCTCAACTTAACGAATGTTGAGCCCGAGGATGTACTGGAGCTTCTCTATGATTGCCAGGGCATGATCACGCGGCTTGAGATTTTTAACCTGAAAGACTATGCGGACGGTAAAGTCAGACACATACCGGCCATCCATGATTTGCAGCGCTGCATTAACAGCGGCAATGTCATCAAATTAAAGCGCATCATCCTGGAGATGATTGATCGCCTGGAGGAGCAGGATGATGCGGTGAGCCGCGAGCGGGTCCGGAAGTTCAGAAAGATTCTGGCCAATACGGAATCCTTTAAAACCATGTACAAAATAAAAGAACTAAAACCCCGCATGGGAAGTGACTCCACCGGGTATTCGCCCCGGCATTACGGCATGGGACTGGCGGTGATGGATTCCTTGCCGCGCCGCGCCAGAAGGGAGGTGTTTGGCAGAAAAGAGCTGCCCCGGTTGATCCTTCCCTTTCATGTGGATACCGCCCTGCAGGTTTCATACATAAACCATCAGGAAACAAGGGGCGCTTTGAATTCCCTGTTAAAGGGTCTTCGGTGGATACCCGGCCTGCGCTATCTGGGCCGCGAGAAGCGGAAGAACTGGATGGCCATGGTGAACGCCTCTCAGATGGTGCCGGCGGGCAAGGGCAACATCGTCACCCTGGGCGGCGTCCAGACGCGCCCGACCAACCGTCTGTCTCTGTCGCCGCCGAAAAAAGAAGAACACGAACTTCCCCGCTCCTGGCGCTATATCCAGTCCACGCTGAAAAATTTCCTCAAGGTGGGCATCGGGTTTATACCCGCATTCCTGACCTTTTTATGGACCCACGAGTGGTGGATATTGATGTATTTCGGGGCGGTGATCTGGTTTGCCATTACCGGGCTGCGAAATATCGTGCAGTCTGTCATGGGCGGCGGCGGGATCCGTCGATCCTCGCTGCTTCGCTGGAATGATTTCATAAGCTGGGATCGGCTGGCGGATTCGCTCCTGTTTACCGGGTTCTCCGTCCCCCTGCTCGACTATCTGGTAAAAACCATTGTGCTGGACCAGGGGTTTGCGATTACCACGTCCACCTCTCCGGCAACGCTCTATGCTATCATGGCCATAGCCAACGGCATTTACCTCTCCAGCCACAATATGTTCCGGGGACTTCCGAAAGAAGCGGCCATTTGGAATTTTTTCAGGAGCATCCTGTCAATTCCTGTGGCCTTCGGATTTAATGCCGCGCTGGGCGGTATTCTCGGTTTGGCCGGCGTAGCGGGCGTCAATGCCATTCTGCAGACCTGGGCGGCGGTGATATCCAAGTTTGCCTCTGACTGCGTGGCCGGGGTTATTGAAGGCACGGTGGACCGGAGTAAAAACATTCAGAACCGCATCAGCGATTACCGGCAGAAGCTCAATCAGTTCCTGGATGTCTATGCCCGGCTGGAGATGATTTTTCCCGAAGATGATGTCTATAATTTGCTCGACCGGCCCATGGAATGGTATCAGTCAGCGGATGAAAACGCCCGGGATCTGATCAAAATTTTAATCATTAATGCCCTGGATCTCTTGTATTTCTGGATGTATCAGCCCCGGGCCCGGACCGCGTTCCGGGATATGCTTTGGGATATGGCCCCGGATGAACGCTGCGTGTTGATCAAGGCCCAGTCGATTCTTCGGATGGAGCGGGAGATCAGCCAGATGTTTATCGACGGCATCGTCGGAAGGCATTTTTCAAAGCCACTGGCCTTTTATCTCTCCAGCTCCGGGGAATACTTGAAAGCCATTGATAAATTAAATGCCGCCTTTGAAGACTACCGCGTTTGTGCATAAGTTGTAGCCTATGTATTTACTGATTTTTTATCTGTTTCTGGCATTGGGTGTCTCTTTTCTCTGTTCCATCATGGAGTCCGTGTTGCTGTCGGTAACGCCCAGTTTTGCGGCGGCTTACGCGGAAAAATCGCCCCGGATGGGCGGCCGGCTGCGCAAGCTTAAAACCGATATCGACCGGCCGCTGGCCGCAATCCTGAGCTTAAACACCATCGCCCATACCGTGGGCGCGGCCGGCGTGGGCGCCCAGGCCATGGTGGTATTCGGCGGCTATGTGGGCCTTACCTCAGCGGTGCTAACGCTTTTAATCCTGGTCCTCTCGGAGATCATTCCCAAAACATTGGGGGCGCACTACTGGCAGCAATTGACACCGTTTACGGTCATGATGGCCCGGTTTTTGATTTTTCTGCTCTATCCCCTGGTACTCATGTCGCAGCTGATTACCCGGGGGTTGTCCTCGGAGCAGAAAATAAATGCCATCAGCCGGGAGGAAATCAGTGCCCTGGCCGATATGGGGCTTGCGGAGGGGCTTTTTGTTAAAAAAGAGTCTTTGATCTTAAAAAATCTCATGCGCTTCGGCTCACTGCAGGCCAAGGATGTCATGACCCCCCGGCGGGTGATGTTTGTCCTGCCCGAGGACATGAAAATGGGCGAGGTATTTGACGAGCATCCGGATATCCGGGTGTCCCGGATACCGCTGCAGAGCCGGGAGAACCAGGTGATCCGCCATTATGTTCTTAAAAATGATCTGCTGCTCGCCCTGGCCCGGGATGAAAACGAGAGACAGTTGCACGAGTTCGGCCGTGAAATCCTGGTGGTACCGGAAATGGTGAGCCTGTTTCGCTTGTTTGAGAAGCTCCTTGACCGGCGGGAGCATATCGCTCTGGTGGTTGACGAGTACGGCAGGGCCGCTGGTCTGGTGACCCTGGAGGATATTCTGGAAACTTTGATCGGCTCCGAGATTCTTGATGAAACCGACAAGATTGCCAATATGCGAAAATGGGCGCGTAATCAGTGGTACCAGCGGGCCCGGTCTTTGGGCCTGATTTCAGAGGCTGAATCCGAAGCAGGGGATGAACCCCAAAAAACTTCCGGCTCCGGTCCCTCAGATCAGTGACTGATATACCTTTTTTAATCCTATCTGGGCTCTTTGCTGCCGCCTGAACCTTCGATGGCGCACTGGGTAAAATCCATGGGTTTGTCGCAGGATTGACACTTATGCGGTTTATCGAATTCATCGGAAAAAATTTCATTTTCCGCGCCGCATTCCGGGCATTTGCAGGTAAATGCGCTTAAATTTTTAAACTGCTGGAATCCCGGGCAATGCTGGGGAGTGGTTTTGTCTGCCATAATCATGCCTCCTTTCATGCATTCATGTTTGAAACGGTTTGTACTCTGCCTTATTCACAAGTCGCTGATCAACGTTATTTGATATTTGATTCCAATATAATGGCAAATGTTGCCCCTGTCCAGCGCTTGTTCCGATAAGGGGAATTGGCCGGTTGGGAAGTTTATACAGTCCTCAGCCATTGCATGGCCGCCATTTGCACCGGGTCCCAGGGGCTGGACAGCGGCGGGGTATAGGACAGATCCAGGGCGGGGATTTCGCTTACGGCCATGCCGTGATAAAGCGCGGCGGCGAATATGTCGATGCGCTTGGCGACCTCGGATTTCCGATGCCCCACCATTTGCGCCCCGAGCAGGCGGCCCGTGTTGCGGTCACCGGTGATGCGGATGTGCAGCTTTTGGGCGCCGGGGTAATAGGCCTTGTGATCGTCGCAGCAAAGCAATGCGGTCAACGGATCAAACCCGGCTTCGGCCGCTTCGCCGGCTTTCAGGCCGGTGCGGGCGGCGATCCGGTCAAACACTTTGACCGCCTGGGTCCCGAGGCTGCCCTGGAATTCACAGTTGCCGCCCAGCATGTTTTCGCCGGCGACCCGGCCCTGTTTGTGGGCCGTGGTGCCCAGCGGCAGATACACGTTTGCCTGCAGGATGCGATGGAAGGTTTCGGCACAATCGCCGGCCGCCCAGATATCGGCCGCTTGCGTGGCCATGGTCCGGTCGACCCGGATTGCGCCGCCGATCCCGGTTTCAATGCCGGCGCTTTGCGCCAGGCCGGCCGCGGGTTTTGCCCCGGCAGCCACCAGGACCATGTCGGTTGTTTCGACATGCCCCGCGGCAGTCTGCACCGAAAGGGCGTTTTGGTCACGAAAAATACGCGACACGGCCTGCCCGGTAATCACCTGCACCCCGTTGGATACAAGTCCGGCCCGGATTTGACCTGCCAGATCCGGTGACAGTGTGGTCAGGATTTCCGGGGCGGCTTCCATAAGGGTGACGGCCAGGCCTTTGCGGGTCAGGGCATCGGCCATTTCCAGGCCGATGTAGCCGCCGCCGATAATGACCGCCCGCCGCGGGTTTTTTTGGTCCATGAACCGCTTGACCGCAAAGCTGTCGGCCATCCAGCGCAGAAAAAAGACGCCGTCGGTGTTGACCCCCTCAATCGGCGGTATGACCGATTCGGCGCCGGTGGCGATCAGCAGCTTGTCATAGCCGATTTCCCGGGTTTTGCCGTCTACGGATTGCACGTGCACCTGGCGGGCTTTTAAATCAATTGATAGTGCCCGGTGATTGAGCAGCAAACCGATGCCGTTTTCTTCGATTTCCTCACGGCTGCGATGGGCCAGGCTTTGCCAATCCGCCACTTCGCCGCTCAAATAAAACGGCAGCCCGCAGATGCTGAAGTTGGGATAGGCGTCGGCTGCCATCACCGTCACTTCGGCTTCCGGATCGATCTCCTTGATCCGCAGGGCCGCGCTGATGCCGGCATCGCTTGCGCCGATGATCAGCATTTTGCCTCCGAATGGGGTCAAATCTTTAATCTTGATAATTTGTCGGCTATTTCCTCAAATTGTTGCTTTAAAGCGGCATCCGATTCCATGCTGAGGCGTAACCGCTTCCGGGCGACGCTCACAGCGCTGTAGTCAATTCCACCGACAAGCCTTCCCACCTCAGCCTGGGTGATATCGCAAAACCGGTATAAAAGCTCCATTAACATGGCGCGATCCTTTGCGTTTTTACCCCGCCGGCAGATTTCATCTTCCTCTTTTCCGAGAATTTGAGAAACATTTTTGATCAGATCTTCCGGCATCCAATAAGTTCTGGCAACTTTTAACTGGGGTTGTTCCCTGTGAGATTGCCCGGCATCCTTTTCCAGATAGGTTTGCCGGATATGTTCCACAAAATCCGAATCGCCGATGATTCCCATTTTGTTTACCAAATCCGAAACCCCTTCCAAGTCTCCGGTAAGTCCATTGTAAACAAACCGCCGGTATCTTTTTCTTCCTTGTGATGTATCTCCGCCGAAACAATCCAGAATCTTCTGGTAGTTGATAAAATCAACTCTCTTTTTTAAACGAACGTAGCCCCCGAAACTGCTGTACCTGTGTTGGTCAAGCAACCTGATTTTTTCTTCAACGGATTTGCGGGCGTGTTTTTTTATTCGCACCGGATTTAGATGAATATAACGGGACACTTCCTTTAAATAATGGTCCGCATCCACGAGCAAGGATTTGTAGCGTCCCTGATACAGATGGCCGGCGCGGTTGTGACGGCGATTAAATGCAGACGTATAGGTAATATTGAAATGGCGCATGAATTCGGCCAGATTCGCCTCCGGTGTGGTCAGAAACAGGTGAAAGTGATTGGTCATGCAGGCATAGGCGAGCAATGATACGTTGAAGATATCGATCGATTCAGACAGGATGTTTAAAAACCGATCATAATCCCTGTAGTCTTTGTAAATATCCTGGCCCCCGTTGCCGCGTGACGTGACATGATAATAAGCGCCGGGATACTGGATGCGAAGCTGTCTGGCCATATCTCTGTATGATTCGTTTCTCGGTATTTGTCAAGAATAAAGATTTGACCCCTTACTCCGCAAAATGGGCTTTTAACGCCTCGATCATTTCAGAGTGATCCTTTTCATCACGCATCAGCTGCGCCAACACCCGCTTATATTTGGGATGGGATATCTGATCATGCATATTACGATAGGTCTCATACATCTGGTCTTCGAGCCTCTGAAGTTGGTCGAAGTAGGCTCTGAGATCCTCTTTAGTAAACATCTAAGGATTCTCCCTGGATTTGCTGTATAACAGAGTTAATCACATTCTTATGTTTTTTATTTTCCTGGATCAGCCTCCCCAGGGTTTCCTTGATATCTGAAACAGCCGCTTCGGACAGGCCGCTCCTCGTGATGATTGCGGACAGATGCCTGGAATGGATGGTAACGGCGCTTTCTTCGGTCTTCAAGGCTTCCTGAAGGTGGTTTAGCAGTTCCTCTCGGGTCATGGGGTCTGCTCCTTAATCCATTGCTGGGGATAAGATGTATGCATCCTGATGAAATCCAGGATTGCGGCATCCTTATCGGCAGTGAGACGCCAGTCCTGATTCTTATCAACTTGAAACCAGATGAGCCCCTCGATTTGCCATGATTTCAATATTTCAAAGGCCTGTTTGATCCATACCTCTCTGTCTCCCCCCTGACGAACGCAGGCGGTTTCAAAAATGAAGATTGGCTTTTCAGGGTTAATCTCTCTCAGTGCAGCAAACGCTTTCGAAAAAATCGTCTTGAAGTCATTCCATTGACTGTCCCAGCCATGCTCTTCCTTGGTTTGGCTGTTACCCCAGTTGTACCCATCTATGCCAAATATGTCCACATATCGATCACCCGGATAGTAGTTTTCTATACAGTTCCAAGGGGCGCTGGAGGCAAAAATAGGGCTGGGCAAGGATTCCGCGTTGGGGCAAAACACCCATCGCACATTTAGGGCACCGGCCTGACGGAATTTTTTTACCACGTATCGGAACATCTTCTGATAGATCTTGGGGCTTTTCGGACCATACTGCTCCGAAAGCGTTCCCCAGTGATACCGACGGATGTTCATTTCATGGGCGAATCGCAGCATAAAGGGGTTTGGCCACAGGGCTGCCTGACGGGCAAATGCCTCGATGTAGGGGTCATAAGCGCCATTTATAATCTCCTCATAGGGCACCATGATTTCCTGTCCGTCCTTATAATACATGGGTTCCCAAGTCAGGCAGGGTATGGCACCTGCCTGCCATATGGCGTTTAGACTTTCCCCTGGAAAATGAGCGTCTCTTTGGCTTGCCAGGGATGGCCACTGCAAAAAAAAGAGCACGACACCCGGGGATAGGCCTATCGTCTGCTGAACCTGTAAAAGTCGTTTCTGAGTTATAGGGTACCCATCCAGGGCCATACCAAAAATAGGAGGTCCAGGGGTACGGCACTGGGATTTTCCCCATAACGAGACAGGCAATAGAAAAACCATACAAATTACCACAAAAAAATACAGACCCTTCAATAGCCTTCTCTCATTTCTTATCCGGCGTGTTAAAATAGAATACTGAGGAGAGTATCAAAAAGTGATACAGGCACCACAGCATATTGACAATGAGGGCGGCCATGGGTTCCCGTTCATATATCAGTCGGTTCATCCCCCACACCACGGCCGAAAAAGTAATTACGACCATAAAAACCTGCACCCACAAGGCCCTGAGCGGCAGTGCCATACCTTCCCCTTTTGGTGTGATGTCGAACTTGCCTTTGACCCCGAGAAGTCCAAATACGGCCGCCTTGATGTAGACCGGGAAGGTAATGGCCATCAGTAACTGACCCTGGATCAAATCTTTAAAGGCGTATTGACGCTGCCTCAGGGTCCAGTAAAAAATGGTAACAGTAAGCACAAAATAGGGAATAAAAAAAAGGGCATATATTTCAGCGTTGGCAAAATAACTCGGCACATTCAAAAAGAGATACAGTAGCGGACAGGCAACCAAAATCAGAAAAACCAGCCCGATAAAGTAGTGCGTACTGGAGAGGATGTATTCCCACCATTGCACAGCTGCCATTTGCCTGGGATGCCGCAGGCAAAATCCTATCACCTTTCGAAATAACCCCACAGTTCCCAGTGCCCACCTGAACTGCTGTTTAAAATACCCCCCGAGATCTGCCGGGCCCATGCCGAATGCCAGCACCTGGTTCATATAGGCCGACCGCCAGCCCTTGAGATGGAACTTCAGGGACGTGGCAAAATCCTCGGTCACCGAATTTTCGTCAAATCCCCCCACATCCATCAAGGCCTTGCGCCGGAAGATAACATTGGTCCCACAGCAAAACATGGCGTCTTTCAGGCTCTTTCCCTCACATATATATTCATAAAAGACAGCCTGCTGTAAACCGGATGCTTTGGCAATGCGGTTGGATTCAAAATTGGTGTAATATTGCGGGGTCTGAATAAACGCCAAATCCGAGTTAGCCTCCAATGTGGAAACCAGTGGCTCCAAAAAACCGGGCAAGGGATTCTGATCGGCATCAAACAGCACGATATACTTTTCCTTGTCTTCCCGTTTTTGGCTGGCGAAGGGATAGAACTCAAATCCTTCACGTTCCTGCCCTTCTATAAAGTCCAGAAAATCATTAACCATGCCCGCCTTGGCACCATGCCATTGACGGCGAAACAGATTCACACCGATCCGCTGGCACATCTCATCGATGGATCGGCGGTAAGCCTGCATGGCTTCTGTATCCTGGCCGGGCAGATCGTAACGGGTGTCATCTAAAAAATAGATGTGCTTATTGGAATAGGTGAGGTTGTAAAAAGAGAGGACTGTCGCCTCCACCACTTCCAGTGGTTCATTGTAAGATGACACAATAACGGCCACAGGCGGATAGGTCTCAAGGGGGGGCACACTCTCTTCGGAGCGAACAAATTTGCTTTTATGGATTAAGATATGATAGATTTCCAGAAAATAGCCAACCCCATGAAAGATAATAAAGGTCTCCGCAAACAGCAGCAAAACGGCCACAGCCTTTTCATGCCACGCATAATCCAGAATGATAAACAGGACGGTCCGGACCATCAAATACAGGATAGCGAGCAGTATGCACAAGGCCGGCAGGATAAGTGCAAATCGGGTCCCCATTTTTGAGGGTGTATGTTTTGTCATGGTCCTAAGATTCTCAAATCGTTTAAGGGCATTAAAAATGATACCGGATATCGGCCCAGAGTCCCTCCGCGTCCCACAGACGGGAGCGATGGATCAGGCCTTTTAAACTGATAGTCCAGTGATCCAAAAAGTCATAATGCCATGCTGCCCGGAGTTCCCCAGAAGGATTATCCTCTGTGTCTGTGCCCAGCGCCAGGGCCACATCGTAAGAGTTGCGCTCACTGCCGCAAAACAGGAATCTCGACAAGTCATGATACCATTCAAAGGTTATGGCGCCGCCGTAATAATCGATAGGGGTCCAGTAGGGATGGATAATGTCCACCAGCCGGCCCGCGTCGTAATGGTATACATCCGGGTTATGGGTATTGCGATATTCACCGGTCAGGGCAATCGTGAAGATCCTGGGATGATCAGTGATGGCGTACCCCGCACCCAACATATAATGCTGGCCCGAATTGTTGTCACTGTAACTCAAATACCTGGCCTCCCCCTGGACTTCCAGCTTCCGGGTAAGATTCGATTCGATGGAGACCCACCATGAATCCGACTGTATGCCCTGCCTGATACCGAAATAGTTGTACAGCTCATCTGCCCGGTCATATCCCAGTCCCAGTGTCACATAATCCCTTAAATTAAACCAGGCATGTGCATATCCGGTGTCTGTATTTTCAAATTCACAGTCCTGGTATACCTTGTGAGTCCACGCCGCTTCCCCTTTGATATAGGGATTCAAGGTGCCGCTGGCCGCGATTGTAAAGCCGTTGGCCCCGTATGATGACCCTGTATAACTGGGGCGCTCGATCCAGTGGTGGCCGGCCACCTTCAAATGGAACCGACAGTCAACCGGCACAGTTAGTTCAAGATCGGTGCGGTACCGGTCGATCTCTGTCAACCTGTCCCGGCCCCGTTCACTCCAGTAAATCTGCCCCAGTTTGAGGGATGGACTGCTGCGGATTTCCAAACGCCTCAGGGCATGGCCGGCCAGATTGTGAAGGGGATTTATGTCGAGCAGGCGCCTGTAGGTCTTTTCCTCCCGATGACACAGACCCAGTGCACATTCGATCTGCGCGTAATCAAACAGCGCTTCCTGATTTCCAGGCGTAACGTCGAGGAGGGCCTCATAGGCATCCAGGGCCCGGGCAAAGCGCTTGTTCCAAACAAGGCGCTTCCCCTCCTTTTCCAAGTATGCAGCCTTTTGAACGGCAAAGGAAGGATAATTTTCAATGAGAAGCCTGTCAATCTGCCGGTTTGTGGTTTGAGACAAACGGGGCCTCAGAGGCTTCAGACTCTCTATGAATGCCTCAGTGCCTTGAAAGACGGATCCCTCTTCAGCCTGCTCAGCCAATTTGCTGACGTCGGCGATAAGTTCCTCATTCCCCGATGTCTCAGCAACAGGGATCAATGCCCTGGAAAGCGTTTTGTCCACTGGTGGAACGAGAAGGGCCCTGTAGGCATCCAGCGCAGTATCCATCTGCTTGGCCCATACAGCGGTCCGGGCCTTTTCCATTTGCGGGACAGGATCGGACGGCGCCATGGCATTGATATGGTCGTAAAGTTCAATGGATGCGTCATACTCTTTCCCCCATCCCAGGGTCCTGGCCCATCCGATGAGGATCTTTCGGTTATCTGGAAATCGTTTGTTTAGATCTTCGAACGCCTCTATGGCCGGCTTATACTGATGATCAATGGCAAGCATCTCAGCCAAACCGATCTGGGATGGAAAGTACGCAGGGTCTCTTTTAAGAGAAGTTTCGTATATGAGTATAGCTGGGTTATTGAAGCCGTGAGCAGCGTAAAGGTTTGCCCATTTTTCCAGGGTCCGTGCAGAGAGCCCCTTATCCGTCAACAACGCATCAATAAAGTCCTCTGTCAGGACAACATCCATCCCCGCCGCATAGAAATGCGCTTCTACGTCGCTGGGATCGATCTCATAGGCCTTAGAAAAACAGAGTCGGCCCAGATCTTCCTCTCCCTGAGCCAGGTACACGTTTCCCTGGCCCATCAACCCCTTGACCCGGCAGCACGCCATATCGGATATCCTGGAATACAGGCCGAGCGCGGCATCATAATTTTTTACCAGCAGCAGAATATCTGCCTTTAATAAAAGGGCTTCATGGTTATCGGGATCCAAATTAAGCGCTTGATCCACATGGGTTAAAGCGGCTTGATATTTTTTTTCAGCACGTTTCAGCTTGGCCAGCCCCAGCAAGGCCTTTTTGGAATCAGGGTGGTTAAACAGCAATTCCTTATAGATTCCCTCGGATTCGGCGTAGCGCTCACAGCTCCTCAACAAGGCTGCTAATTTGAGCGCCACTTCTCTGTCTCCAGCATGGGCCCGTAGATACTCGCGATAAATGGCCTCGGCCTTGTAAAAATCGCCCCACATGTTCATGTGATCGGCCAATTTGAGTTTGATATTTTGGGGCTGATCGCTCATCCTGATAGCCTTCTCATATAGATCGCGGCAGCCGGATGCGTGCCCCATACTGGCTTTTAAATCCGCGAGGGTCACGAGCATGTCCGGGTCTTTCTCCGCCTTTTTATCAATCCCAGCCATCAGTGAACGGGCCTCATTAATATCACCCAACCGAATGAGGACCCTTGCCATCTCCGACCGGATCTGCCAGTTATCTGGACTTTGATTGAGGAGCACACGGTATTCCCGGAGTGCTTCGTCCAATGTCCGGTCCTCGTAAGCGAGTATTCTGGCCAGGGCCAGGCGGGCGTCAAAAGATGTAATCTGATCGCTTTGGGGGATGAGGCTATCGGACCGGTCGTGGGAGAGGTTCCCAACCACGCTCAGCGGAAAAAGAGTGGGCCTTGTACTGGCAGGATGAGGGGCACCCGCATTACCGCTCAAAGGTGTAAACAAAACTCCACATACAAGGCCGAGCAAACAGAGGCTATCGCGATGTATCCGCCACCATGGTCTACACCTTCGACAGAGGTATGCCAAAACCCCGGATATCACCGACGCCAATCCCAATCCCGGAATCTTTAAACCAAAAGAGCCAATATATGACATGTTTCGTTTCACCAGCAGGGAATTCCGTTACAGAGCCGCCCCCATTTTTACCTGGCTCATGTAAATTACCATTAATCAAGGGTGCGTTTCAACTGTGAGGCGGCCTCTTCATGCTCACCTGCCCAGATCAGCACAAAGGCATACCGCCGCCGGACCTGGATATCGTTGGGGTGGGCCTCCAGGATTTTCCTGTATTCTTTAAGTGAGGTATCATAGTCTTTTTGCCAGCTCAGCATCTCGGCCAGCTTGAGACGAACAGAATGGTCGTGGGGATGGCCTTTTAGATACTCCCGGTAAAGCGGCTCTGCCTTGGCGTAATCCTTCTGGGCCACAAAAAGATCTGCCATCAAAACCTTGGTCTCTCCTGGTATGGTCTTGGGCGAGATCTGCTCCAGTATTCCAAGTGCCTTCTTCTGCTCTCCATCCCAAAAAAGGACCTTGGCCATTTCAAGCTTTGCTTCCGTAAGATCCGGTTTCTCTTTTAAGACCTTTTTATATTCAGCTATGGACGCCTCGTAACGCTTCACATAACTCAACACTCTGGCAAGTTCCCAGCGGGCAACCCAGTCCGGGATCTCGTCCCCTGGTTTGATCGGTACCACCTTGACCTCTTCGGGTTTTAGCGGAGCCGTTTTTTGGTTCAAAGACGGAATCGAAAATTTTGTTTGCTCGTTTTCTGAATGGGCGGTGAGCACCCCTCCAAAAAACACTATAGCAGCTAGGCAGAAATGCGGACAACAATCCCTTTATTTTTCGATGCTTCATTTTTCCTCCCCCAGCGCCTTTCTGTACTGCAATACGGCCTCTTCAAAACGGCCGGACCAGGACAAAGCCCTTGCGAGAAGGACGCGCGTAGCCTTATCCTTTGGCACATCCTGAACCATGGCCTGGTATAGGGCCACAGCCTTTGAAGGTTGGCCCAAGATCACGTAAATATTGGCTAATTCAGCCAACCCTGTGTCCTTATCAGGATTTTGCTCCAGGAACGCTTCAAAGACTGTCAAAGCCTTCTTAAAATGGCCGGTAGCCATATACGCTGTTCCCAGGTGTTTCAGGAGCGTCGGCGTTTCAAAGCCCTGGTCTATTAATTCTGTATAATACGGGATGGATTGAGAATATTGACTCTTGGCGAAATAGGTCTCTGCTTTACGAAACAAAATCCAATCCGTATGGGTTACACGGTAAATGAAGGTGGTTAGAATGGCAACGCCAAGCATGGCGGCAATGAGTGTGAGTTTTTTCATTATACTTCTGGAAACCAGATGTTTAAAGATACATTAATATATTACATTAGTAAATCAGATTGAAACTTCATCAGCAATGCGTTTCTCACCATGCCGCCGTCCAACCGAAGGCTGCCTAATCTTGCGCCCGAATCCTTTCCCATTGCATCAGCGTTGCCGCGTGAAGTGACATGATAATAAGCGCCGGGATACTGGATGCGAAGCTGTCTGGCCATATCTCTGTATGAATAGTTTCTCTGTATTTGTCAAGAATAAAGATTTGACCCTTTTGCTTGGTCCTTTTGCTTGGTCACTTCCTTGCGTTTTGCCTGAGAAGAGCTGACTGCCAATCCAGAATATTTTTGTCTGCTGTAAGAAGTAACGCATCATAATGCAGGGCAGTGGCAGCGATAAAACGATCTGCAGGATCACGAGGGAAGTATTCCAGGGCAGATGCCAGCAAAGCAATTCTTCCGTCCAGGACGATCTCTTTTACCCCGGCTTGCAGTAAATCTGCCCGCCATACTTCCACCTCCAGGGGAAGTTGAATCCGCCCCCGCTGTTCAAGCAGGGCGCATTCCCAGAAGGTTATTGCGCTGACAGCGACAACGTCATTTTTCCAGGCCTGTTCAATAAGGCTCCGGGATCGTTTCCCCAGGGCGTCATCGTCTCTATCCATCCAAAGCAGGGTGTGAGTATCCAGAACAATCATTCAAGCACCTTCCAGTCATTTTCCGCCACTGGAGTAATCACATCTCCGGTAATCCGAAGTTTTCTGTGCAGGCCGAAAGGACTTTCTGAACGTCCGCCGGAGTAAGGTTTCAATTCTGCTATAGGCTTGCCGTTTTTGGTTACCACCAGGGTTTCTCCCGTCCTGGCTACTTTCTCCATTAAAGCCAAACACTTGGCCTTAAATTCTGACGCCTGAATTGTATTCATTTTCACCCCTCCGACTGATAGGCACTCAATTTGGTCATGATAATGACCATAGTCATTAAAATGGTCAAGGTCAATAATGCAACGAAAGTGAAAGGGGTCCCCCATTACGCAAAAACGGAAACATCGTATCTGCTGAATATGTTGTCGCGGGTGATGATACACAGTTTTTCCAGCCGGGCCTGGGCGATAATCATTCTGTCAAAGGGGTCGCGATGGTGCATTGGCAGACCGCCTGCAGCATACGCATGATCCGGGGTGATGGGTAAAAGCTCAAATCCCTGATTTTTGATAACGGGATAAAAATCCGCTGAAATTTCGAGTTTTCCAAGCGCCTGCTTGATTCGCATTTCCCAGATCACGGCAGCACTGACAACAATCAGGTTGCCGGGATCAGCAATAGCATCTCGTTCAGTATCGAAGAGAGAAGGACTATCGTCCAGCCACCACAGCAGCACATGGGTGTCGAGAAACAGATTCATTTGTCCGCCATGCCGAAGGCTTCGGCGATATCATCCGGGAGCTCATCGAAATCATCCGCGATCTTGATTTTTCCCTTTAAAGCGCCGGGCTGGCGCGGCTGCCGGTTATTCTCATACTTGATGAGGCGGGCTACCGGTTTTCCGGCCTTGCCGATGACCACTTCTTCTCCGGCCATGACTTTTTCAATCAACGCGGATAACTGCGCCTTTGCTTCGGAAATATTGGTAATCTGCATTTTTCATCCTCCTATATGTAAATATAGTCTGACCAGACCAGACCATTTTGTCAAGCGGTTTCAAGCCGGTCCATTTTGGCCCACGGCTAATTTGTTCTAACCGCAAAATCCATACCCCCGGTCCTGTTAACGCAAAGGTTGGGATTCGTTTTCCTCGGGATCGAAATCGCTATCGGGATCGAAATCGATGCTGTAGACTTCCTGATCCTCTCGAACTTGGTATCCTCTTCCGCCGAGACGGCTGAGCATCGCGGCCATACGGTCGAGTTCATCCTTGCGGTTCCGGCTTTCCATCTTGTCCAGCGCCTTGCCGACAACCAGCACATCTTGAATCGCCGCGCACTCAAGCGCGGAGCCACGAGCGATTTCGAAATAACGCCTTTGGTCGGCTTCCGCGGTCTTGCCATTACCTTCGGCGATATTTAGCGGTATCGACTGGCTGGCCCGAAGCCATTGATCCCGGGCGGGCCGATGGACTTCGTTCAGGCTGTCGGCCTTCTCGTAAACCCATGCAACGTAGCCTATTGAAAGGCGATAGACGTCCAGTTTTTCACGTCCAAGGGTCATATTTTTTCGATTTCGATCCCGATCCCGATAGCGATTTCGATTTGGATACAGAACAAATTAGCCGTGCATTTTGGCCATAACCGCTTTGACATACTGATATTTTTTCAATATGCTACTGTTTTACAGTTCGCAAGTCTATCTCTGGCAGGCATTCCATGATAATAATTGATCGGTTTGACGGCGCATTATATGAAAAATACCCGGAATAAGAACGATGGCAGCTTTCAGGAAAAAAGCCCGACTACGTTCTGCGACATCACCTCTCTTATCCAGTCGCCCTGCTGCACTATTATGGAAAGCATCAGTGACGGCGTCTTTACCATAGACAGGGAAAAACGGATCACCTCTTTTAACCGGGCGGCGGAGTGCATTACCGGCCTTAGCCGGCAAAAAGCCGTCGGCCAGTTCTGCTTTGATGTATTCCGGGCCGATATCTGTGCCAAAAACTGTGCACTGGAAAAAACGCTTTTAAATGAAACCCCGCAGATTGATATTTCCGCCCGGATCATTGCAGCGGCCAATCTTGCGCTGAAAGAGCGGGTGGCAAACGGGGAATTCCGGGAAGACCTTTTTTACCGCCTGAATGTGGTCACACTGGAACTGCCGCCCCTATGGGAACGAAGAGAAGATATCCCCCTTCTGGCAGACCGCTTTATTGAAAAGCTGAATCTGAGCAAGGGAAAAAACATCCGGGAAATTGCACCGGATGCCCTGCAGGCACTTATGCAATATTGGTTTCCCGGCAATGTCCGGGAACTGGAAAACGCCATTGAGTATGCTTTTATTACCTGCAAGGGCAGCGTGATCCGCAATGCGCATCTGCCCCCGGAAATTGCGCGGGAAAAAGGGCCGGCCGCGCCGCGGCTGTCTGAAGAGCAGCATATGGAAGCCGAAAAGATCTGCACCTTTCTGAAGCAACACGCAAACAGCCGGGAAAAGACCGCAAAGGCCCTTGGCATCAGCCGGAGCACCCTCTGGCGGAAAATGAAGAAACTGGGCATCACCCCGCCTGAAAGTGAAACCTAAATTGAAACATAGCCTGCAACTTAACAGGGTCGGACCAAAATAAGGGATTAAAAGAAATGCCAAAGCCGGGCATTATTGAAATATTGAAGCTGCGGCCCAAAACCAACTGCCGGGATTGTGGCGAGCCAACGTGCATGGTTTTTGCCACCAAGGTTGCTGAAGGGGCAAAAAGACCAGAAGATTGTTTCGGCCTGGGTACATCCCTGCGTGAAGAACTTTCCTGGTATATAACGCAGTTCAATCTGGATTATTAGGGCAGAGGTCTTTTTCTTTCGCCAGGTTTTGTCTGGCCGGGCTTCAGGCGCTTGAATCAACGTACAAGCACAACTACACTACAGAGTAAGGAGACAATCGACATGAAGGATTTGAATCAAATATTGCAGGAAATGGATTTTCAGTTTTTCGGTTCCGGCGATCACGGAATGAGTATCGAAGGAATGCGCAACGTGCTTGGCAATGATCATTTCATATTTCTAGATGTTAGGGCAGATGAGGAGGTCAAATACCTTTCTTTTCCTTTTTCCCTGCATATCCCCCTGAATGAGCTGCCGGACAGGCTGGACGAAGTTCCCAGGGATAAATTTATCATTACCTTCTGCTCTTCGGTTTTCAGGGCGGCGGTGGCCTACACTTATCTGCTGGCAAACGGATATGAGGAAGTAAAGGGGCTTACTGCCTCTTCCGAGGATATGGCCCAAGCGTTCAAACCCGGCCCATTGGCCAAAATGTAAGCTGATCTCCATACCGGCAGAGCAAAAAGCAACAACATTCTGCAAATTCGGGGGACACGATACTTATTTGCTCAACTTTCTGGGAAGCTAAGCGTAAGTCAAACTTTTGATATTGAATGATATTTTTTCTTATCAAGACCAAAAAATGTGATTGCGGTTCCCATTACGGCATCCATGATAGTCTGGATGATTTTTTCAGACGCTGCGTTGACGTTGTATATTGCCGCATGGCCTTTTGCATTATCGTTTTTAACTGCGTTATGCCGCAGGCGAGATGTTGCAATCAACATTTGTCAAAAATAAAAAGATGTCATTATTTGATGATCCGGCGTCCGGGGATTTAAAATGGGAGGCGCTGGGCCGTGCGGTTGACGACGTTACCCGGCGCTTTGGCCGGGATGTGGTGAAAAAAGCCGAGCTGTTTGAAAAGGATCAGAAGCCGAAATAGATGCCTGCCCCGTAAGATTCCATGTCATAGTTGTAGAACTGGCCATAGGGGATGAATCCGTTGTAATATTCGAGCATGACTTGAATATAGCGGCTCTGATGATCCAGCTCCTTGAAGGCGATCCCTGTCTTTAAGCTGTAGCCGGGGGTCCAGTGAAGCTCCTGGAATCCTTTGATGTCAAGGCCTGCGACCAATGTCCCCCAGGGTAGCATCTCTCCTGTGCCCTGATATTCGATACCGCCCTGATAGCCCCAGCGGTCAAAATCTCCCGGATCGCGCTCTATCAGGAAATGGAGGCCGCCATAGGTCCGGATCTGATGCCAGGTAAACGCAGCCAGAAAGTCAATGGCTTCATAGTCAAAATTGGTCCGGGTATCTGCCATCCGCGGATGCTTGATAAGGTATTCATCCCCCAGGTGAGAGCTTTGGTGATAGACGCGAAGACGGGTGGACAGGGCGTCAATCCGGTAATTCCAGGTCACACCGATATTGTAGTCGGAGTTTAAAAGGTCATCGGAGCTGGTATTCAGATCAAACTGGGAGAAAAGTCCGCCCTTTAAGCTTAACTGCCAGGCATGCTGATCCCCAAGATGTTTTCTGATCAGGCCGAAGTTTTCGCCGAATCCGACGGATGCGCCGGTGAAGTCGCTTCTGAATTCATTGTCGTAATTGTTGATGCTCAGAAAAAACCGGGGCTCTTTGGGATCGGCCAGCAAGGGCGCAAACACATCGCCCACAGGAAAGAACTCCCACTGGGATTTTGATGTCTGATCCGCGACCGCCGGTCCGGCCGCCGCAGCTATCCACAGGACCATTGCCCATATGCTTATTCGGAAAGTCAAAGGTGGGATAAGGGTTGGTCTCTTCACATCAGCCTCCCTCTTTGTTTTTTGGTTTGTCTTCAGATAAAAGTATACGCCATCAACGGGCTCGATAATTTAGCGGGTATGAGTATTGAAAATATGCTCAAAACTAAACTAAACGGTATTTTCAATACTGTCAATTTAGATTGTCTGCGCGTTGAGTTTTTGTAAAGCATGTTGTAAAGCATTGTTGTAAAGCAGTTGCCGCTGCCTATAAAAAACGATAAAATTACGTACTAATTCTGGTTTGTTAAATGCCGCTGAAAGGATGATGCCGATGACAAAACAATGCAGCGGTGCTCCCGGTGCAAAACGGATTTGAAACATGAAGTAAAACATCCTGTGAAACCGTTTCACCATATGAAACGCCTGCTTTTTTTCATCCTGTTTTGACACTTCCTGATTTGTAAAGAAAAAATATTTATTTCAAATAGATAGGATTTTATCTCACTCGTCTGCTTTGTCAGGCATAAAATTTGCCTTACTATGGGTAAATAATAGATAATGGCCTTAACCTCTTTCGTCCCAGTCTTTTGGGCACGAAATATCCTGTTTCAGAAGAGCAGAGGTCATTAAAAACCAACAGAACGGAATTGCATATGAAGAAAAAACCGACCATTGCATTGGTACTCGGTGGCGGAGGCGCCAGGGGCCTGGCGCATCTGGGTGTGATCCAGGCCTTCGAAGATGCGGGCCTCCGCCCGGATCTGATCGTCGGCAGCAGCGCCGGCGCCCTGGCCGGAGCGGCATATGCGGCCAATGCCGATATCTGCCAAACGTTAAGGCGCGTGGAGGAGGTGTTCGGTTCTGGTGAAAAAAGTATCAAGGGGATTCGCAGATTCGTCCGTTTCGGCAGAAGTGACCGCGAGGCCAATCATCTTCTGGATCGGTTCCTGCGATCCTGGGGCAAAGAGATTCTGGTGGGCTGCAATATGTTCCGAAACGGCGTAATGACTGAAGAAGACCTGCAGGAGGGTGTGGCGGCTTTTGTACCGGACATCGATATTGAACAGACGAGCATTCCCCTTACAGGTTTGAATAATTTTTATAGACAAATTCGGGGCATAGCTATTTTGACCCAAAAAAAATCGCAAAACAATCATGGTAGAAGTTATTTACAGTTTGTCTTAAGGGTTTGAAATACAATGGACAAAAAAGAATTACGGCTCACCCGCGCGGTCATGCCTTTGAGCTTAAAGGAGCCGGAGCAAAAAATCGTCTCAATGGCCGGCCTTTTGAGATATTTTGGGACCAAAGAGGTTTTTCTGGTCCATGTGCGCACCAATAACGGCAAAGGAAAAAAACAAGAGCGGCTCACGGATACCATCCGGGCCTATGCCCTGAAGCTTCGGGAACTGGGCTTTACGGTGGATATGTACTTTAGGCAGGGCCATATTGCTTCTGAAATATTGACCTTGGCCGCAGAACTGGGAGCCGACTTTTTAAGTGTTTTATGGGAAAGGAAAAGGGCTTTGCCGAAGGCGCTGCTGGGCAGTGTTGAGGCAGATATCGTCCGCATGGCCGATTACCCGGTCTTTGTGTACAAGCACCCGGTTTTCATGGCCAGGGAACAGAAAATAAATCAGGTCATGTACACCACCAATTTTCAGATAACAGACAGCCATGTCATGCCCTACCTGACCAATCCGGGTTTTGTCGCCCAGAACCTCTGCATCCTGCATGTCGGGCAACGGGCCCCGGATCCGAAAGCTGAGGCCGAGCGCCGGGAAATGGCCCGGCAAAACCTCAACCGCTTAAAGGCTGCGTGTGAACACGCCTTTCAAAAGGTCAGTACCCAGGATGTGGTTGGCCATCCCAAAGCCAGAATCTTGCACGCAGCCAGACGCTGCGGGGTAGACTTGTTGATTATCGGCAAATCTGACAATAAAAGCGCCTTTGAACAGATCATGGGCTCCACGGCCCAGTTCATCGCCGATAAGGCCGCTTGTTCTGTCTTTATCGTTCCCGGAGAGCAGAGACGATGAAATACGTTTTCCCTTCTCTGAATTTTTGGAAAAATCAGGCCGTGTTCGGCATTTCCCTGATTATCGTCTTGAGTCTGGTCGGACTGGGAATCATCCATCCGTCTTTGCTCGACAAATATTCGGGGCTGGTGCATGAATATATCATTGAGACCTTTGGCTGGGGCTATCTGATCTCCGCTCTTGTCTTTCTTGTTTTCAGCATCTGGTTTGCCTTCAGCAAATATGGAAAGATCCGCCTGGGAAAGGACAACGAAAAACCCCAGTACTCCTATTTCGGCTGGTTCAGCATGCTCTTTGCCGCCGGCATGGGCATCGGGATGATCTTCTGGGGAGTGGCCGAGCCCATGAGCCATTACCTCAACCCCCCGGAATATCTGGCCGGACAGTCGGACGCAGCAGCCAAGTTCGCCATGAAATACGGTTTTTTCCACTGGGGGTTGCACCCCTGGGCGGTGTATATCACCATGAGCCTGGCCATCGCCTATTTTTCCTTCCGCCGGGGGATGCCGCCATTGATCTCCAGTTGTTTCTATCCCTTGATCGGGGAAAAGATCTATGGAGTTGTTGGATACGGCATTGATGTCCTGGCTGTTTTTGCCACGGTATTCGGGATTGTGACCTCCTTAGGCCTGGGGGCCATGCAGATCACCACCGGTTTGGGCGAGGTCTTCGACTTTGCCCCCGGCTTGCAGGCCCAGGTGGCGGTCATCGCCGTGGTCACCGTCCTGTTTATGATCTCCAGCATGACCGGGCTGGACAAAGGCATACAGATTTTAAGCAAAACCAATATCATGCTGGCCATCATCCTTCTGGTGTTCATGCTTCTGGTCGGCCCCACAGCCTACATCTTCAATGTGTTTACCAATACAATGGCCGACTATCTTTCCGGCCTGTTCAACATGAGCCTGTCCACCAATCCTTTCCAGGGCTATGCCTGGACCCAGTCCTGGACCATATTCTACTGGGCCTGGTGGATCGCCTGGTCCCCTTTTGTGGGTCTTTTTGTGGCCAGCATCTCCCGGGGCAGGACCATTCGCGAATTCATTCTGGGGGCGTTGTTCGTGCCCACCCTGCTCACTTTCTTATGGTTCAGTGTTTTCGGGGGCGCGGCGTTTTATCTGGAAATGCAGGAAGGGGCGGAAATTGCAAAGGCGGTGTCTGAAGACGTATCAGTAGGCATGTTCCGCCTTTATGCCCATTATCCATTAAGCGGCCTGCTGACCATGATTACAGTGCTTTTGCTGGGCGTTTTTTTCGTCACTTCGGCAGATTCGGCCACTTTCGTGCTGTCCATGATGACCTCCGGGGGAAGCCTCTATCCTTCGGCGGCCAAAAAGATCACCTGGGGCATCCTTGTATCTTCCACGGCCGTTATTCTTCTTTATTCCGGAGGGCTGGAAGCCTTGCAGAAGATGGCCATTGCCGCCGCCCTGCCTTTTACCGTGATCATGCTTTTTTTGTGCCGCAGCCTGATCAAGGGACTGCGTTACGAATTTAAATTCAACCCTTCAGTGACGCTTAATCAGGACAAACAACAGACCTGACCGCCACGCAGTCTAGTTTTTTGCCGCCCAAGGCGCGGGGGGCTTTTCACCGTTTTTATGTTGAAACATATGATAAAATATAAGGGCTGGCTGCGCCGCGGCTGTCTGAAGAGCAGCATATGGAAGCCGAAAAGATCCGCACCTTTCTGAAGCAACACGCAAACAGCCGGGAAAAGACCGCAAAGGCCCTTGGCATCAGCCGGAGCACCCTCTGGCGCAAAATGAAGAAACCGGGCATCACCCCGCCTGAAAGTGAAACGTAGCCTGAAACGGTTTCATCTTTTGCAACATTTTTCGCTTTTCAACCAATTCCGCCCTTTCGTTGATATTCCGTGCAACCCCCCGCAGTTTACCCCCTCAGCCATTTCTGCCCGATCTGTTTTGATGCTGGCACAGTTAATGCTTTACCGTAAACAAACAGCATTGCCGGCTGGCCGAAGCGGCGCTGCCGGCGGCTTTGGAAACCTTGTACATGAAAGTGTTTTATCAGAAACAGATTTGGTGAAAAGAAATGATTGTCTGTGTTCCTTTGTTCGGCAGGCGGGTGGCCCCGCATTTCGGAAGTTCATCCGAACTGCTGTTTTATGAAGTCCATCGCGACCGCGTCCAAAAAAAAGAACGGATGCAACACTCTTTCAACGATCCCATGGACATGGCCCGTAAAATTGCCGAGAGCGAGCCGGATGTCCTGGTTTGCGGGGGGATCCAGAATTTCTGCAAAGATTGGCTTGCGCTGCGCGGCATCACTGTTCTGGACAATCAAACAGGAGATGCCCGGGAGGTGGTGGCACGTCTGAAGGACGCGGCACTTATTTAAATTCAATGACAAAGCTGAAATTAAATATTGAAAAGGAGGAAACAATGGAACAGGTACTGAAATCCTTGACCTTTGAATTTTTCGGCAGTGGTCAGCATAAATTGACGCCGGAAAAATTGTTTGAAACAGAATCCGCCGTGCTGCTTGATGTACGCTCTAAAGAGGAGGCGGCGTCCGTTTCCATTAATTTGGCGGCGCATCCAAATATCGAAAGCCGCAACATCCCGGTGGATGAGATTCCCGACCGGGTCGATGAACTGCCGAAAGATCGGCTGATTGCTGTCTTTTGTCCGGCCCAGGTCCGCTCATCGATTGTTTACGCTTTTCTGCTGACAAAGGGGTTTGAGCAGGCCAGGGTCTTGGAGGGCGGCTACAGCGCGCTTACCGAGGCGGTCAAGCCGGGCAAACTCCTGAAATCCATCCCATCCGAAGCGCAGAGGAGGTAACCCCTGATGATGAATCTGGTCATTTCCTGTGCGCTGATTTTTATCGTGGCGGTCACCATGACCATGGTGGGCAAGGGGGGCGGCAATTTTTACGTGGTGATTCTGGCCATAGGCGGCCTTCCCATGCACCAGGCCGCCACTACCGGCCAGTTTATTCTTTTTGCCGCATCGGTTGCCGCCATGATCGTGTTTCAAAAAAACAAGGCCGTGTCATGGCCGCTGGCCCTTTTGGTCGGCGGCCTGACCGCTGCGGCCGCACTGGCCGGCGGTTATTTTTCGCATCTGTTCAGCGGTTTTGCCCTGAAAATCATATTTGCGGTCATGCTGGCCGCCGCCGGCGGGGTCATGCTGCTTCCGGTTTCCGAAAACAAGCATCCGGAGCGAACCCCGAGGTTTGGTACATTACGCTTGAAATCCGGAGAGGATCGCTATTTTGTCAATTTATGGATCGCTGTGCCGGCTACAATACTGACCGGGATTGGCTCCGGCATGGTCGGTGTCTCCGGCGGCTCCTTTCTGGTGCCCCTGATGGTGGTCGCCTGCGGCGTATCCATGCACAAAGCCGTGGGGACATCTTCCACCTTGATCGCGGCCATTGCCTTTATGGGGTTTACCGGCCATGCCGTGCAGGGCGATTTTAATCCGCAATGGGCTCTGCCCCTGGCTGCCATGACGGTTATCGGGGGGATTCTCGGCGGGAAGTTCGCCCTAAACACCAAACCGAAATACCTCAAACAGGTGTTTGCCTATACCAACTGGCTGGCGGCCCTTTTTATGGTCATCAATGCCTTTTATACAACAGGGGGCGTTTAGCTTACAAGTTCAACACCTAACGTATAACTGCGGCTATGTTGCAATCATTGGACTTTTAAACCAGAACTTTGGACTGTCAAGCAATCAAAAGCGAAATAAGTAAAGGCGGGCAGTCTGTTTGTAAAAATCGCAAAAAGGAGGTTGAGAATTTATGCAAATCCTGAATCTGTATTGTACAACAACCGGAAATACGCGACAAGTTGCGGAAACGATTGATAAAACCCTGGAGGCCGCCGGCCACCGGGTGACCTCGGTTTCCGTTGGCAAGGATACCGAGGACCTGGAACTGCTTGATTATGACATGGTTTTTGTCGGCTCGGGCGTTTATGAATGGCTGCCGGGCAAGGCTTTGCAGACGCTTTTCGGAAAGCTCCGGCGGAAATATGCGGATATGGGCGCGATCAAACCGGCCTCGCCGAAACGGCCGGATAAAAAGGCGGTCATCTACTGTACCTATGGCGGGGTGCATACGGGAATCAACGAAGCCCTGCCCGCAGTGAAATGGATGGCGCAGCTTTTTGACCATTTGGGCTACATCATCCTGGATGAATGGTATGTTCCCGGCGAATACGCCCTCGAGAAAATGAAAGCCATGTCAGAGAGCGGCCGCCTGGGTGATATCCGGGGCCGACCGAATGAGCAGGATCTGAAGTCGGTGGCTGAAAAAGTAAAGGGGATTTTAAAAGCTCAACAATCTGAAACTTAACTGCGTTATGCCGCAGGCGACATGTTGCAATCAACGGCCTGCACCACTTCTTCCGATGGTATCGTCGAAGTGACGGGTCGCAGCCATCCTTGGTATTTCTTCCAGATCGATTCATGGCAATTCAATGCCGGGATCTGAAGAATGCCGATGGCGATACAGCCAAAATTGACAAAAGCTTCGAGCGCATCAATTGCTACCAGAACCATGTGTTGAGACCGCGGGTTATCGATTGCCGACATATCGATTTTGATTTGCCTTCCGGCCCGCGGCCACACACTGGTCCAAAGCCAAAATTTTTTAACCAGAACGTTGGACCGCCAAGTTATAATTAACCCGAACCTCAATTTCTCAGGCGGCATTGTGCTGGCCGGCGGATGCATTAAAAGAGTTGGAGAAAACAATGAAACATAAACTGTTGACCGCACTTACAGCCAGTATTGTCATGATTTTTTTGCTACATTCGAGTGCAATTGGCTTAAATGCGGCACCGGCACCGACAGATGAATCCGAACAGGCGTATGAAGAAGCAAAAAAAGATGCCATGGGGATTTGTCCTCCCTTTTATCTGCGGGATAAAGAAGGAAACATCATCAATCCATTGGAAAATCGGAATGCCGATGTCCCTTATAGCCCCAAAAAAACCTGTGGTAAGTGCCATGATTATAAAAAGATTACAAAAGGATATCATTTTCAGCAGGGTAAACTTTCAGAGATGAGCCACGCCTTTCAGGAAACCTATCCCTGGTGCACGAGTCCCGGTCAATATGGCGGCAGATGGTGAAGCCCCGGTCCTGTTTTCCCGCAGTTGGCGGGGAAAAATAATAGTTCTTCACAGTCAATTGACCTTACCTCTTATACCTTTATACAAAAATGCGGTGCCTGTCATCCTGGCGGCGGTTCTGCCGAATTAGACCGTAACGGGAACCGTTATGACAAATTTGCCGCTGACCCTGAAAACAATATTACTTCCGGCGGACAAAACGAATTTGATGGCGATTATTTCAAGGCCAAATGGGCGAAAAGCGGTGTAATCGAGGCGGACTGTCTGATATGCCACCTCAAGGATTATCATAACGAAAAAAGAAAAAACCAGATAACGGCCTTAAATTTCCGGTGGGCCGCGACTGCAGGGGCCGGGTTCGGTGAAATCAAAGGCTGTGTTTCCAATGGCGAAAAGCCAAAGGTGTCCTATAATTTTTCTGTTTTCCAGGAAAACGGCCAGGTGGTTTTGCCGATAACGCGAGAAGTGCGGAACGAAAAATGCCTTTTCTGCCACCGTGAAAGCGACTGGAAAAAGCGAGGGGCTTCCTTTAATTCAAGAACCGATGTTCATATACGCGCCGGTCTTCGTTGTATTGATTGTCATGTAACCGGACGCAGCGCAAAGGACCCGCGTATTGAAGGCAGAGAGAGGCATCAGATTGGAAAGGGGGATGACCCCGGGGGGCTTGTGCGCAACGATTTGGATAATACGATGCGCAGCTGCGAAGATTGTCATTCTGAGGGCCTTTTGAATGCCCCGGTTGCAAAACATAGAGATCTACCTCCTGTGCATTTAGAGAAAATAGCCTGTCAGACATGTCATATTCCGTGGCGTCAGGTAAAGGCAGCCCTGGTGGAGGATGCTTCCGTTTTTAATACCAGTCCAAGGATTACACCGCCAGCCAAACGGATATGGTCGTTTTATGGTCCTGATATAAGACCATGGAATTACTATGGTTTTTTGCATGATTATCCGGAAGGCCTGCGCCCCGTTTTTCAATTCAGGCCTGTTGTGGGGTGGTACAAAGACAAGCTTTATCCGTTAAACAGGGTCTATACTTTGTGGGTTGGCATTAAAAAGAACAACGAGAAAGGCATCGACCAGCCATACATGAAAGATGTCTTCATGATGTGGAAAAGCCACCGGAACGATCCCGATAAGAACTATCCCCAGCTAGAGAAAATCAAGGATGACAATCGCGACGGATTCCCGGAAGTCAATCGGCCTGAAGAGATCAAGGCACTACTGGCCTCAGTGACTTCAATGCTGAAACAAAAAGGAGAATCCCTGGAGGGGAAAAGGGTCGTATTCGTGGATGGTAACCGGTATACGGCTAACGGTATTGACTGGGAAACACTTTCCAAAAAGGCTCATGAATACAGCCCGTACGGATCTGTGTTTAAATTCAGTCATGATATAGCCCCTGCGCAAAATGCATTGGGAGCAAAAGGCTGTACTGATTGTCACAGTTCAACGTCTGATTTCTTTTTCAAGGATATAATGGTAAAGCCTTTTGATCAGAGCGGAGAGGCCGTTACACAGCAGAATGCAGCTTTCATGAATTTTTCTCCTGCAGCGCTGCAACTTACCGTCTTTGAGCAAGAGATACTGAAACCATATGGTTTTTGGATCCTGTTCGCTGTTTTCTTTCTGGTCATTCTTCACTATGTCATTTTCGGCCCCAAAGATGTCAGGGGTAACGATCAGGATCCTGCTGACGTTCGCTTCAGTATCGGTGAAAGGGTCATCCATTATGTTTCGGTAGTTCTATTTGCCCTTTTGACAATAAGTGGTCTGATCACCTTCTCAGCGATTCCCTTTTCATCCGGTACAATTGGAATTATCCATACGTTTCACCATTATGCTGGCTATTTGTTTGTGCTCAACATGCTGCTGATTGCCGGCATCTGGTTCAGAGACGTTTTATTTGAGAAAAGTGATTGGCAATGGCTCAAAAAGCTTGGCAATTACTTCGGGTATCAGGGAAGATTGCCGGCAGACCGTTTCAACGCCGGTCAGAAGCTATATTTCTGGTTTATGTTGTTACTCGTCGCCATACTGGGAATCACCGGTGTCATGATCATCTGGACAACGAACAGCAATCTGGGATTGATTGCCCATACGATTCATACTGTAGCGGCGTTTATCGTCATTGTTACTGTTATTGTCCATGCTTATCTGGGGACCCTTGCCAACCCGGGGACTTTAAAGGGTATTTTCGAAGGTAAGGTGATTGTATCAGGCATTGATGCGGATACCAAAGAGTCCTTAAACAATCCCTGAAAATTGTTAGCTGCAAAATATTCAAGCACCTGGATTCAAGATAAGGGGCTGTTAAACTGGCAAAGGAGTTACTATTGACAGGAGCAAAAGCGAAAGCTGCGGTTTGCATTACCCTTGTCGTTTTCGCCGGCTCCCTGTTTTCTATCCAATCGGCTGCTGCTCAGGAAAACCGTATCGATAAAGAGATCCTCAAAATTCTTTACCGGAACGGCCAGATAAGTGCCGAAGAATACCAGCAGCTATTGGAAAAAGCCGGAGGGCGGATGGGGGGCCTGGGAAACCGCCTTGCGGTACTCCACTCTCGACTTTGCGGACAAGGATGTGGATGCCGGAAATCTGAACAACTACACCCTGGGGTTGAACGGGTATTTATATCCCAATCTGCGCATCATGTTAAATTATATCTATGCGGACCTGGAGAGTGCGGGCGTTACCCGCATCTTTCAAACCAGATTTCAGATTGATTTTTAAATAGGTGTCTCTGCAAGTACTGCCTGCCGGGTCAGTTCGCCCAGAAGCTGATAAAAGCCGGTGCCGGCTCCCTGCGTCACTTTTCGGGTAAAGGGCTCGATCCAGGCGCCCAGGTGGTGCCTGAGAAAGCGTTGCTCAAGCGCGTGCAGGGTTTGCCCGGTTTCAGTGTCCGCGGAAAGCCGGGCCGAGACCAGGTAGGCGAGAAATTCGAGTTCGGCGATAATGTGATCGGGCGGACCGTTGAAACTTTCGGCCATATCCAGGCCGGCCTGCCGGTAAATATCGAGAATGTCCCGGGTGGACGTCCCCATCAGGGTGGGCTGATCTTCCAGGTAAACCGAGCCCAGCGGCGGGGCGATGGTTTCAAAGGGGCCCACGAAAAGGCCGGCATAGTCGACCAGCAGTTCCTGGAGCGTGTTTTTCCGCCATTGTCCAAGCAGATCCGAAAACATTTGCGCGCCGGGATCTGCCGGGCGGCCGTTGCTTTCTGCATTTGCTTCCAGAAAAGCTCCCAAGTCAAGGGATGGCCTGGCATAACAGCCGGCTATGCCGGCGAAAATATCGGCCCTGGTTTCAGGTTCTATATTGTTTGGAGATTCCATGGTGTGTTCGCCTGCTATTCGGGAGCCGCATCGAGTTTGAGCCACCGTTCGCCCAGGGTGTAGAGCAGCAGCATGGTGGATACGGCGGCCACAATGACCAAAATTTCCCATATGCTGGGAAAATAGGAAAGCACCTGGGGCAGTCCTTCGGCCTTCGGCCCCACGGGCCGGATCTGCCCGCCGATGAGAATCTGCATGTGCACCGCGAAAATGCCGACCAAGGTGATGGCAGGGGCGACCGTTTTGGCCCAGGCCATTTGCCGCAGGCGTTTGCTCAGCATCATGGCATAGGGGATCAAAAGAAACAGCACGAGATTGAAATTGATGGCGGTGGCAAACTCCGGCCGCGTGTAGGCCGATGCCAGGGCGAGCTTGAGCACGTAGAATATCAGGGAAAGCCCCAGCATGAAGCCGAACATGCGCGTAAGCGAATTCACGGCGGCATCGGCCTGTTTCGAACAGGCCCCCGAGACCCACCGGCATACATTCATATACAGGATGATTGCCGCAATGCCCGAAAGCATGGCAATAATTAAGGAAAAGATGGCAATGAACGGACCAAAGTAGGTGGGCCGGGCCTCGGTGAGGCCGAATACCGAGCCGAGCATCAGCGCGGCAAATACCCCGCAGAGCATGGAGGCAGAGCCCAGCCAGCGGCTTGCGATCGAATGCCAGTCCCCCATGTGCATCTGCCACAGTTTAATGACAAGAAAGAGCAGCTCAAGGCTGTAAAGGGCCCCCATGTACCAGATGGGAGACGACAGGTTCGGAGACAGCATGATATAGATCATGTGGGTCAGCGACCCCAGCTCCAGGCCGATGCAGATAAAGGCGGCCACCAGGGTGGAAATGGCCAGAAAGACGAGTCTTTTGGCCAGGACTTCAAACTGCGTGAGACCGAAAACCGAGGGCAAAGATGCCACCAGGGCCAGCCCCGTACTGGTCAGGGCGAAAAAAACGTATCCGCCCAGCGGCAGGGTCCAGATCAGCACGTCGTTTGCGTTGAACAGATAGTGCCCTTTCATAAGCAGCACGATCGCCGTAAACAGGCCGATGCCCACGCCGGCCAGAAGCACGGCCATCCAGGGGACAAAAAGTTTTTTCGCGGAATTCATGACACCTCTCCTTTGGTCTGCAGATACGTTCCGGGGTTAAAGCTCCGGATGTAGTAAATCTTGGGCTGGGTGCCCAGGTGCTCATTTAGGCGGTACGCCCGGTATTTGCCCAGCAGCTGGTTTACCACACTGGAAGGATTGTCCAGATCCCCGAAAATGCGGGCGTCTGCCGGACAAGCCTCGACGCAGGCCGGAAGCAGGCCCTTTTTGATGCGGTGGTCGCAGAACGTGCATTTTTCCACCACGCCCTTGGGCCGGATGCCGTCCAGGGTGCGTTCCCGCTCCGGGTTGTAATAGGGGATCGTTTTTCCGCCGACAATATCGACCATCTCTTCGGGCGAAGTCGTGCAGCCTTCGATGAGCGCCTCTTTTTTGTGCCATTCCGGATGCGGCTTGCGCCAGTTGAAGTAAATCACGCCAAACGGGCAGTTGAACATGCAGTACTTGCATCCGATGCACTTGTCCGGATCATGCATGGTAATGCCGCCTTCGGCCTTATGCATGGCCCGGGTCGGGCAGCCGCGCACGCAGGGCGCATTGTCGCAGTGGTTGCAAAGGGTCGGGGTGTAGTGATACCGGACGTTGGGGAAGGTGCCCGCGGTTTCGGTGATCTTGTAGGACCAGTAAATGCCGTCCGGGGTGTTGTTCTCGTTTTTGCAGCTGATAATGCAGGCGCCGCAGCCGACGCATTTCTGGTGGTCGATAACCATTGCCCATTTTGTCATGGCTTTTCCCCCTGGTTATATCTTGACGATCTTAACACGTGTGGTGCCGTAATAGGCCGAGGCCCCGCTCAACCGGTCGTAGTCGGCCGGAATGAGGTAGTTGTTGTTGCCGCCCCGGGGTTTTTTTCCGAAGACCTTTGCCGCGATCCGGCCGTAAGCCCAGTGGCCCTGGCCGTAGCACTTGGCCACGGTGCCGGGCCGTACGCCTTCCCAGCGCTTGACCGTGCACTCGATTTCCCCGGCCGGCGAGATGATCCGGATCGCATCGCCGTCTTGCAAACCGAGGTTTTTGGCGTCAATCGGGTTGAGCTTGGCCGCATCGGCTGATGCGGTATCCCCCGGGTCCAGGTCCTTGAGTTCGTAATACCAGCCGCAGTTGGCGGTGCGCCCCTCGCGGTTGAGCCGGGACTTGTGATCCACGAAAAGCAGCGGATATTCGTCCGGCTGCCCGTGAATGAAGGGATCTTCATGGTGGGGAACAAATGCCAGCTCGCCCCGGGCCTGGTAATTGCAGACCTCCAGCACGTGATCCACATTGGTCTGGTGTTTTTCTGCATGCTTTTCCAGGGCCTTTTTCAGGGTCTGGGAGTAGAATTCGAACATCCCCGTTTCGGTTTTCATCTTGCCCCACCTGGCGCGGTACGGGTAAGGGTCCGAGTTCCAGACGCCCCGTTTTTTGAATTCCGCCCACCCGTTGATCTTGTCGCCGCCCTTATAATGCTTCGGGTCCCAAAGGTTTCTGGTGGCCATCTTTACGGCGTATTCGGCAAATTCTTTTTCATCGGCCGGAGCCCTGCCGGTCTCAGGATCTGCAAACTGCTCCACGTGGTATCTGTGGAGCCGATCAAAGCCCCGTTCGGCCAGTTTTTTGCCGAGCAGAAAAGGGATCTCGGTCTCGTCGATCTTGTAGTCAAACGGCATGTCGATAATCGGCTGCTGGAGCACCACGTGGCGGTAGCCGTGCCCGTAAGACTTGGTGTATCCCCATTTTTCAAACTGGTGATGGGTGTCGGGCAGCAGGATGTCTGCAAACCAGGAAAATTCTGATGCATTGGTGGTGATGTGGACCAGGAAGGGGATCTTGGAAAGCGCCTTGTCCCAACGCTGTCCGCCGGGCGCGGAGAAGTTGAAGTTGTTCATGTAAGCCACGGCCACCTTGATTTCGTTGGGGTCTTCATCGATGATGCCATCCGCGGCCCGGTTGGTGTTGACCCCGCCGCCGGATTTGCCTTTCTTGAGGCAGGGAAATTCGAGCCTTCCCCGCTGGTCGATTTTTTCGTGTTTTTTGCCCTTTCCGGCAATGTCGTCCAAATATTGATCAAAATCGGGAAAACCGCTGGTATACTCCGTGTTCGCCTTGAGCGTGCCGCCCATGTTGTCCACCCCCCCGGTCAGTCCGTTTAGGGCATGGGTGGCCATGCAGCCGTATGCGCCGCGCACCTGCATGGAGGGCCCGCCGCCGACCCAGGACATCACGTTCGGGGCGGCAGAGGCGAACTCCACGGCCACCCGATAAATCTGGTCGGCATCCACCCCGGCCTTTTCCGCCGCCCATTGCGGGGTTTTGTCCTTTAATTCCAGGTTCCACCACCTGACCAGGCCGTGGGTATATTTTTCCGCAAAAAGTTCTTCGTCCACCTCTTTTCCGGCGGCAAACCGGTTCTGGCCGTCCTTGAAATCGCCGACAAATCCCTTGTACCAGAGGCCTTCGGTCAAAATAATGTGCGCCATGGCCACAGCGATTGCCCCGTCGCATCCCGGTTTTACCGGAATCCATTCATCTGCCTTGGCGGCCGTTGCCGAAAGCCGCGGCTCCACGATGGCCACCTTGGCCCGATCCAGGGCATTGCCCCAGGCCTTGGAATAATAGGATACCTGGCGGTTGGCAGCCAGGGGATCGGCGCCCCAGAGCAGGATATATCGCGTGTTTTCCACGTCGTACTGCCGGTAGGCCCACAAGCCTTCTGTATAATAGGGGCCGAACTTTTCGCCTTCCGCACAAATGGTGCTGTGGGAGATATTGTTGGGCGAGCCGATGATCTTGGTCATCGAATCATAGAGAATGTCGCGCATGTAGGTGTAGCGGCCGCGCATGAGCATGTACTTGTGGGTCTCGTTGTTTTTGCGCAGTTCCATGATCCGGTCGGCGATCGTGTTCAGGGCTTCGTCCCAGGTGATCGGCACAAATTTCGGGTCCTGGTCGCGGCCCTTTTCCGGATTGGTTCTTTTCATGGGCACCTTGATCCGGTCCGGATCGTAGACCTGCTGCAGTCCCAGATGCGTTCTGGGACAGCTGGCCCCCATGTTGACCTTGGAATGGGGGTTGCCCCTGACCTTTACGGCCCTGCCGTCCACGACATAGACCTGCTTGGCGCACCAGGAGGTGCATCCCTGGCAATTGGCCGGTTTCCATTCTCCGGCTCCGTTTTGCGGGGCTGCAGTGGCGTTTTTTACCGGCGTCAACGCCGTCAGGCTCAGCCCGGAGCCCAGCACTGCGCCCGCAGCCAGCGAGGACTTGACAAAAGTCCTGCGGTCCATCCGCAGGCCCGAACCATTGCTGTTGCTCATGGAATCGTCTTTTTTCATAATCCCACCTGTTTTTTCGTAATGATGTGAATCCACCCGGCACGTACTATATATTTTTTAAGGTAATCGTCTCGACAATAGATGCAAAAAATTAATTTACGGCAATGATAGCCCTGAAACCAAAAGCCGGCTGCAGCGTCTGCATAGAATCGCGATAAATTTGACCCGAAAAAATCTTTTCGTACTTTGGCGAAATGTGATATTATTATGATATAGTGATCAACCCCTGTCAAGATGAAAGGTCAATGTTTTGGAATCGAATAAAAATACCGAAAAAATAACCGCGGCCGGCATCAGCGAACTGGCCAAAGCACTGTCCGAGCCGATCCGGGTTCGCATGCTCATATGCCTTCAGGGGGGTCCGCTGAGCCTGCACCATTTTATTGAAATTTTTAAAATGGCGCCTTCCACCCTGTCCAAGCACCTGCATATCCTGGAAAGCGCCGGCCTGCTGGCGGCCGTCCGGTATGGAAGATGGCGTCTTTACCGGTGGCCGGGGCGGAATGCAGATCCGGCGGTCCGGCCTTTGCTTGCATGGCTGAGGCAAGTGGTGCTGGAGGATTCGGTGCTGGAAACCGATGCCGCCAGAAGGGCCGTGGCGGTACAATCAACCCCTGTGCCCGCGGCAAAAGAAGAACCGGTGCGGGTATTGTTTCTGTGTTCCGGCAATTCCTGCCGCAGCCAGATGGCCGAAGCCCTGCTTCGCAAAAGGGGCGGTTCGGCTTACGAGGTCTGTAGCGCCGGGGTCGCGCCCCGGCAGATCCCCCCTCTGACCGTTACGGTCATGGATGAAATCGGCATCGACATCCGGGGCCAGAAACCCAAAAGCGTGATGGAATATATCGGCACCACCTATTTCGACTATCTGATCACGGTATGTTCCCTGGCAGAAGAACACACCCCGGTATTTCCCGGGGTCAGCCGCCGGCTGCACTGGCCCGTGCCCGATCCCGCAGAAGCCGAAGGTTCGGAAGAGGAGAAAAAACAGGTTTTCAGGCAGGTCCGGGATATGCTGGATGAAAAGATCCGTGACTGGCTCGGTCAACAGGGCACCGGCAAGGGCCTGTGAAAACCGGTGATGTGAAAAAACGCTTGTTTTTATCTTCGGAAAAAAACAGAATGTGTGGAAATGAAAACTTGACTTCGTAGTTTCGCGAAATACATTAATTGACCATGAAGAAGAATGAATGCTTACAAGCAGAATCAACCAATCGAACGGATGGGTCCCTGTTTTGTATGGAAGGGGCAGACCGCGGGTTTTTCCCTGGCCGGCGGAATCGGCCAGGGGGAGGGCTGGTTCCGCCGGCATCTCATCGATCCACGCCCCCTGCTGCGCCGGCACCATCTGATTGCCTGAATTATGAAGCGATAGTTGCCGGGCCCCGCGCTGATGATTAAAGATATAAAAAGAACGCCTGCGGGGCCCCATCATAGTCAAGTGACATTGGGAGACTTAGCAGATAGTGAAAGTTCAAATTCAAATTCAAGTCAAAAAGGAGGAGAAAGGCAAATGAAACGTTTTAATCCGTTTGGAGGGTCATTGAGCCGGAAAGCGGCGGTTGTACTGTCGGTTCTCGCATGTGTTTTCGCATTTGCTGCGGCGCCCGCTGCGGCGGAGAAAAACACCACAGAGGAGATTCTGGATATCTTAAAACAGCAGAACCAGATTTCGGATTCCAAGTATGAAGAGCTCAAAAGCAACCTCCACAGTGAAAAAAGCAGCTATGATGTGAACTTCGGCGGGCGAATCATGGTTGACTGGGCAAACATCAGTGCCGATAACAGCTTCGATAATGACCTGGGCGGCGGCCTGGACGGAGACGGCGTGGAATTCCGGCGCGCCCGTCTTTTTGCCTCAGGTTCATTCGAAAACAATGCTTTTTTTAAAGCGCAATACGATTTTGCCGGCGGAGACGCCGACTTTAAGGACATGTACATCGGCATGAAAAAGGTTCCGGCCATAGGAAACATAAAGATCGGTCATTTCAAGGAGCCGTTTTCTCTGGAAGAACAGACCAGCAGCAAGTACATCACCTTCATGGAGCGGGCTCTGCCCAATGTTTTTTCCCCGGGCAGAAACACCGGTATCATGGCATATGACTCCGCTCTGGGAAAACGCATGTCCTGGGCCATAGGCGCGTTTTATGACGCCGACGGCTTCGGGGAAAGCTTCAATGATCATACGGACATCAATGTTACCGCCAGGGTCACCGGGGCGCCGGTTTACGCTGAGGACGGGAAAAAGGCCGTGCACCTGGGCATTTCCTACACCCGGCAGTTCCGGGATGAAGACGAAACAACGCTTAATTACAGGCAGCGGCCGGAAGCGCATATAACCGGCGTGCGCCTGGCTGAAACCGGCGACTTTGGTTTTGACGACGCGGATATCATGAATCTGGAGGCGGCCACGGTCATGGGACCGTTTTCTGTGCAAGGCGAATACATGCAGAGCTTTGTGGGCTCGGACGCGGCATCTGATCCAAGCTTCAGCGGCTATTATGTGTACGGCAGCTATTTTCTCACAGGCGAAAGCCGCAATTACAAGCCCGGTTCAGGATCTTTCGGCAGGGTTAAGCCAGACAGGGACTTTAATTTCCATAAGCCGGGAGCGGGTGCATGGGAGCTCGGCGTGCGCTACTCAAGCCTGGACTTAAACGATGAGGCAATTGGGGGCGGCGAATTAAGCGATTTGACGTTAGGGGTCAACTGGCATCTTAATCCCTACGTTCGCACGATGCTCAATTACGTGTATGCAGATCTCGAAGACCGCGCCGGCGTGGATGATGACAGCGCCAACATTGTTCAGGCCCGGTTCCAGGTTGATTTTTAACAGCTGCAGAAAAAACCTGAAGCAATAAAAAAAGAGCCCGCATGCGGGCTCTTTTTTTATTGAAGCCATTGTCTTTTTGAGGCGCTTTACAGGAAAGGCGCCGAACCGGTCCGGTGGCCCTGCAAGGCCTCTCTGCTGCGCCGGCACCATCTGATTGCCTGAATCATGAAGTGATAGTTGCATGGCCCCGCGCTGATGATTAAAGGTATAAAAAGAATGCCTGCGGGAGACCATCCCCGCCAGGGGCTTAACATTGAATCCAAACAAGTTTGGAGGACCCATGCGAAATATCGTCATTCTGGGGGCCGGAGCCGGCGGGACCATTGTGGCCAACCAGCTCAGACGCGAGCTTGATGACAGCGATTTCCAAATCACCATCATCGACAAAGACGAGCAGCACCACTACCAGGCCGGGTACTTGTTCATTCCTTTCGGAATTTATTCCAAACAGGATGTTTTGCGGCCCAAGCGCGAATTTATTCCCAAAGACGTGGACTTTGTTGTGGACCGGGTGACGGGGGTTGAGCCGGACAAGCGGCAGGTGGTCACTGAAAAAAGCCGGTATAACTACGACTGGCTGGTTGTCAGCACCGGGTGCCGGATCGCCCCGGAAGAAGTCGACGGCCTGATGGAGACCTGGCAGGAAACCGCCTTTGACTACTACACCCTGCAAGGCGCCCTTAACCTGCGCAGAAAGCTTAAGTATTTCGAATCCGGCAAATTGGTGGTAAACATTGCCGACACCCCTTTTAAATGCCCCATCGCCCCCATCGAGTTCGTGTTTATGGCCGATGCGTTTTTTACCCGAAACGGGGTCAGAGACCGGGTGGAGATTGAACTGGTAACACCTTTGGACGGCATTTTCACCAAACCGGCGGCTACCCGAGAGTTGACGCGCATGGCGGAGAAAAAAAACATCCAACTGCGAACCCAGTTCACCCTTTCCGAAGTCAACGGGCAAAGCAAGACCATTGTTTCAGCCTCGGGAGAGGAGGTGGGCTATGACCTTCTGGTTTCCATCCCCCCCAACATGGGCGACAATTCGCTGATTGATTCCGGGGTGGCCGATCCCATGGGCTTTATGAGAACCGACCGGCACACGCTTAAGTCCCAGGATTTCGACCGGATCTATGTTCTGGGCGATGTGACCAATGTCCCCACTTCCAAAGCCGGGTCTGTGGCCCATTATGAGTCTTACACCGTGACGGAAAACATCCTGCGCGAAATCGAGGGATACCCGCCCAAAAGCACTTTTGACGGCCATGCCACCTGCTTTCTGGCCTCCGGTTATGAAAAAGCCACTCTGCTTGATTTCAACTACACGGTGGAGCCGTTGCCGGGAAAATTCCCCTTTCCGGGCCTGGGCCCTTTTAACCTGCTCAGCGAAAGTCTGGCCAACTATTGGGGCAAGATGCTTTTCCGGTGGGTTTACTGGAACCTGATGATGCCGGGCAATGAACTGCCCCTGGAGCCGCAGATGAACCTGGCCGGCAAGGTCCGCCCCTATATCCCGGCTGCTTAAAGGAGATTTCGATGTCGAGCATGGAAGATATTGAAGCGCGCCTCCAGCGCATCGAAGAGATGCTTGTGCCCCTGAGCCGGTCGGCTGAGGCCGCCAATGAACTCAAACGCGACCTGGAGCCGAGGGTCAACGAGGCGGTCAGGGCCGTTATCATCGAGCTGGCCGAGGTCGAACCGGATTTTCAGATAGAAGATCTGCTGTTTTTGTTAAAAAAGATGGCCAGAAGCACCCGGCATCTCACCGATGCCCTGGATCTGCTCAACAAGGGTATTGACCTTCTGGATGTGAGCGAGCCCCTGCTGCGCGACAGCGTGCCCCAGTTCATTGAAAGCCTGGACCGCATGGAAAGAAACGGGGTCTTTGCCCTTGGACAAAGCCTTCTGGATGTCATGGAAGAATTTTCAAAAAATCACAGCCGCCAGGACATCGACAGGCTGCAAAAGACCATTCTGGGGCTGATGCAGGCGGGCGTGAAGCTCTCAGGCGATCGCAGCCTGGAAAACCTTGACCGGCTGGCCGAAGTGCCGGACCTGCTGGATCTGGACCGGGTGGCAAAAGCCGGGATTTTGGATATGCTCAAAGCCCTGCGCGAAGACCGGGTCAGGCGCGGAATGGGAGTGCTGCTCAATCTGCTGCGGGCGCTGGGCGAATCGTTACAGGCGGATCAGCCGGGAAAAGCTTTCCGATCATCCTGATGCCCGGCATGGGTAAGGCCTGCCCGGTATCACTCTGAAACCTGCTGCTCCAGCCACTGCTTGATCAAATCCCGGATTTCCCGGACCCTGGCCAATTTTTCTTCTTCAGAGCCCTCAACCTTCGCGGGATCGGGGAAAGGATGGTGCAGACGTCTGGCAATTCCGGGATATATAGGGCAGTCGCTTTCCGAATCATCGCATACCGTGATCACGTGGGTGTAGATCCGCCCCTGCTTAAACAATTCAAATACGCTTTGGGGCTTTTTTCCGGACAGGTCAATTCCTTGTTCCTGCATCACAGTCGCTACAAGCGGGTTGACCGCCGAAGCCGGTGAAAAGCCCGCACTTTCCACAGCCAGTTTGCCGCCTGTCATCTTTTTGAGCAGCGCCTCTGCAATCTGGCTGCGCCCGGCATTGTGCCGGCAGATAAAAAGCACCCGGCTGTTTTCGTCCATTTCGGCATTTTCTGTTTTCATGTTTGGGTTATCCTTCTTATTTTAGTTGCAGTTGCCACTTTGAACTGTTGTCACACAAATGTAACCGGAAAATTATTGACTTCGTAGTTTCGCGAAATATAATAAAGTCAAACACAGCGTAAAAAAAGTTTTTACCGCTGTCAACGAAAATCGCCTGCGGTTCGGGAATCGACCGCAGAGCCAATCCCGAACAAAAACAAAAAAGGAGATTGCGCACATGAAAACCATGGCAAAAATTAAAATGACCCTGCTGGCGCTGGCCGTTGCCGCAGCTTTTGCAGCCGTCTGGGCCGCCCCGGCCGGGGCCCAATCCTCGGCCCTGAGCGGCAAGGTCGTGGTGGACGGATCAAGCACCGTCTATCCCGTTACCGAGGCGGCAGCCGCGGCATTCCGGGATGACTTTCCCAACGTCAATGTAACGGTTGCCATATCCGGGACCGGCGGCGGGTTTAAGCGGTTTGTCAGGGGCGATACCGACATCTCGGATGCCTCCCGGCCGATTAAGGCAAAGGAATTCAAGGCGGCCGCGCAAAACGGCGTGCGCTTCATCGAGCTGCCGGTGGCCATGGACGGGCTGTCCGTGGTGGTCAATCCAAAAAACGACTGGGCAGATGAGCTGTCCATCCAGGACCTGCAGGCCATTTATCTCGAGGACGGCACAGCGCGCAAGTGGAGCGATCTGGACCCGGCATGGCCGGATGAGCCCATCAAGGTCTATTCCCCGGGCACGGATTCGGGCACATTTGACTATTTCAGGGAAGTGGTTCTGCCTGAAGGCAAAAGTTTCCGGCCCGATATGTCCACCAGCGAAGATGACAATGTCCTGGTGACCGGGGTTTCCGGAGACCGGTACGCCATCGGCTATTTCGGGGCCGCTTATTATTACGAAAACAAAACAAAGCTCACAGCCGTGCCCGTTGTCAACCCCAAAACCGGCAAGGCGGTTCTGCCCGAGCCGGAAAACGTGATCAACGGTGATTATTTTCCCTTAAGCCGTCCATTGTTTATCTATGTTAATTTTAACTCCCTGCGCCGGCCGGAAGTGCGCGAATTTGTAAACTTTTACCTTGCCCATGATGATCGGTTCGCAACAGAGGTGGGATACGTGGCCGTTCCCGATGAAATCGGGTCCCGGGCGGAAAGCTTTTTAAAGCAGCGCCTGACGGGCACCACCTATATGACCCCGGAAATGGAAAAGCGCGAGGGCGGATTAAACGCCATCTACAAAAAAGAAAACCTGCTGGACACGAAATAAATGACATCCCAATCCACAGACCAGCGGCCGCCTGCGGATCTGCCCGGGGCACCCAACCCCAAACGGATGCGTTCGTTTCGGGCCCAGCGGATTCCGGGAAACGGGCATCATCGGGATACTGGCGGGATCGGCCCTGTTTTCCATACTGGTGACCCTGGCCATTGTCCTGATCCTCGGGATCGAAACCGCCCATTTTTTCGGCCAGGATGAGGTGAGCCTGGGGGAGTTTTTCGGGCAGGTGAAGTGGAATCCCCTGCTGGGGGCTGAAAAACACTTCGGCATCTGGCCGCTGGTCTGCGGCACGTTTCTGGTGGCGGGCATCGCCCTGATTGTGGCCGTGCCCATGGGGCTTGTGACCGCCATTTATTTAAGCGAATATGCCGGCAGCCGGGTGCGGGCTGTGGTAAAGCCGGCCCTGGAAATTTTGGCCGGCATTCCCACGGTGGTGTACGGATTTTTCGCCCTGGTGTTGCTGACCCCGGGGCTGAAAATGCTGCATGAGGGATTTGGCTCCTACAACGCCCTGGCCGCCGGCATTGCCGTGGGCATTCTGATTCTGCCCATTGTCAGCTCCCTGTCCGAAGATGCGCTTCGCGCTGTGCCATCGAGCCTGCGGGAGGGCGTATACGGGCTGGGGGGAACCAAGTTTGATGCGGCTGTCAAGGTCGTGTTTCCGGCCGCCCTTTCCGGGATCATTTCCTCGGTTCTTCTGGCTGCGGCCCGGGCCGTGGGAGAGACCATGATCGTTGCCCTGGCCGCGGGCAGCACGCCCAGGCTCACACTGGACGTGCGCGAGGAAATCCAGACCATGACCGGGTTTATGGTCCAGATGGCCCTGGGGGACGTGTCGAATTTCGGGGTTGAATATTTTTCCATGTACGCGGTGGCCGCCACCCTGTTTGTGATTACATTCATACTGACGATTCTCGGGGCGGTCATCCGGAAACGGTTTCGGGAGACATACGAATAATGACGACAATTGCCCAAAAAGCCCCGGATGTCATCTCTGATCCCGGACGCATGCAGGCGGTGCGGCGCTCGGTTGCCGGGCGTCACCGCACCGAGAGATGGTTCAGGCGCATCTGTTTCGGGATCACCGCCTTTGCCGTGCTGCTGCTGGTGCTTTTTCTGGCCGCCATCCTTTATAACGGCATCGGGACCCTGTCGCAGCACTTTCTTACTGCACCGCCGGGCCCGGATCCGTCCCAAGCGGGATTTTATCCCGCCATCTGGGGGACGGTCTGGCTGCTGGTCCTGGTGGCGGTTTTTACCCTGCCCCTGGGGATTGCCACGGCCATTTTCCTGGAAGAATTCAGGCCCAGGAGGCAATTGCTGCGCCGGGCACTGGCATTTGTGCAGGCCAATATCACCAACCTGGCCGGAGTGCCCTCGGTGGTTTACGGTATCGTGGGCCTGACCGCTTTTGTCTCCATGTTCCAGCTCTTTGGCAGTCCCAACAGCCCGGCCTTTGAAATGGGCATCCAGTATTATGATCAGTTCTACAACCAGGCCGGCGTGGTGATGCTCGTGCCTGTCAACAGGCCGGATGCGCCGTATACGGACCCGGAGCAGGGCATGACGGCAATGACACCGGAAGGCGAGGGCTTAAAAGTTCATGTCATCGACGCAGACGCCCCCTGGCCGGAAGATGAGACTCTTTCCGCACGAACCCTCCGGGAAAACGACATGGCCGGCCGGATTGACCGCCGGCAGTGGTATTATTTCCGGATTCCGTTCGGCCGCGGGGTTCTGGCCGGGGCCCTGACCCTGATGCTGGTGATTTTGCCCATTGTGATCATCTCCGCTCAGGAATCGCTGCGGGCTGTGCCGGACTCCCTGCGGGAGGCCGCCCTCGGTCTGGGGGCCACGCGCTGGCAGGTGGTGCGCCGGGTCACGCTGCCCTCGGCCCTGCCCGGCATCATGACCGGCGCCATTCTGGCCATCAGCCGGGCCATCGGGGAGGCCGCCCCGCTTTTAATGATTGCCGGCATCGTGTTTATTTCCAATCCGCCGGGCCATTTAATGGATGATTTTACAGCCATGCCCCTGCAGATCTTCAACTGGGCCCAGCGGCCCCAGGCTTCGTTTCATGAAATCGCCGCCAGCGGAATCATCGTTTTGCTGGCTGTTTTGCTGACTTTTAATGCTGCGGCCGTGCTGATCCGGCAGAAATTTCAGAAACCGCTTTCATAAAAGAAAGCCAAAACCAAAAAATGAATGCAATGATGCATACAGACTTTCAGAAACAAAAAGCAGCCGGGGATGAAGACGCCGGCCGGGACGCGTCCCCGGCTGTTTACATGGAAAATTTCAACGCCTGGTACGGGACTTTTCATGCTTTAAGAGATATTGATCTGAGCCTGTCCAAACACCGGGTTTCGGCCTTTATCGGCCCCAGCGGCTGCGGCAAGAGCACGCTTTTGCGCTGGATCAACCGGATGAACGACACCATATTGACGGCAAGGGCCGAGGGGCGACTGACCATGCATGACATTGATGTGCTGTCGCCCGCCACCGACGTGGTGGAGCTGCGCCGCCGGGTGGGCATCGTGTTTCAAAAGCCCAACCCGTTTCCCAAGTCGGTCTACGAAAACGTGGCTTTTGGCGTGCGCATGCACATGCGCGTCACCCGGCAGGAGATGGACGAGCTGGTGGAGTGGTCCCTTTGCCGGGCCGCACTCTGGGACGAGGTCAAGGACCGGCTGCATGATTCGGCCTTGAGCCTTTCGGGCGGGCAGCAGCAGCGGCTTTGCATCGCCCGGGCCATTGCCGTGGGACCGGAGGTGCTGCTCATGGACGAGCCCTGTTCCGCCCTGGACCCCCGTTCCACGGCCGCCATCGAGGATCTGATCTGGGAGCTGCGAAAGGCCTACACCATCGTGATTGTCACCCACAACATGCAGCAGGCCGCCCGGATCAGCGATTACACGGCGTTTTTGTATACCGGCGATATTATTGAATATGGCACCACCGAGAAATTGTTTCAAAACCCGGACAAGCCGGAAACCCAGGACTACATTACCGGCCGGTTTGGATAAAAAAAGGAAACCGCATTTTATGTCCACCCGATACCGAAACGAAATCAACGAGATCCGAAACAGCCTGGCATCTCTTGCCGGCCGCGTGGCCGACAACGTGAACCGATCGTTTGCCGCAGTCATTGCCGCGGATGCGGCCGCCGCCCGTGAGGTGATCCGGGCCGAGCACGAAATCAACCGAAAGGAGGTCGGCCTGGAGGAAGACTGCATCCGGATGATCACCCTGCACCAGCCCGTGGCCGATGATCTGCGGTTTTTGCTGGCCACACTGAAGGTCAACCACGACCTGGAAAGAATCGGGGATCTGGCCGCAGGGGTTGCCAAGCGCATCCATGTGGTGACGCCCCAAGACGCGGAGCCTTTCCAGGAGGCCCTCCGGCATCTGACCGGCGACGTGGAAACCCGGCTCCGGCAGAGTGTGGCCGCATTTTTTGCAGCAGACCACAAGGACGCCACCCGCATCTGGATCGGCGATGATGCCGTGGATAACGTGGCCTCGGCCCTCTACGATGACATCCGGCAGACGATTTTAAAACAGCCGCAGCAGGCCCGGGCTTTTTTCACCCTGCTCGAGATCGCCCAGCGCATTGAACGTCTGGCCGATCATGCCGCCAATATCGCCAAAAACGTCATATACCTGGCCTTAGGCGAAATCGTGCGCCACCGGATGCGGGAATTCCGGCGGGAGGCATTGGGGGACAAGCCCAATGTCCTGATGGTGTGCGTGCACAACAGTGCCCGCAGCCAGATGGCCGCGGCCTGGATCAATCATCTTTACGGCGAGCGCGTGCACGCTGAAAGCGCCGGGCTGCAGCCCGGCCGGTTAAACCCCCTGACCGTGGAGGTGATGAAGGAAGTGGGCATCGATATTTCCGGGGCCCGGCCCAGGGACGTGTTTGAGGTGCTGCGCACCGGTCATCCCTTTTCCCACGTGGTGATGGTCTGCGATGAGACCAGCGCTGAAAAATGCCCGCCCTTTCCGGGTGTTCAGGAGGTACAGCACTGGGAACTGCCTGATCCGGCCGCCGGACAGGAGGCATCCCAGAAAATCGAAAATTTCCGGCAGGTCCGCGATGAGCTGCGCCGGCGCATCGAGGGCTGGGTGAAAGGTATGGGGTCGGTGTGGGGTATGGGGTCAAATCTTTAATCTTGACAATTTGTCGGCCATGTCCTCAAACGGCTGCTTTAACGCGGCATCCGATGCCGTTCTGAGGCGTAAGCGCTTTCGGGCGATGCTCACGGCGCTGTCGTCAATTCCACCGATGTTCAACCAGGCAACGGGCAAGTTCGAAAAGTTCCGCCTGATACGCGGGTAAAAGCGGGAAAAGATGCCCCTGGTCATCGTAGAGGTGCAGGGCTGCATCCGGGATGGTGGCGGCCATATGCCGGGCGAACTCCCAGGGGACGAACACATCCTGTTTTCCCTGAAACACATGGACCGGGCCCTCGATCTGGGTGAGGCTGAAGTCCCACGGCTTCCACTGGGTTTCCAGATCCTGGATCGCCCCCCGCGTGCCGGCGGCCATGCCTTCCTGCTGATTGCGGAGAAACAGGTCGGCGATTTCCGGGTTATCGAGTATTCGGCGATCGGGCTTCTTCATGTCCCCCCTGGCCAGTTTCAGGTAGAAATTGGGCAGGTGCAGGTCCGTCCATCGCATCACCTTGACGAAGCCGTTGAAAAGCGGGTAGTGTTTTTCCGAAAGCCCGGGGCCGTAAAGGTTGTGCGCCGCCATTAATTTTCGGCCATCCTCATATTCCCCGAAATTGGTATATCCGCTTATGGAAAAGACGAATCGCACACGCCGGGGCATGTGTCTGGCGGTGGCGAGCACCGGCGGCCCCCCGCTCGACCAGCCGATCAGGCCGAAGCGTTCGATCCCCAACTCATCGGCAAGCCGTTTCACATCATCGGCAAACGCCAGCAGAGGGTAGCCGTCGACAAAATCGGATTTGCCGAATCCGGGTCGGTCGAACACGATCAGCCGGAAGCCGTGTTCCCTGGCTTTTTCATGGAAAAACAGCAGCTCAAGGCGTGAGCCCGGATTTCCGTGGGCATAGAAAACGGGAATTCCATCCGGATCACCGCGTTCTATCCACGCCACCCGGCGCTGGTTATCCCATTCCAGATAATGCGGTGCTCCTTCGTCCATAGGCGTATCCGTTTTTTGCGCAATAGGGGTTTGTCAGCCTCAAAATCCGAATATTTTTATGCGGATTTCAAAGTCTGAGTTTGCCCCCCTTCACACATTATATCTTCTAAGAGATTCCTGTATTCCTTTATGGATTTCATACCAGAAATTTAATGCCGCTTCATTTTTATCTTCATCAAATGCTTTAATCCACTGGGTAAGTTCTTCGTCCGCTACGCCATCAACCGCTTGTTTCCTTTTTAAAAACTGATAAACAAAATCGATGCTTATGTTTGTTTCCCAGAATACGGAGGCGTTTCTGCTGTTAATTCTGCTGGCAGTAAGTTGGTTGACTTTTTGGAACTCTTCTTTTTTTCCGAAAAGATGGCCCACAATATCAGGAAGCATCTCTTCGGCCCATTCTCTATGAAACCGGCACATCCCCATGTTATCCATAACCAGTTCCTGCTTAAATCTTGCTGCATTTAACTGGCCAAGCGTTCGCGGCGGAAGAAAATCCCCGCCATAATACATGTAGTATTTTCCCATGATCGCCATTGGCGACAGGACGCCGGGCGTCCAGTACTGGTTCGGCACCATCCAGCCTCTTCGTCCAAAAGCGGTGTAGAGGAATTTCTGCGTCATGTCTTTTTGTTTCTTCATGGATATGCGGTGGGCAAATCTCCTTATACCGCGGTGCAAATCCAATACACCCCGTTTTTCGACAATAGCGTTTAAAAGTTCAACGCCCACTTCGGCATTGTGCAGGGAGGTTTTGACGACATCAAAATTTTCATGATCGAATATGGGCGTTTTGGAAACACCCAATTCTTCCGGCGTAAATATCCCCTCAATTACCGATTCCATCAGCCAGCTCAAAACTCCGCCGATAGAAATGGCATCGAATCCGTACATATCGGCGGTGTGATTTAGTTTTTCGGCGGCGCGCTGGTCAAATATACCGCATAGCGGCCCTAATGTCTGGTAAGGTTCGTAGTCTTTTTTGTACTCTCCGCGCATTTTTTTACATACGGCAGCACATGGTTCACCACAGTTTTTCTGGCTTTTCGTTTGGATGGTTTCTTCATTGAATTGCTTGAGGTAGTGTTCTTCAATAAAGTGTTTTTGGATTTTATTTCGTTCTTGCTCTGTCATGTATATCGTGCGGTAGTTGAAGGCCAGAATCTTGTCGCCCATTGTGGCGTAGTTGACGCCAAATGTGCCGCCTGTTTGAAACTTGGGTTCAAAACGGTATTTGGTCGTGGCTTCGATGTCTTTTGCCGCCAGTTTCTTTTCATAGCGATCCTGAAACCATTCGTCCGCCACTTTTTTGTTGATGAAATCTTCTGTAATGTGTGTGCCGCCATAAATGACGGCGGCTATGCCATGTTCCCTGAAAAGTTTTGACCCCAGGCCGCCGCGGCCGGCCCAGGTATCCACACGGGTCAGTTCCCCTTTTTTGATGGGAACCGAACCAATTGCGCCGATATCACTGGCTTCGGCTGCCGGGCCGACTGCAAGTATCCGGGGATCAGATTTATATTTGCCGCCGAATCTGTCATAGGTATAGTCCATCAGAGAATAGATGCCACCTCTTCCTGAATGCCACACTTGCCGGACGTCAACGGGTTCTATTTCAACTTCAATTTCCTCTCCGTGTGTCCGGTTCAAAAACAATATCGATGGCGCAGGGGCTTTGCCTTTAATTGAGAGCTGGTTGATGCCAAGATTGTCAAAAACCAAACCGGCCCCGCCCATGGATGATATAAAAAATCCACCCCAACAGGGCGAGAAACCGGTGAAAACCAGCCGGTTCGCACCGGGAAAAACAGAGCCGGCCAGAAGGCCTGTTCCGAAATTCAGGCTGTTGAATTTGCCTGACAGATAAAGGCCGAGGTCAACCGGTCCGAAAAACCTCCCAACCGGATAGCGCTTCATCTTATAAAACCCTGATTCTGCATCTATGATAAGTGTCTTTAAATTTGTCGTCATAAGAATCTAACCTTCATTGCCTTTCTTTTTGCATCGTCAAAGGAACCGTTTTGAGAGTTTTTCCTTTATGAATGTTAAGGATCAAAGATACTGTTCCCGGAATTTACTGGAACCCCTTCGTGCCGTATCGGCCATGGACTTCAGTTGGGCGGCGTCGCCATCGAGGTCTTGAAAAGCATAAGGGTTGAGGAACTGTCGGCCCCACAGGAACGCACGATCGGTAGCGATGAGGTCAGCTTCGGCGCACACGGCATCCCAGTGATCGATGATGCAGGTGAGTTGGTGCGCTACAATGGCAACTCGGGATCATAGAGGGGGATGGCGTTTTTTCGAGCAAGATAGCTCTTGCCGTAGTTGAAAATCAGATACTCGCCATCATCCGTCAGCTTGCCCGCCACGACCGGATCGACGGCACCGGGCAGCCATACCCAGACAAAGGCTTCCGTGTAAGGCGCTTTAGAATTCATCGTCCACCGACTTTCCGGGCTTGCGCACGGCGCTCGGTAACAAGGCCAGCTTGTCATCGGTGCGGGCGACATGAGTGGTGAGCGAGGTGCGATCCGCATCGAACAAGGCGATGCCAACCAACGCCGCCACCTCGAAAACAAGCCCGACGGCAACGCTCAGCTCGCCCTTTTCGATCTTCTGGAGCGTCGCCCGCGAGATACCGGCGCGTTCGGCAAGCTCGTGCTCGGTCCACTTGCGCTGCTTGCGCCCGAGCTGGATTTGCCTGGCCAGCAAGGTGGCGGCCTCACGGGTATATCGGGAATATGTTCTGTCTTTTGCCATCTGACCCGCCTAAATCGACCAATATAATGATTACAAAAATATTTTATGACTATTTTTTTAGCCATCCCGTAAGCAAAAGTCAAGCACAATTGACAGCCTCGCTTTGCTCCGAAAAAGTGGCCGACATGGATCTGAAGGGATGTGACGGCGGGGTGACCCCATTACACATAAATTTGACAATAACGTGATTGTATGTTTAAATTATAAATATGAATAAAAAGGACAGCAAAAAATTACTTCAAATCGGAGAAATTGCAAAAAAAGCAAGGACTTCAGTAAGAACGGTCCGGTATTATCTTGAAGAGGGCTTTATTGAAGCCGCAGACAGAAGCAGGGGCGGATTTTACCTGTTCGAACCCGAGGCCGCCGAAACCGTGTTCTTTGTACAGAAACTCAAGGATGCCGGCCTGGCTTTAAAGGATATTAAGAAAATCTACCGGGCCAGGCGGGATGGAAAAACCGGTGATAAGGCTTATCCAGAGGTATTGAAGCATCTTGAAACGCAGAAAACCCTGGTGGAACAAAAAATCGCTGATTATCAGCGATTGAAAACCGAAATCGAAGAAGCGATAAAGCTGATGCGGCAGTGCGACGGCTGCCGCATCAAACCTTGCCGGCAAAACTGTGAAGCCTGCACCGTAGTCACCTCCAGAAAAAAGCTCCCCTTACCGCTGAAGGCAATATTTTAAGCAGGCCAGCAGCAAGCATTCGGGGCCTCCCCGCATCCGGATTTGCCATCTGAATCGGGAATGAATATTTTTTGAAATTAAATATACAATTACGTAACTATTGAAAGAGGAGGGCTTTATGGCGCGCTTAAATCAAATGACAGAACCGATGCGAACCCACATTGCGGACTTACCATGTCCGCAATTTGACACAACCCCATGGACAGCCGGCACTAAACTGGAAGAACAACGGGTTGCCATTGTGTCTACGGCCGGGCTTCATAAAAGAGGTGATCGGCCGTTTCAGGGGATAGAGGGCGATTATCGGATTATTCCGGGCAATACTATGGCAAATGAACTGGTGATGACCCATGTCTCCACCAATTTTGACCGGACCGGCTTTCAGCAGGACTGGAACGTGGTCTTTCCCCTGGATCGTCTCCGGGAACTTGCCGACGAGGGCATTATCGGAAGCGTGGCAAATTATCATTATTCGTTTATGGGGGCAGCAGATCCTTCGCAGATGGCTTCCCATGCCGAAAACCTGGCACAACTGCTGAAGGGAGACGGGGTGAACGCGGTGCTTCTGGTGCCTGTCTGACCGTTTTGCACGCGCGCCGTGGGCGCGCTCGCACACTATCTCGAGCGGGAATCTATCCCCACCACGCAAATCAGCCTGATTTACGAACACACCGAAAAAATACGCCCCCCGCGGGCGCTGTGGGTGCCGTTCGAGCTGGGGCGGCCTTTGGGGACTCCGGAGAATGCCCAATTCCAGAAAAAAGTGCTGCGGTCGGCTTTGGAGCTTCTCGAAGCTGAACAAGGCCCCGTATTGGCGGCTTTTGAGCAAGAGGCCCCGGCATCCGGCAGCGAAAAGTCTGCTGAAGCAGATGCCTGGTCCTGCCCGGTGAATTTTTCACCTCCCCGGCAGGAAGAGACAGACTCGGAAGAACGGGTATCCGCATTCAAACGCGAAATGGCCCAACTCCGCCCCTGGTACGATCAGGGCATGGAAAAACGCGGTCGTACGGCCATGACCGATTTCGATCCGGAAACCGCAGCGGCAATCCTCTCCAATTATTTGCTGGGCGAACATGTTGAAATTCCGGGCCAGGACATATCACTGGCCGTTGCCCTTCGTCTGGCCGCCCAGGATTTGAAGGCTTTCTATTTCGAGGCCGCAAGTTCGCGGCCCGGTGCCCGGGCACCAGATATCGGCGAGTTCGCTGAGTGGTACTGGAACCAGACCGCAGCGGGCTGGATTTTAAAAGAGATACAGAAGAAATGTGCCGGCGAGCAGGACAAGGACCTCCGGCTGACCGGGAAAATGTTTCTTGTGCCGGCAGGGCAAAACGCCTGAATGCCGTCATTTTTGCAGGCGTCTTGATGCGCTGTTAGATTAAAAAGCAACAATGATTTGTATCTGTAAAAAGGAGGCCCTAAATGAGTGGAAAATCACATCTCTATGTTTTATGGACCAATGCGGATGCAGTAACTGCCGAAAAAATGGTTTTTATGTATACCATCAATTCCATAAAACGCCGATGGTGGGAAAGCGTCACCCTGATTATCTGGGGGGCAACCGCCGGGCTGGTATCTGAAAATGTCGATATTCAGAAAAAAGTAAAGGAAGCCAGAGAAGCCGGGGTTCATGTGTCAGCCTGCAAGGCCTGTGCGGATCAGCTCGGAGCAACCGAGATACTTGAACAGCTCGGGATCGAAGTCAAGTACTGGGGCGAGCCGCTGACAGGGATTTTAAAGAGCGAAGAGGCGTTGCTCACAGTTTAAGAAACCAGAAAGGGGTCACCCATTAAAAGGCCGGGGTCACCCATTAAAAGGCCGGGGTCAAGAGAAAAAACTCCCCCATTCAAAAAAAATTGTCATTTTTTTTGAATCGCCATTTCTAGCTGATCGCTTCCTCACCGCACCCGTTATTTCTCGGGTGTATTATGTCAGCTGTGCTGCACCAGTCACCCATCAGGATTTAGGCCGCTCCGGTTTTGAGAGCTGCAAGACAGCCTCTGTTCGGAAGGCCCTTTCCGCATTTAGCGGACCAGAAAATCTTCGGTTCCATACCGTGTTCAATTTGCAAACCGCGTGGCTTGGTTACCAACCCATTGTGACTCACGGCATGGGCAGCAAAAAAACAAGCAGCTGATTTATGCTGAGCGGGGCGGCTGCCAATCAAACCTCGTGGATTTTTCATCCAACCCCAGCCTTGGTTCACCGCCCCGGTCAGACCTTATGAAAATAGTTTAGCCGAATCGAATGGCACTCCGTCTTTCATGATGTAATACGCCGCTTTTGCCAGCTTGTGCGACAAAGCCCCATGGGCCACCATCCGGTTTGTTCTATGCATCTTTCGGTTAAAATAACTGCGGGCAGATTCATCATAGCGCCTTGCCAGCTCGGCGGCTTCAGAAAAGGCCCAGCAAAGATATTTGTTTCCATTTTTTTTGTTCCCCTTGCCCTTTTGCTTGCCATTGCTGGTCCATTTGCTGTTGACCTTTCGGCAGTATGAGACATAATTGCCCGCTTTTGGAAAACGCTCTATGGGGCCGCTTTCCAGCTGGATTGTCAGACCCAGTATTTTTCCCACGCCTGGCATTGAAAGCAGGTGTCTATAGTTGCTGGTAAGCATTGCTTTCTTTTCAATCGCTGACTCAATGTCTCGTATTTTTCTAGTTAAAAAATCGATCGTTTCCTTGCTGGCTTTGCCGCTGAGGGCTATATCTTCGTTATCCTGCAGCAAGGGTTGAACCATATCTTGTTTAAGTCGTTTGACATCATTTACATTGATCCGATGCCCGCAATTTCTTGAGATAATGTTTTGCAGACTGATAATTAGCGAACTGCGGGTCTTCACGAGATGCCCTCTTTTTCGAAGCAGATCCCGGAATGGCCGCTGCTCTTTGGGGTATATATAGCCTTCCGGCAAAATACCCAGCCGCAGCATTTCAGCCAACCAGAAAGCATCATGATTGTCATCGCAGTGCTTGAGTCCTTTGTAGGTGGTTATGGCTGAAGGATTTGCCAGATGCACTTTATATCCATTTTCCATAAGCAGATCCACTAGCCAATACCAGTTATAGGTTGATTCGACCACAATACCGGCAATGTCATGTTGATAAGGATTCAAGGTGTTAAGAATCTGTTCCGGTTGATTGTGAAGTTTTTTTTTGAAAATGCGCTTGCCATAGTTGTCGATGATGCCCAGGTAATTGTTGTTTGAATGAAGATCAAAACCTGTGTACAATGTCATTGTGCACCTCCTTTTTGTTAGGGTTGTTTGTTTTCTCTTTTTCCAACCCAACTTATACCAAAATCGTTCCGGTATAAAGGAGGTGCCTTTTATATGATTATCAAATCTTTAATCTTGATAATTTGAAAAGGGCAGAAAGTGGCACCCCTTATTCTTGACAATTTGTCAGCTACATCCTCAAACTGCTGTTTTAAAGCGGTATCCGATTCCATCCTGAGGCGTAACCGCTTTCGGGCGATGCTCATGGCGCTGTAGTCAATTCCACCGGCAAGCCTTCCCATCTCAGCCTGGGAGATATCGCTAACCCGGTATAAAAGTTCCATTAACATGGCGCGATCCTTTGTGTTTTTACCCCGCCGACAAATTTCATCTTCGTCTTTTCCGGGAATTGGTCTTCCTTATTTGTCAAAAATAAAGATTTGACCCCTTTTTCTCACGCATTCAATGCGAAAAATAGTTGACATCGTCAATTAAAGTTCATAATGTAAAAGTACAAGCAGGCAGGAACGCGGAATTTTTTCCGGGGCAAAGGATAATACTTTTGCAAAAGAGCGTTTGTAAAGCCATCGAAGGGTAAAAGACAATGTTTTCAGAGATTGGCAGCACCCTTGCCGCCATTGCATGGCATTTTGGTCCCAAGGGCCTGAACGGGGAATGCTGTGAAGATCTTTCCATGCCCGAGTTCATTGCCCTGGACAAGGTGTCAGCCACCCGGAACTGTTCCGTGCAGGAAGTGGGGCGCAGTCTTGGTTTCAGCAAAAGCGGGGCCACAAGAGTGGTCACCCGACTGGAAAAAAAGGGCTACATCAAAAAGCTAAAATCCCGTCAAGACGGCAGGGTATGCTGCATTGAACCCACGGACAAGGGCCGGGAAATGCTTCGGATGGCAGATCTGCGGTATCAGCAGCAATTTGAAGCGCTTTTATCCAGGTTTCCGTGGGAATCCAGACAGAAAATCAAAGAGGTTTTTTTCCGGGTGGCCGGGGCAGTGAAACAGTAAATTTTTTTTGGATAAATGGTTGACATTGACAACTTTTAAGAGGGCATAATGAACAATCTTTTTACTTCGCTGAAATATTTTGCAGTCATTACCGCTGAGCTGACAGTCCTTTTTATCGGAATTAGCGCAATTGTGGCCCTGATTTTAATGTATATTCCCCGTGACCGCCTCCGGCAGTGGCTTTCCAGGCGGGGCATTTTCGGCAATTTCCTTGCCGGCATTGCCGGGGCATTGACCCCGTTTTGTGCCTGCTCCACAATCCCCATGACGCTTGGTTTTCTCAACGCCGGGGCGCCTTTTGGTCCGGTCATGACATTTGTGATCGCATCCCCGCTGCTCAACCCCATTATTATCGGAATGGTTGCGGTTCTGATGGGCTTAAAAGCCTGTCTGATCTATTTTACAGTTACTTTTGCGGGCGCCATTTGCTTTGGAATCGTTCTGGAGAAGACCGGAGGCGGCCGGTATGTAAAAAACGTCCGGGTAAAAGGGGGGTGCTGCGACAGCGGAGAGCCGGAAATTCCGGCGGCTTTTCCGGATAAGCTGAAAAGCGCTTTTGCTTCTGCCTGGACCGATTTCCGGGGGGTGCTGATCTATCTCCTGGTCGGCGTGGGGATCGGGGCTGTGATTTACGGATATATTCCACAGGAATGGATCGTGACAGCGGCCGGGCCCGACAATCCGCTGGCCATACCGATTGCCGCGGTCATCGGGGTCCCCTTGTACATCCGGGCCGAATCGGCCATTCCCATCGGACTGGCTCTGGCTGAAAAAGGCATGAGCATGGGGGCGGTGATTGCACTGATCATCGGCGGCGCGGGTATGGCGATTCCGGAGATGACCATGCTGGCAGGAATATTTAAAAAACGGCTGGTGGCTTCATTCGTGTTTGTTGTTTTTGCAACCGCGGTGATCGGCGGATACGCATTTAATATGATATTGTAACCTACATCAGGTGTAAACCCTGTCAAAAACAAGGAGGCAAGTTATGGCCGAAGAAAAGAAAAAAGGGTTGCTGCAGAAAATTTTCGGAAGTAAACCCAGCTGCTGCAGTGTCCAGCTCGAGGACGCAGAGCAGGAGAACCAGCAGGAGGAATCGGAAAAAAAGCAGAATGAAGCCGGCCGGGGGTGCTGTTCGCCGCGCAATGAATCCGGAAATTTGCGCTGATCCGGAGATCTGAGAAAAACCGGCCGCCGGATTATAGCCGGCGGCCGGAACTTAGCCCCGGTGGTTTTTATGTTGACAAAGTGAATTTGAAAGCATATGTTTCATTTAGTTGATTTGCTAATTGACTAACTAAAAAATTTCAAACCATAATTTACATTGGATCATGCAAGGAGAAAAAAATGAATGAACAGGTCAAGGCATTGCTGGATGACGAGGGGTGCTGCTGATGAAATCTTTACTCAACAAAGTACCCCGGTATCTGTTTTTCACCGGCAAAGGCGGCGTGGGCAAAACATCCATGGCCTGTGTCGCGGCCCTGGGCCTGGCAGAGCAGGGCAAACAGGTGCTGCTGATCAGCACGGACCCGGCATCCAATCTGGATGAGGTGCTGGAAACATCGTTGTCTTCGGAACCCGTGCCCATACCGGCCGTTCCCGGCCTCTTCGCTTTGAATATCAATCCCATTGACGCGGCTGCGGAATACAAAGAGCGCATGGTTGGACCGTATCGCGGAGTTCTGCCCGATGCGGCTGTCGCTCAGATGGAAGAACAGCTTTCCGGGGCATGCACGGTGGAAATTGCGGGATTCAACGAATTTTCCAAGCGCCTGGGAGATGATACCACCATGCAGGCCTATGATCATATTGTGCTGGATACGGCCCCCACCGGCCATACCCTGCGCCTGCTCAACCTGCCGTCTGCCTGGAATGACTTTATCGCCTCCAACCAGACCGGCAGCTCCTGCCTTGGGCCCATTGCCGGACTCAAGGAACAGAAAATCATGTTCGAGCAGGTGGTGGCAGCCCTTAAAGATCCGGAGCGGACCCTGCTGGTCATGGTTTCCAGAGCTGAGGGCATGTCGTTTCAGGAAGCCTGTCGCGCAAGTTCAGAATTGGGTGAACTTGGATTGAAAAACCAGCATCTGATTATCAACGGTGTATTCACGCCTGCTTCCGATGACCCTGTTGCCATGACCTTTGCTGAAAAATCATCTATAGCCATGGCAGCTATGCCAAAAGAACTCCAGGCTATGCCGTCAACTGTAGTGCCGTTCCGGCCTGCCGGTGTCATGGGGATAAAAGCTCTGCAAAGTGTGTATCAGGGCCATACCGATGAGCTGACATCCGATAGAATCCAGCAGATGGATGAGCAGAAAGATACGGTGTTAAGCCGGGCCGGGCAATGGCCGGATTTTTTCAAAGAACTGGAAGCAGCAGGCAAAGGGGTGATCATGACCATGGGCAAAGGTGGTGTCGGCAAAACCACCATGGCGGCCGCTATTGCCGCTGAACTGGCAACCCGGGGACATGAAGTGATCTTGTCCACCACAGATCCTGCGGCCCATGTGGCCCAGACCATCGGAGAGGACCTGCCCAACCTGACAATAGAGCGCATTGACCCCAAAGCAGAAACCGATCGATATGTGACCAATGTGCTGGAAAAAAACCGCAGCATCCTTTCCGGCGATGACATGGCCCTGCTGGAAGAGGAGATGCGCTCTCCCTGTATCGAGGAAATTGCGGTGTTCCAGGCCTTTGCCCATACGGTGGCCAAAGGGGAAAACAAATTCGTGGTTCTGGACACCGCCCCCACCGGCCATACCCTGCTGCTGCTGGATGCCACCCAGTCTTATCACCGGGAGGTGGCCAAATCCGTGGATGAGCTGCCGGAAGCGGTTAAAACACTGCTGCCCCGGGTTCGGGATCCGAAATTCACCAAGGTGCTCATCGTGGCCTTGGCCGAAGCCACGCCCACCCATGAGGCATCAGCTTTGCAGGAGGATCTCCAAAGAGCAGGCATTGAGCCTTTCGGCTGGATTGTGAATCGTTGTTTTGCTTTTTCAGGAACCCGGGATCCGGCGCTCTGCGCCAAGGGTGCGGATGAACTGTTCTATCTGAATGAGATCCTTGACCGCCATGCAAAAAAAATGGTTATTTCTCCATGGGTGGCCAGGGAATTGAACGGTGCGGAGAATTTGCGGTATTTGTATGCGGTTGAACAATAAATTAACACAAGGAGATTCAAAAGAATGGAACAGGACAAAACAGCAGGAATCAGTTTTTTTGAGAAGAATTTGACGGTATGGGTGGTGCTGTGCATGGTTGCAGGGGTGTTGATCGGAAAGTTTCTTCCGGCGATTCCCGAAGTATTGTCGAAATTTGAATACGCAAAAGTGTCCATTCCCATAGCGGTTCTGATCTGGTTGATGATTTATCCCATGATGATGAAGGTGGATTTTGCCAGCATCAAGGATGTGGGCAAAAAGCCCACAGGCCTTTTTTTAACCTGGGTGGTGAACTGGCTGATCAAACCTTTTACCATGTTCGGTATTGCCGCGTTTTTTTCTACGTGGTGTTCAAGGCCCTTATTCCGCCGGATCTGGCCAGGGATTATCTGGCCGGCGCCGTACTTCTCGGGGCAGCCCCGTGTACGGCCATGGTCTTTGTCTGGAGCCATCTGACCCGAGGAAATCCGGCATATACCGTTGTTCAGGTGGCCACCAACGACCTGATCATCCTGGTTGCCTTCACCCCCATCGTGGCGCTGCTGCTGGGTGTGGGCGGGTTCATCATCCCCTGGAACACCCTGTTGCTTTCGGTTTTTCTGTTTGTGGTGATTCCCCTGGCAGGAGGTATCATCACCCGGAATCTCGTTATCAAGAACAGGGGGGAGGACTATTTCAACAATTCTTTTATCCCGAAATTCAATAACATTACCATTGGCGGGCTGTTGCTGACCCTTGTGCTGATTTTCTCCTTTCAGGGGGATGTGATCCTGGGCAACCCGCTGCATATCGTTCTGATTGCCGTTCCCCTCGTAATACAGACCACGGTGATTTTCTTTATCGCGTATCTGGCGGCAAAAATATTACGGTTGCCCCATAATGTTGCGGCCCCGGCAGGCATGATCGGTGCTTCCAATTTTTTTGAACTTGCGGTGGCCGTTGCCATCACGCTGTTCGGTGCCTCATCCCCGGCTGTTTTGGCCACCATTGTCGGTGTGCTGGTGGAGGTCCCGGTGATGTTGGCTCTTGTACGTTTCGCTAACAATACCCGCCATTGGTTTCCTGCCGGATCAACCGGCGCTGATCAGAAAACGAAGATATCCAGTAACTATGACACGGCCATCGCCGAGCTTATCGAGGATATGAAAGGGCTGAAACAGATGATAAAAAAGCAGGATTCGCTGATTGATAAATATATAGAGCGGATTAAGGCGTTGAAAAGGTTTCAATGAGCGAAAGGTCGACATTCTGAAAGAGTAGCATGGGGCGAGAATGAACTCGACCGGGATGATCGGTGCTTCCAATTTTTTTGAACTGGCAGTGGCCGTTGCCATCACCCTGTTCGGTGCGTCATCTCCGGCTGTTTTAGCCACCATTGTCGGTGTGCTGGTGGAGGTCCCGGTCATGCTGTTTCTGGTCAAAGTGGCAAACCGCACAACCCACTGGTTTCCTACTCAATAACATATAAAAACACATTTATAAAAAGGAGAATCCCATGTTTAAAAATTTTATTGTAGCCACGGATATTTCGCCCGCATCCTTTGCAGTGGTAGAAAGCCTGAGCGGATTAACGGCCTATGGTGCCGAGCAATGCCTGCTTCTTCAATGTCTGAGCTTTGGCGATGCATCATCGACAGCGTTGGCCTATGATGTTGAGCCGCTGAAACAAATGCTGAATGAACAAAAAGAGAGATTACAGAAAGACGGCTTTGTGGTTGAGGCCAGAACTGTCTATGGAAGTCCCAAGCAAGAGATCAATCGCATTGCGGTCGAGGAAGATTATTCCCTGATTGTGGTGGGAGCGCAGGGCCACTCTCTGGTGGAGGAAAAACTGCTTGGCGGAGTCGCCTACGGAATCATCAATAAAACCGTAAAACCGGTTCTGGTGGTGCCGGTTGAAAAAAAACAGGGGGAAGAGGATGCATGCGAGGTAATGCGCTGCAGCTTCAAGGATCATGTTTTGTTTGCCACAGATTTTTCAGAGATCGCTGATAATGCTTTTACTTATGTTGAACAGCTGGTGGCGGATGGGGCCCGGAAAGTTACTTTGATTTATGTCCAGGATAAGGACATGATAGAAGGGTATCTGGAAGAACGGTTGGAAGAACTGAAAAAACACAGCCAGGACCGCCTTGAAAACCTGAAACAGGTTCTTTTGGAAAAAGGCGGGCCCCAGGTCGATATCCAGGTCGGTTATGGTTCACCTTTTCAAGAGATCAGCCGTCTGGTGGAGGAGGACAATGTGCAACTGGTGGTCATGGGAACACAGGGCCGCGGCTTTTTGGGAGAGTTCTTTTTGGGCAGCGTAAGCCATAACGTGGCACGTCATTCTGTGGCACCGGTATTGCTGGTTCCGGGTCTTCGGTAGAAGAGATCATGTATCTGACCGCCATGACCCACCGGGATGAACTGTTCAATCTCACCATGCGATGGATGAACGATGATTTTCATCCGGATGACGGAGAAAAGATTTCCCGGATATTTTTGTATGAAAGTGCGGTCTCTGCAATGGTCCTTGACCGGATTATTCAATTTTTGAACCGGCTGTACCAGGGACCGCTGCAAATGGAACGGATCCATCGGAAATCGGATTTGCGCAGACAATTGATTGCCCACCGGCCCGGACAGAATCCCCGCATGGATGAACTGGCCAAAGAATTCAATGAAAATCCCACCTATTTTTTCCCCCAGCTGCTGCAGTATCGAGCTCGAGGACGCAGAGCAGGATAACCAGCAGGAGGAATCGGAAAAAAAGAAGGATGAAGGCGGCCGGGGGTGCTGTTCTCCGCGCAGTGAATCCAAAGGTTTGCGCTGATCCGGAGATCTGAGAAAAACCGGCCGCCGGGCTCTATCCGGCGGCCGGAACTTTGGTAGGGCAGTTTTTTTGATGGCAGCAGAAAGCGGGTCGGGGGTCAATTGGCGTCCGCCGCCTTGGGCAGGGTCTCAAAAAGCGCCTCGATCCGGGTTTTGAGCTGGCCCGTATCCGCATCCGAATAATCGGTTTCCACCTTTAAAAAAGGCAGGCCGTGGTGGTTTTTTACGTGATCGGCGATCCGGCGGGATTCCACGTTGTATCCGTGGCATGCCTGCAGGATAAAATCGACCACCACGTCCGGCCGGTAGGTTTCGATGAGTTTCGACAGGGCGGTCATGCGCCCGGTGTTGGGTGTCATGCAGGCGCACGGGATTTTCAGGTATCGTTCTGCCAGGGCGCCGATGGGATCGCCGGTGTTTTCCGCGATTTCATTGTTAAACGTTTTTGTGCCGGTGCATGAATCCGGTGCCACCACGACCCCGCCGGCTTCTTCGATGACCTTGAATATTTTCGTGGCATCGCCTCCGATGGGACACCCCGTCACCAGGACCCGGGGGGCGTCCGGGGTGCCGAAATACCGGCCGGCCTGCTTTCTTTTTTCCAGTTTTTCGAGTTTTTCCTCCAGCAGGGGGATGACGTCAAAGCCGGCCGAGGGCATGGCCAGAAAGGAGATGTCATAGATCTCCTTCCAGGAGATCACCGGGGGGCAAAGCGCGGCATATTCAAATATTTTCCGTGCCAGGCGGTTTTTCCGGTTGGACCAGGAGATGGCCTCCTCGATTTGCTCTTCCGTGGCCGACCGGCCTGTTTGCCGCTCCAGAAAGTCTTTGAGCCTTACAATCATTTGCCGCCAGACCGCTTTTGCCTCGTTTTGCTCGGGCATCTGCGGCAGGTCCATGACATGTAAGGGGCGCAGTTCCGCGATGAGCTCAAACATCTTTTTCTTGCCGTCGCAGGTGGTCTCTGCCACCACCACGTCGGCCGCCGAGAAAAACGGGCAGGTCCCTTCCCGGATAAATCCGTAGCTGGACTTGATCAGCGGGCACAGGTTGGCGGGCAGCACTTCTTCGGCCGATTCGATGGGCACCCTGGAAAAGGCGCACAGCAGTGCCGGCACGATTTTCATGGCCTGCATCAGTTCAATGGGGGCGTATCCGCAATAGATGCCGGCAACCGGCCAGCCTTCTTCCTTTTTTTGCAATACATACTGCAATGCCCGTTTGGCCGGGGGCTCACTGTCGAGCCCGTCGTTCATCAGCGGTTCCGTCGGCGCGTTGCTGCTCATCAATTGACTCCTTTCCGGATGTTGATCGGTTTTCATGCAATGGATCAATCGTATAGGCCGGGCGTATGAAGTGTGTCAAATTTTTAATTTCTATGGATAGTTATGTTTCTATAGATTTATTCGATAAGTACAATTGACGACTTCGTGAAAAGTCGTCTGATCGCGATTTTTTACGAAACCATCACAATTGAATGATTCCGAAAAATACGGCTTATTTAAAACCGTTGACCTCGGCATTCCAAACCGATATAATTATTATATAATTCTGGTTTGTTGCGTGCTGCTGAAAGGACGATGTTGATGACCAAACAAAATTTTGATCCACCCTCAAGCCCTACCTCATGCCGATTTATGGCGCTGCCGCCGTCACACTGCTGCACGATCGTGGAAAGCATCCGGGAAGGGGTTCTCACCTTTGACCTGGAAAAAACCGTGACCTATGCCAATCCGGCGGCCGAGGCGATTATCGGGGTTGGCGCCGATGACATGATCGGCCGCAAATGCTATGAGGTGCTTCAAAGCGAGCTGTGCCGCCGCAGATGCCCGGTGGATGATCTGCTGGCCGGCGGGGTCTCCCCCGGGGAGCGGCAAACAAGGATTATCGGTGAGTCCAGCACGGTAAAAACGGTTGCTATCAACTGCGGGCTGCTCTACGACGAACAGGGCAGGGCTACCGGACTTGTGGAAACCATCCGCGATCTTACGGACCTGGAAAAGCTTCGCAAACAGGTGACCCAGGATTATACCATCGAGGATATTATCGGCCGGTCACCGGCCATGCGCAAGATCCTTTCCTTTCTGCCCGACATCGCCGAAAGCGACAGCGCGGTGCTCATCGAGGGGGACACCGGCACGGGCAAGGAAATGGTGGCCAAAGCGATTCACCGGCTGAGCCGGCGCAAAGACGGCCCTTTTGTGGCGGTCAACTGCGCCGCCCTTCCTGAGACGCTGCTGGAATCCGAGCTTTTCGGGCATAGGAGGGGCGCTTTTACCGGTGCTGTCAAGGACCGGCAGGGACGGTTTGAGATGGCCGACGGGGGCACGCTTTTTCTGGATGAAATCTGCGCCACCTCCATGTCTTTTCAGGCGGATCTGCTGCGGGTCCTGGAAGACGGGCAGTTCACCCCGCTGGGGTCATCCGGGCCCCGGCATTCGGATTTTCGTTTGATCACTGCAGCCAACGAGGATTTGCAGGAGCTGATGGGCCAGGGGCAGTTCCGGACCGATCTTTACTACCGGGTGGGCGTGGCCAGGATTCAACTGCCGCCCCTGGCCCGGAGAAAAGAGGATATCCCCCTTCTGGTCGATCATTTCATTCAGAAATTCAACCTGATCAAGGGCCGCGCCGTTCAGGGCGCCACAGCCCAGGCCCTTGCCGCGCTTTTCGATTATCCCTTTCCCGGCAATATCCGCGAACTGGAAAATATCCTCGAGTTCGCCTTTATCGCCTGTAAAAACGGCTGGATCGAACTGGAGCACCTGCCCGACGAAATCAGGGAGCGCCGGGATCCAAATTCTAAAGACTGGGGTGGCGAGCTTCTGCCCCATGAGGCAGAAGAAGCCCTGAAAATCAAAAGCGTTCTGGAGAACTGCCGCGGAAACCGCTCCATGGCCGCCAGGTCTCTTGGCATGGGCCGCTCGACGTTGTGGCGGAAAATAAAAAAGTACGGCCTTTAATGCAGGCGGCCGCAGCGGTGCCCCCGGGCAAAACGGAGTTGAAACATGAAGTAAAACACTCTGTGAAACTGTTTCACCATATGAAACGCCTGCCTTTTCCCATCCTGTTTTGGCATTTTCTGCTTTATAAAGAAAAAATATTTATTTCAAAGAGATAGTATTTTATCTCACTCGTCTGCTTTGTTCGGCATAAAATTTGCTATCTGTAAGGGTAGATAATAGATCATGGCCTTAACGTCTTTCGGCCCCGTCTTTTGGGCACGAAATACCTTGTTTCAGAAGAGCAGAGGTCATTAAAAACCAACAGAACGGGATCGCATATGAAGAAAAAACCGACCATTGCATTGGTACTCGGAGGCGGGGGCGCCAGGGGCCTGGCGCATCTGGGTGTGATCCAGGCCTTCGAAGATGCGGGCCTCCGGCCGGATCTGATCGTCGGCAGCAGCGCCGGCGCCCTGGCCGGAGCGGCATATGCGGCCAATGCCGATATCTGTCAGACGTTAACGCGCGTGGAGGAGGTGTTTGGTTCGGATCAACCAGGTATCAAGGGGATTCGCAGATTCGTCCGTTTCGGCAAAAGTGACCGCGAGGCCAATCATCTTCTGGACCGGTTCCTGCGATCCTGGGGCAAAGAGATTCTGGTGGGCTGCAATATGTTCCGAATGGCTGTAATGTCTGAAGAAGACCTGCAGGAGGGTGTGGCGGCCTTTCTACCGGACATCGATATTGAACAGACGAGCATTCCCCTGGTTGTCTCGGCGGTTGACCTGATAACCGGGCAGGCCGCGGCCCTCAGTAAGGGGCCCCTGATAAAGGCGGTGATGGCCAGCTGCGCGATCCCGGGGTTCATGCCGCCGGTCTGCTGGAACGACATGATGCTGATCGACGGCGGGGCTGTGACCAACATTCCGGCCGAAATGGCCAGGTCCGCAGGTGCGGATCTCGTTGTCGGCGTGGATGCGGGGGGCTGTCTTTGCCGCCCGCCGCTGCTCGAGGACGGCATCGACATCATGGGCCGCGCGGTGGAAATCATGAATGCGCATTTAAACGACTGGAACGCCCGGCAGACCGATCTGTTGATCGTGCCGGAGGTCAAGCCGTTTTTGTGGACGGATTTTCATTGCTTTGAAGAAATTATTGCCGAAGGACGAAAAGCGGCCGGTCTCATCTGTGAAAAACTGACCCGGGAGGGTGTGTCCTGGAAAGAAGTGCTGCGCCGTGAATGTGATGCTCATGACCTTTATAAGGATACGCTGCCCGGGAAAGACTGTATCTGACCCAGCCGGCTGTAGGTGACCGTTCACATGGAAACAGGAGATTTGTACTGGAAAGAAACAAATCAAATGGAGGGACAGACATGGAAACAACAACATCCGGTATTTATCAAAAGCCGCGTATTCTCTCCTCCGTGTTGGGGAGAGCCAAAAGCTCCCGGCAATATATCCAGGAGGCCCTGGATCATGCCGGTATTACAATTAACGGCGGCAGGCCCCATGACATCATTGTCCATAACAACGACCTGTATGACCGGGTCATAAGCGAGGGAAGCATTGGCGTTGGTGAAAGCTATATGGACGGGTGGTGGGACTGCCCTGCACTGGACGCGTTTTTCAACCGGATTTTTCGGGCGGATTTGAAAAAATATTTTGAAGGGAACTGGCAATTTTATCTGCACGCCCTAAACGCCCGGCTCCTGAACCTGCAGAAAGGAAAGCGATCCTATGAGGTGGGTTTGCGCCATTATGACGTGGGCAACGCGTTTTACCGGGACATGCTCGATGATCGGATGACCTATACGTGCGGCTACTGGGCCGGCGCGCAGAACCTGGACGAAGCCCAGGAAGCCAAGCTGGACCTGATTTGCCGGAAACTGGAACTTTCCCCGGGGATGCGCGTTCTTGACATCGGATGCGGCTGGGGATCTTTTGTCGGATATGCTGCGGAAAAATACGGCGCAAACGTCACCGGCATTACCATCTCGCAGGAGCAGGCCGATCTGGCCCGGGATCTGTGCAGCGGGCTGCCCGTTGACATAAAGCTCCAGGACTACCGTGATGTAACCGGACAATATGACCGCGTGCTGTCTGTGGGCATGCTGGAGCATGTGGGATATAAAAATTACCGGACTTACATGGAAACCACCGCGCGCTGCCTGAAAGACGACGGCATCGCCTTGATCCAGACCATCGGCGGCAATGCCAGCGCCACCACGACCGATCCCTGGCTGGACAAATACATTTTCCCCAATTCCATGCTACCTTCGATCAGCCAGATCGGCCGGGCCATGGAAGGCCTTTTCGTCATGGAAGACTGGCACAACTTCGGACCCGACTATGACAAAACCCTGATGGCCTGGCATGAAAATTTTGAAAATTGCTGGCAGAAGCACAAAGAACAATACGGTGAGCGTTTCTACCGGATGTGGAAGTTCTACCTGCTGAGTTGCGCCGGTGTGTTTCGTGCCCGGCATACCAATCTCTGGCAGATTGTCATGACCAAAAAGGGCTGCGCCCGGCCCGCATGCAGGCTTGCCTGAAAAACCGGAACATGGAGAGATATTTTGATTGTCATTGAAATCACCGACCAGGAAGAAATGCATTTGAAGAATTTTTCTTGACAACCCCGGTGTCAGGCTTTATTTTCAATGCTTATTTAGACAATTGGCTAAATAAGCATTGAAAATAAATTTTAGAAGGAGATTGAAAATGGAGGAAAAAACAAAAGAACTCATTGCCATCGGGGCATCAGTGGCGGCAAACTGCCAGCCCTGCCTGACCCATCACGTGGATCGGGCCGATGAACTGGGCATCAGCGAGGCGGATATCCAACAGGCCCTTGCCATCGGCGCCCAGGTGCAGAAAGGCGGCATGAATGCCATGCACCAGTTTATCCAACAATCCTTTGATGCAAAAGCCGAATCAATGTCTTTGCAAAAAAAGAAAAAGGCCGTGTCCCTTAAGGTATACGACCCGCCCATGTGCTGTTCCACCGGGGTATGCGGCACCAGTGTCAGCGAGCAACTCGTTGAGTTCGCCGGAATGCTCAAAAAGGCGGAAGCTCAAGGCATCGAGGTCCATCGCTTCAACCTGTCCCAGGAGCCCCAGGCCTTTGCCGAAAACAAGGCCGTACGGGAATCCATGGCCGAACTGGGCCAGGAAGGACTCCCTCTGGTCTACGTCGACGATGAACTGGTCGTATCCGGCCGGTATCCGGACAAAAAAGAATTGTTTGAGCTGCTGGGACTCGATGAACCCTTAGATACAGCCGGTTCCGGCAAAAATACCATCCAGGGCGCCGGCGTGATTTCTCTTACGGGCAGCACAACGGCGGCTTCCGGGGAATGCTGTCCGGGAGGGGGGTGCTGCTGATGAAAGAGATTATGCAAAGCGCTCCGCGGTTCATATTTTTCACCGGCAAAGGGGGCGTGGGCAAAACTTCCGTATCCTGCATGCTGGCCACGGCCCTGGCCGCACACGGATTAAACGAATTGAAATATTTCAAAGAGGTGCAGTCAAGCGCCGCCGGCCGGGTGGCTATCTTCCCGTGGATGGCGGACCAGGGAGAAAAGATGGTCCTTTCCGGTGCGGAAGAAAGTATTTTTAATCCAACCCTGCAGTGACGCTTAATCAGGACAAGCAAGAGCCCTGCTCTCCACGCCGGCTAGTTTTTTTGCCGCCCAGGACGCGGTGGGGTCTTTTCACCGGTCTTATCTTGAAACATTTGCTAAAACATTTGTTGAAACAGTTTCATGCGTTGAAACAGATGTTTTGCCCTGTCTTTTCCTCTGTCCTGCTGTTTTGTTTTAAAACACCCTTATTTCAGAATCTTAAGCTGTGCTCCTGGCATAGGCATGAATTGGCACGAGAGTTGCTATAACTATGGTAAAGCCATGGGAAAGGTCGACTTGTCCCGGCAACATTATGAAATAAGGATATATAATATGAACAAGCCCGTTGTTACAGCCATTCCGGTCTGCTGCAACCGGGTCGCGTTTCACTTTGCATGGTGCAGCCATGTGCTCCTTGTTGAAACCATTGGAGACAGGGTCTTGGGGCGGCGGAAAAGACCCATGCCTTATGAGGAGCCATGGGATCTGGCCCGCACCCTGGTGGCCCTGAACATTGATCAACTGTTGTGCAGGTTCATGCCCCTGCATTTCCGCGACTGGTTCGAGCGCAAACAGGTCCGCGTCATCGACTGCGATGTCGGCGATACCCGGTTGCTTCCGGAACCTTTCGGGCAGGAGATTGAAGAGGCCGAATGCGCCAGGGACACAGCCGACAGCGGACCGGATCAAAAATATACCCGGAAATAACGGATTTTGAGAAACCGGGGAAACAACACGGCAGCAATATGACAATGGATTAAGGAGGTCATTATGACGCTGCATTTAAAAACATGGCAGGAGATGATGCATAGGCGCCTCATGGCCGAAAAGGCCCTGGGGCAGGCATTGAAGTATCTGGGAAAGGATCCGGATAAAAACGCAAAGTACTTGTTAAAGGCGGTGGACCATATTGCCAGCGGTGAAAAGCAGGAAATGATCCGCAGCTGGTTTCATCACTGGATGCGTGAAAACGGGCCGGGCCGGCAGTTTCTGCACCGGCTGGTGCAAAACACCCATCCGCGGGTGCGGGAACGTTATGTGGCCCGGATGGTGGCCGGCATGTTCTTCCGGGATCCGGAAGCCCGGACCGTGCGCAGAAAAAATTCGGCATCCAGCCGCCGCCTGTCATGCTCATATCTCCGAGCATGCGGTGCAACTACCGGTGTGAGGGATGCTATGCCGGCAGTTATGAGCGCAAAGACGACATGAGCCCGGAAGTGTTTGACCGCCTGCTCATCGAAGCCGAGGAAATGGGCATCAATTTTTTTACCATCCTGGGCGGCGAGCCGTTTGTCTATCCCCATTTGTTCGAAGTGCTGGAAAAACACGACAAATCATTTTACCAGATTTATACCAACGCCTCGCTCATTGATGAAAAGACCGCAGAACGCCTGGTGGAGATGGGCAACGTGGCCCCGCAGATCAGTATCAACGGGCCGCGGAAGTACACGGATTCGGTGCGGGGCAAAGGCTCCTTTGATGCCTGCGTGCGGGCCATGGACCGGCTTTATGAAGCAGGATGTGCCTTTGGGTTTTCTTCGCTGGTCACCCGCAAGAACATGGACGTGCTCTGCTCAGACGAGTGGATTGATTTTCTGGTCGAAAAAGGTGCGCTCTACGGATGGTATTTCCTGTTTATGCCGGTGGGCAGTGATCCGGAGATGGATCTCATGCCGACCCCCGAACAGCGGGACCAGATGCGGCGTTTCCAGTCCCATATACGCGAAGAAAAGCCGCTGCTGCTGGTGGATTTCTGGAATGACGGGGTCCTGTCGGGCGGCTGTATCGCAGGCGGCCGGCTGTATTTTCACATCAACCATCGCGGGGATGTGGAACCCTGCATTTTCTGCCATTTTGCCACTGACAACATTCATGACAAGCCATTGGCCGAAGCGCTGGATTCTTCATTTTTTCAGGAAATTCGCGCCGGGCAGCCCTTTTGCTACAATACCCTGCGCCCCTGTCCCATGATTGATCATCCGCAGACCATGTGGCGGATTATCCGGAAACACGGTGCCAGCCCAACCCATGAAGGCGCCGAAATCATGTTTACCCGCCTGGAGGGAGAAATGGACCAGTACGCCGAAGGCGTCAGGAAGATAATGGATCGGGCCTGGCAGGAAGACGGCTACAGCAACTGGGCAGGCAGGTGGATGGCGCACTGCGGCCTGGACCGGGATCAGATCGAACGCCGGCGCCGGGAATTTGAAGCAGACTCCGGGGCATCAGATGAAAAACCACTGGAAACGGCCAATACCGCCGCCAGAAAATCATAATGTGTGAAAAATCACTGTAAACAATAATCCGATTCCATAAGAGCAAAAAAGGGAGATCGCTATGGGGGTGCCAACCAAAGGACGCAGGAGGATTGTTTTCCGGCTGACCGCCCCGGATGCCAATGAAGTCTGTATCTGTGGAGATTTTAACGGGTGGAATCCCCAAAAACACATCTTGAAAAGAAAACCGGGAGGATTTTGGGAAAAAGTAATTATGCTGCAACCGGGCCGATATGAATACAAGTATAGAATCGACGGCACCTGGCAACTCGATCCCGTCAATTCCAATCGATGTGCAAATGATTACGGGACGTTGAACAATGTTATTGTTGTCAGTGCCTGACTGGAGCCGGATGCGCGTAAAAACAAAGACTCCCTCGTATTGCGGGCAGAAAACAAGTTGAAGCAGGAGTTTTGAACTGTAATTTTTTCAAGGAGTCTTAAATGGAAGCCGACATTCCGGGAAACGAAACTTTTTCTCACCTTCCCGAAAACCTGAAGGGCCTGGAGGACCTGGCCGAAAACCTCTGGTGGAGCTGGAATCCCCAGGCCAGGATGCTTTTTAAAATGCTTGACCGCCAGGCATGGAAAGAAAGCGGGCACAATCCGGATCTCATGCTGCGGCAGCTTCCGGCCTCCATCCTGGAGCCAGCGGCTGCAGACCCGAACTACATGCGACACTACAACCTGGTGATGTATCACTTCAATCAGTGCATTACTGAGGCGCCGCCGCAGTGGGGCCACCGGCGGGATTCCGGCCCTGTGGCATACTTTTCCGCGGAATTCGGTCTCCACCATTCCCTTCCTTTTTATGCCGGCGGGCTGGGTTTTCTGGCAGGAGACCACCTCAAGGAATGCAGCGACATGGGGATTCCTCTTGTGGGTATCGGGTTCATGTACCCGGCCGGCTATCTTCGCCAGATCATAAACAGGGACGGATGGCAGGACAATCATACCCAGCACCTGGACAGGGAATCGGCTTCCATCAACCGGGTACTGAACGAACACGGCAGCCAGCTCAGGGTGAAGGTGCCCTACATAAACCATCCCCCCGTTGAAGCCGGCCTGTGGGAAGTCTCTGTGGGGCGGGTGAGTCTGCTTTTAATGGACACAGACATTGAACAAAACGATCCTGCCTTCAGGGGCATTTCTCAACAGCTCTATACCGGCGACCGGGAAAAAAGGCTTCTCCAGGAAATCGTGCTGGGAATCGGCGGTTCCCGGGTCCTGGAAGCCCGGGGCAGGAAGTGCTCCATGCTTCATTTAAACGAAGGGCACGCAGCCTTTGCCCTTCTGGAAAAGGCAAGGGAATTCGTGGAGCAGGGAGACGATTTTGAAACAGCCAGGCAGAAAATAAGGAACATGAGCCTTTTTACCACGCATACGCCGGTGCCGGCGGGCCATGACGTGTTCCCGATTGAACTGATCGAAAAATACTTTCAGACTTACTGGCCCAGGCTGGGACTGGAAAAAGAAAGCTTCCTGGATCTGGGGCGCCATCCGGAGCGCCCGGAGGAGGGATTTAACATGACGGTACTGGCCCTGAAGCTTTCAGGAGGATGCAATGCGGTAAGCCGCAGACACGGGGAAGTTACCAGGAAAATGTGGCAGGCCCTGTGGCCGGACAGGGATGACAAACAGGTTCCCATCGATCACGTCACAAACGGGGTCCACCTGGCCAGCTGGATAGAGCCCAAAATCAGACTTCTCTATAACAAGTACTTCGGCGAAGGCTGGTACAGCGCTCATGATAATGAGGCCATATGGGAGTTCATAGAGGAAATACCCGACCGGGAGCTGTGGCAGACCCATTACTGGCTGAAACTAAAACTCATTGACTATGTCCGGCACAAGGCAAGAAACAGATGGCACGCCGGGGAGACAGAGCCCTCCCAGGTTGCGGGCATGGGGACTATGCTCGATTCCTCGGTTTTAACCCTGGGCTTTGCCAGGCGGTTTACCGAATACAAAAGACCGGATCTGATATTTACCGACATCGAGCGGCTCAAAAAAATGCTGAACCATCCCTGGCGGCCGCTTCAGATCATTTTTGCAGGCAAGTCCCATCCTGATGACGCAAAGGGGCACGAACTGATCCACAGGGTATTTGAATTTGCCCGCAGCCCCGAACTCGGGGGAAGGGTGGCCTTTGTGGAAAACTACAACGAGCAGCTCTCCCAGTACATGGTCCACGGTGTGGATGTGTGGTTAAATAATCCTGTGCCGCCGATGGAGGCAAGCGGCACCAGCGGAATGAAGGCGGCATTAAACGGGGTGCCGCACCTGAGCATCCCGGACGGCTGGTGGCTGGAAGGCTTTACCGGCAAAAACGGCTGGAACTTCGGCAGCTCCGCAGAAAAAACCGGCAGGAACCACGAGGATGCAGACCAGCTATACCGCCTGCTGGAGGAAAAAATAATACCCGCCTACTATAAGGCGGATGAAGACGGCGTGCCCCACGAGTGGGTCAGGTTTATGAAAGAGGCCATAAAGACATGCGCCCCGAAATTTTCTGCCAGAAGGATGATAAAGCAATACGCGGAAAAGTTCTACGGATGCGGCCGGTAAAAGGCCCTTGCCAAAGAGATCTTTTTTCAATATCGGGAAATAACAATGCGAAGACTCAAAGACATACAAATGGAACTTTCTAAAGAAGAAGTCCGGCAGATTCTCTCCATTGCCCTGGACGAGGACCGGGATAAGGCCATGGAATTTGTCCGGGATCACCTGGCCAAAAAGGTGGACAAAAAACTCCAGGAGCATTGAGTGCCGGTCTTCGAGGTCAGTTATGGCCCCGGCCAGACAAATCGTTTCTCATAATCCATTTTGCTGTTTTGCGGCAACATCCATTGCCCCTGTCTTATGATCGGTCTCCCCCGGACCATGGGACAGACCAGCCGGGCACATAGCTTTCCTGGCATTTCGGGCACAACAGGGGGGCCACATGGTAAATTTTCTGTATCACCTGCACCCATTTCCGCCGCATGGCCGAAGATGTCAGCGTCGGCGCCGCCATGGCCGATACATTGTTATCAACGCGCCTTTTTTCGCCTCCCGGGGGCCTTGTCAGAGCAAGAGCCGTAATAGCGCACCATCTGCTTCCGCTTATATTTATTTCTTTATATCTATTTTAGCCCCTGCCTTCACAGATCCTCCTTGGATCACCCTGGCGAATAGTCCCTCTTTTGGCATGATGCATCTGCCTATCTCACGATAGATGGCACAGCCCGTATGACATCTTTTGCCGAGCTGGGTAACCTCCAGGAGGACCTCAAACCCAACAGAAAGACAGGTGCCCACCGGCAGGGAGGTCAGGTCAACCCCCTCTGTCGTAAGATTCTCGGCGAAGTCGCCGGGGCTGACATTAAAACCCTGATTGTGCATCTTGTTAATACTTTCCATCGCCAGCAGGCTTACCTGACGGTGCGTGCAGCAATCGGCATGGGCATCACTCAAAAGGCCGTAGTCCTCTTTTAAAAACCCCTCGGTTACAGGCTCTTTTCTGGTGCCCTTGTCGAAACTTTGACAAACAGCGATTATTCTGCCCATATCTTGTTCTCTCCTTTTTTCTCTATTATCCCCCCGCCCACTACGGTATCGCCATCGTAAAAGACTATCGTTTGGCCCGGGGCAATTGCCATCTGCGGTAGCTTGAACTCCACGTGGAGCCTCTCCTTATCCAGAGGAGTAACCATGACTTCAGCTTCCCTGTGAGCGTATCTGATCTTGGCTTTCAGTTCAGCAGCCTGCTTTAGCCCATCCACCGCGATCCAGTTTATCTGGGAAGCTATCAAAATCCTTCTTGCCTTTGTATAGCTGTTCGTGGCCCCCGAAGCATTCACATATTGACTTGTATGCCACATTGTGGTATACAAGTCAATATGGACAGCAAAGAATTTTCAATCGTCCGAAAGAAACTCAATAAAACCCAGCGGCAGCTGGCGCAGCTCCTTGGCACCTCGATCAAGGCTGTGCACAGCTATGAGCAGGGGTGGCGCTCGGTTCCGGTTCATGTGGAAAGACAGATGCTCTTTCTGGTGACCAGAAAGAGGGCTTTGCAGGAGGAATTAAAACCCTGCTGGGAGGTTATGGGCTGTCCTTTGGAGCAGATGAGGAACTGTCCCGCCTGGGAGTTTCAGGCCGGAACCCTGTGCTGGTTCATCAACGGCACCATCTGCGAGGGAGATGCCCTCAAAACATGGAAGGAAAAGATGATATTGTGCAGATCCTGCACGGTATTGAAATCTCAAGTTTCTTAATAAATCCTTACCAGGGAGATTCGAGATGAACCAAAAAAGCGATTACCAATTTAATACCCGGGTTATACATGCCGCACAGTCCCCCGGTGACTGGCAGGGCTCAACCCTTCCGCCCATTTTTCAAACAGCCTCGCACCATCACCACACGGCTGAAAACCTAAGCGATACCTTTGCCGGAAAGACCGACGACCACATCTACATGCGGCTTACAAATCCGACAAACCGAAGCCTGGAAGAAAAACTGACGGCATTGGAGGGAGGCCGGAAGGGCGTTGTAACGGGTTCGGGAATGGCGGCCATAACCAACGCCTGCCTTGCGCTTTTGCGTGCCGGCGATGAGTTTGTTACCGGAAATTCTCTTTTCATGTCTACCTATGTTCTTTTTGCCAATATATTTAAAAAGTATGGTATTACGGCGCGCCTGGTTGAATCAACCGATATGGATGCAATAGAAAACGCCATAAACGCAAAAACCCGGTTTGTCTACCTGGAAACCATTGGAAATCCAAAGATGGATGTTCCGGATCTGTATCGGGCAGCCGGGATTGCGCACGGAAACAAAATCCCGCTGGTTGTGGACAACACCATGGCGACCCCCTGTCTTTGTCGTCCCCTGGAGCTTGGCGCCGACATTGTGATCCATTCCACCACAAAATACCTTGCCGGCCACGGCGCCGCCACGGGCGGAATTATAATAGACGGCGGAAATTTTTCATGGCCTGAGCAACGGTTTCCGGATTTCAAGCCCTTTATCGAGAAAAAAGGCCGGCTGGCATACATAGACAAGCTGTGGCGGGAGCATCACATCAATTTCGGAACGACCCAGGCGCCTTTGCATTCATATTTGACCATGATAGGAATCGATACGCTGGCGCTTCGCATGGAGCGGCACAATGCCAACGCGATGGCAGTGGCGCAATATCTCCAAAAAAGACCCGAGGTTTTGTGGGTCAATTACCCGGGACTGCCGGATCATCCGTCAAACCCTGTTGCCCGGAAACAATTCGGAGATAAAGGATGTGGCGGGGTGGTGGCGTTTGGCCTGAAAAACGAGGATGAGTGTTTCAAATTCATCAAGGGCTTGAATCTGGTTTATCATCTTGCCAACCTCGGAGACTGCAAGACCCTTGTCATTCACCCCTATTCGTCCCAGTATCTCTCTTTTGACGAACCAACACGGCAGAAGCTCTCCATTTCCCCGGATTTGGTCCGGCTTTCGGTGGGCATCGAAGCGGTGGAGGACATCTGTGAGGATCTGGGCCGGGCCCTGGATCGCCTGTCAGGATAAATCGTGCCTGAACGAAAACCGTCTTTTTCGCCAATATCTGTGTCAGGCTCAAATTTTAATCCTCAGAATACTTCGAGTATGCCTGCGGTTAAAATTTTCGCCTTCCTTGATCTTAACAAAAAATCCTGGTTTTCGTTCGGGCACTAATCATTTTATAAGAGGGGGAAATATGATTGCCAGTTTTTCTGTCGTTCCTGTCGGAACCGGCGAGGAACTCAAGGAAAACATCGCCCGGATCGTTCCCATTATCGAGCAGTCCGGACTGGTTTATGTCATGGGTGCGATGCAAACAACCGTGGAAGGCGATTCGGAAAAAGTAATAGAAGTAATTATGAAGTGCCATCAACATATGAAGACGGCCGCGCCGCGCGTTCTCACCCATATCGCCATCGATGATCGCCAAGGGGCAAAAGGGCGGCTGAAGGGGAAAGTCAGTGACGTTGAGGCGGTACTTGGAAGGAGTGTCTCCCATGAATGAGAATCGTGTGGGAAAGCCGCCGCCCAGTCGCCTGAAGGCGCTTCTCGGATCCCGTTTCGGGGCCTTTTCGGAACAAATCCTTCTCGGCCCCGGCCCCGGTTTGGATGCGGCTGTTCTGGACCTTAAAGACGGCAGGGTAATGGCCATCGCTGAGGATCCGATTTTTCCTGCTCCGGGTCTGCCGCTGGACCTGATGGGATGGTTCACCGTGCATATCGGTGCAAGCGATGTCGCCGTAACAGGGATTGCGCCGCAGTTTATGACCTATAGCCTGCTTCTGCCTTCGTCATCCACGGAAGATGATGTCAAAACCATTGTAACGTCAATTTCCGATGCGGCATCCGATCTTGGCATCAGCATTGCGGGCGGCCATACGGGCTGGTATGACGCCGTAACCGTCCCTATTGTCGGCGGCGTCACGGTATGGGGATTTGCGGACCGATCGGCCTGGGTTTCGCCGGGGGGCTCACAAGACGGCGACGTTATTTTGATGACCAAAGGACCTGCCATAGAGGCCGTGGCGCTGCTTTCTGTAGTTCATAGGGGTCGGCTCGGCAGCCGTATCTCAAACGAGGCGCTGCAACAGGCGCTGGCACGCGTACGGCAGATTTCTGTGGTAAAAGACGCATTGACGGCGTTTGCTGAAGGGGGCATTCACGCGATGCATGATGCCACCGAGGGAGGGGTTCTCGGCGGCGTGCACGAGATGGCTGCAGCCGCGGGCATCCCGGCGCATGTAAACCCGGACGGTGTGAATATACCGCCTGATATTGTTGCCGTGGCCGACGCCCTGGGTTTTGATCCGTGGTACGCCATAAGCGAGGGCACCCTTCTGGCCTCAGTGTTGCCGGAAAGTGCGGCGCGAATCCGAAATGCCTGGAGCAAAGCGGGTATTGACAGCTATGAGCTCGGGTTTTTCAATAAAAGCCCTAACCATTCCACGGTGTGCAAAAACGGCAAAACAACGCAACTGACAGAACCCGGTGTGGATCCTTTCTGGGAATTGTTCTTTTCACCGGGCAACAATGATGGATAAATTAAGTGATCTGAATTCGCTGTTTTCCGCCCGGAGCGGTGAAGAGAAAAAGGGGTGAACCCTTGAATAAAGAGAGCAAGCCGCAAGCGGAGTACAGGGAAAGGATCAGGCAGATCAAATCCAGGCTCGGCAGCAGGCTGATTATCCTGACCCATCATTACCAGAACAGCCGGATCGTGGAGCTGGGAGACTACGTGGGCGATTCCTTCGGCCTGGCCCGCAGGGCGGCGTCGGATACCAAGGCGGAATACATCGTCTTCTGCGGCGTGCACTTTATGGCGGAGAGCACCGCTATTCTGGCCAGGCAGGAGCAGCGCGTGCAGATCCCGGATGCGGAGGCCGGCTGCTGGATGGCGGATATGGCGGATCCTTATATCGTGGAGCGGAGCTGGGAGGAGTTGACCGATTTATGGGCAGCAAAATCCGTGGTCCCCATCGCCTACATGGACTCCGAAGCCGAGATCAAGGCCTTCTGCGGCCGCAACAAAGGCTTGATCTGTACCTCCTCCAATGCGGAAAAGGCGTTTTCCCGGGCCCTGGAACAGGAAAAGCGCATCTTTTTCCTTCCCGATCAGTATCTGGGGTTAAACACTGCGGACAAACTGGGCATTGCCAGGGGGGAGGTCGCGATCTGGGAGCCCGGGGTCGCCCGGGGCGGCAATTCCGAGGAGGATCTGGCAAGAGCCAGGATCGTTCTCTGGAAAGGCCATTGCCTGGTGCACACCAGATTCAATACGCGGATGATCGAGGAGATGAGGCAGACCCGTCCCGCAGCCCGGATCGTGGTCCATCCGGAGTGCACACCGGAGGTGGTGGCGGCGGCTGACGCATCCGGATCCACGGAATTCATGGTAAGATATGTGGAAGAGTCCTCTCCCGGAGATGAGATCGTCATCGGCACGGAGTGCAACATGATTGACAGGCTCCGGGAGCACTACAGGGATCGGACCATATTGCCCCTGTCACGGTCCTTTTGTCCGAACATGGCCAAGATCGACCTGCAAAAGCTTTGCTACACCCTGGAGCATCCGGGACAGGTCAATGTGGTCCGTGTGGATCCGGAAATCGCAAAACAGGCCCGTAAGGCCCTGGAGAGGATGCTGGCCCTGCAGGACTGAGAGGCAGGCCGCACAAGAAGGAGGTTCTTCAAAGAGATGGGGCCCGCCTGGGCGGTAAGCGCAGTGGCCTGTGGGCATGCCATTATCGCCGGCCTCGAAACCCAAGCTACATAGATTGTGGATCAAGGGTTCCAAGCTCAAATTCGCCTTGACAGCTTAACCTGCAGGTCATATCCTATTAATACAGTATATATAATTTTAGTATACTTTAATTTTCAGGAGGCAAGGATATGAAATTTGTGGAAAACATGTCCGCTGACGATACGCTCGACCTGGTGTGCCGCATGTGTCCCATGCATCTTCTGGAGCCCGGGGAAAAGCTGAAGTGCCTGAAAAAGGGCCAGGTCCTGGAGGTTTTAACCGACTACGACCAGGCCCTGGAAGACATCCCGGATTGGTGCTCCAGGTGCGGGCAGGAGTTCGTCGGTGTGGAGGAGGACGAGGACTGTTACAAGCTCTACATTCGCAAGAAAAAAGAATGAGGGCTGTTGAAATCTGTCAAAATGGAGGAGTGTTTATGGAGACTGTATATATGGATCACGCCGCAGCGACACCGGTTCGCAGCGAGGCCATAGAGGCGATGCTTCCCTACTTTGACCGCGAATTCGCCAATCCTTCGACTCTCTATGCTTCGGGGGCCAAGGTCCAAAAAGACATAGAGGAGCAGCGGGAAAAGGTGGCCGGGCTGATCGGGGCCGAAACCGGGGAGATCGTTTTTACCGCTTCCGGGGCAGAGGCCAATAACATGGCCCTCAAAGGCGTTCCCCTGGCCCGGCGCAAGAAGGGCAGCCATGTTGTTATATCCGGTATTGAGCACCATTCCGTGCTCAACTCGGCCAGGTTTCTGCAACAGATGGATTTTGAGGTCAGCTATCTGCCGGTGGATGAAACCGGGCTCGTGGATCCGGAAAAGCTTGAAAGGAGCATCCGCCCGGAGACCGTCCTGGTCTCTGTTATGCACGGTAACAACGAAATCGGCACCGTGCAGCCCATAGACGAGCTGTCGGCGGTCTGCAGGAGCCGGGGAGTTTTGATGCACACCGACGCGGTGGCCACGGCGGGACAGATCCCGGTAAACGTGGATGAGCTGAATGTTGATCTGTTGAGCCTTTCCGCCCCGTCTCTCCGGGGTTCCAAAGGGGTCGGCGCCCTTTACATTCGCGGCAGCACCCGGGTTATGCCCCTTATACACGGCGGCATCCAGGAGCGGGGAAGACGGGCGGGAACAGAGAACGTTCCCGGCATCATCGGCTTCGGCAAGGCCGCGGAGTTGGCCGTACAGGAATTGGAGGAAAACGCCGCCGGGCTAAGGACCCTAAGAGACAGATTAAAGGCCGGTATCCAGGACAGAATCGGCAAGATCCGCTTCACCGGGCATCCCGAAAAACGCCTCCCCGGACATTTAAGCCTGTGCTTTGAGGCCATAGAGGGCGAGGCGCTGGTCTTTCTGCTCAGCCAGCAGGGGATCTGTATCAACACCGGTTCCGCCTGCGCCTCCAAGGCCCTGAAAACCTCTCCGGTGCTGACAGCCATCTCCGTAAAGCCCGAAATCGCCCATGGATCCGCGGTCTTTACCCTGAGTCCGGTCAACACCCAAGAGGACGTGGATTATGTGATAGAGACCCTGCCCCAGGTTGTCGACAAACTGCGTTCCTACTCGCCTCTGTGGGAAGAAAAGGCCGCTGCAGGATCCAAAGTTTGAACAAGGAGTCACAATGAAGCTCTCTACCCGCAGCAGATACGGCGCCAGGTTGATGCTTGATATGGCCAGACACTTAAATAAAGGGCCGGTGCATTTAAAGGATGTGGCCAATCGGGAGGGCATTTCGGTCAAGTACTTGGAGCAGATCATCATCCCTTTGAAAAAGAAAAGTCTGGTTTACAGCATCCAGGGCCCCAAAGGGGGATACGTTCTGTCCAGGCCGCCCGGGGAGATCAACTTTGCGGAGATCGTCGAGACTTTGGAGAGATCCATCTCCCTGGTGGATTGCCTGGATAACCCCGAAAACTGCGATCGCATCCAGATATGCCCCACCCGGGACGTCTGGGAGCAGGCCAGGGATGCCATGTACCGGGAGCTCAAGAAAGTCACCCTGGCTGACAAGCTGTAGGGAGAGGGGCAAGTCATCCATTTAAAAAAGGAGACCATTATGTATAGCGAAAAAGTAATGGATCATTTTTCCAATCCCAGAAACATGGGCAGCATAGAGGAGCCCGACGGCGTGGGTGAGGTCGGCAATCCGGTCTGCGGTGATGCCATGACCGTATATATAAAGGTCAAAGACGACAGACTCGAGGACGTCAGGTTCAAGACCTTCGGCTGCGTTGCGGCCATAGCTGTCTCCAGCATGGTCAGCGAGCTGGCCAGGGGGATCAGTCTGGAAGAAGCCAAGCAAATTTCCAAGCAGGCCATAGCCGAATCGCTGGAGGGCCTGCCCAAAGAGAAGATGCACTGTTCCAATCTGGGAGCCGAGGCCCTGGGCAAGGCCATCGAGGACTACGAGCAGAAAAGGAATAAATGATAGGCCTCAAGGAAGCTATATAATAAGGAAGCTATATAATACGGTGCCGGCGCATTTTTTCGACCCTCTTCAGTCTTGTTGCCGGCCCGTATTTTTATTTGCATCATCAGTGTTATTTGCTATCGACCGCTGCTTCCGCGTCCTGCACAATTCATCCGGCGGAAAGGACAAAATGGTTTCAAGCGCTTGTTTGTCCTTCCATATGATCCGGGAGCCGGCGACTGAAGAGTTTGCCCAGTTTAAAAGCGCTTCCGGAAAGTTTTCGGACAACCGGTAGTGCACCCACCGGGCGTCCTTGCGGCTTTCAACCAGCCCGGCATTCTGCAGAATGCTCATGTGTCTTGAAACCGTGGGCGTTGACACCTGCAGAAGCTCGGTGATCTGGCAGACGCAAAGCTCATCGTGTGCTGACAGGGCCATGACGACCCGAAGGCGGTTGCCGTCGGAAAGCGCCTTGATTTGTTTGAGTGTTTTTTCCATTTAGCATATCTTGGTCGTTTGAAAATTGCATATTTAGTTAATTGGCTAAATAAAAATATAAACATAGGCCGGGCATGTCAAGAAAAAATTCAATTTTTTATTTTTCACAAATCCGGCCGGCTGTCTGCGGCGCTTTTGATGATTCCATAGACATCCGCAGGCTCCATCCCGTGCTGATCGGCAATCTGCCTGATGCTCGCATCCGGGGTGGCCGTTATATCGCGGTTCTTTAAGGCGGTTATCACCGCCGCGGTATCCAGCCCGAATTGTCGGCAGATATCGGAAAGCGTTTGTTTGCCAAGACCCTGGGGCGGGTTTTCCGGAAGACTTGCATCCGGTGCCGGCATTTCACCGGGCTGCATTGCCTCATATACGTCTTGCGGGGTGATCTTGTTTTGCCGGGCGATTTCAAGAAGTGTCTGCTTTGGATTGTCCACCCGGATGCCTGCCTGCTTTAATCTCGACAGGCTGTCTGCAAGGTCAAGCCCAGTTTTTCCGGCAAATGTGTCCAGGTCG